>CAYVPO010000052.1:0-19063 GCA_964453825.1 uncultured Holophagales bacterium
TTCCGGGGGGGCCTGCCGCGGGGCCTACTCGACGCGGACGTCCGTGGAGGCCAGGGCCATCCGCCCGGTGGCGACGTCGCGCACGCCGGCGACGAAGCGGATGTTCCCCTTGCCGCTCTTCACCTGCCCGCGGTAGACGAACGGCTCGCTCCTGGCGCGCTCCCACTCGGCCGCCGGGATCGAGATCGTCTTCCGCTCCGGCTTCACGTCGGAGCGGGCCCCGGTGTCCTGGATCGCGGCCAGGGTGACGTCGACGATCGCGGTCTTCCGGTCGCCCTCGTCGCGGAACGTGAGCTCCGCGAGGGAGAACTCGACCTCGTACGGACCGGTCCGACGGGCGAGTCCGCCCGAGGGAGAGAGGGTCCCGATTCGGAGCGCGGCCGGGAAGTCTCCCGGAGCGCCGGGCGTCAGGAGCGCCATCTCGACGCGGTCGACGGCTGCCTCGTCGGCGCTCCGCGGCACGAATCCGGTACGCGAGCGAACCGCGACGCCGGGCCGCGTCGTCCGCACCTCGACCTTCCGCTCGCCGGCGCCGGCGATCCCGGAGAGGGTGATCCCGACCGAGTAGTAAACGCTCGACTCGCGGTAGACGCGGTCGAGGTCCGCCCGGAACTCGTTCCGGTTCTCGACGAGCGTGCCGCCCGTGCGGGAGGCCAGGGTCACCATCGAGTCGCGGTAGCTCTGCACGCGATAGAACGGGCTGATCGCGGGGTTCGACCGCTCGGACGCGTCGACGCCGGCCCCGAGCCCCTTCGCGTCGAAGACCTGGATCGTGATCCCCGCGGCGTTGGCCTGGGCGAGGACCTTCTCGATTTCCTCGCCGACGTCCTCGGCGAACTGCGAGACGAGGTTCGGGCCGTAGGCCAGGGCGAGCGCCCGGCCCGGGTGCCACTCGTAGCCGTTCGTCACCAGAAGGAGGGTCCTCTTTCCCGACCGCGCGGCGAGGGCCGACACGCTCCGCGCGAGCTCCCTCAGCGCCCAGCGCTCGCGGTGAGCGGCCTCGGTCGACCAGTTCCGGATGAGGCTGGCCCGGGACCGGACGGGCGAGATCCGGAGCTCGCGCACGGTCCTCTGGTATTCCGACTCGAGGGCGAGCCCGCGGGGGGCGAGCGCCTCGAGCTTCGAGAGCCCGTCGAGGAGGTCCTCCTTGCTGCTCGTGAAGGGGACGAGGACCCGGGTCGCCCCGTTGAAGGAGACGATCGAGGCCCGGTCGGACGGGGAGAGCCGGGTCACGAAGTCCCGGAGCCCCTCGAGGACCGGCTTGCGGTCCTGCGGGAGGAGCCGTTCGTCGTCGAAGTAGACGAGGAACTGCCTCGGGACGTAGGCCTCGCCCGCGTCGTCCCGAAGGGTGTCGAGGACGAGGTCCGGCGAGGCGGTCGCGAGGTCCGGCCCGTGGACCGTTCCGGCCTCCACGCGGGCGAAGTAGTCGATCGGGACGACCTTCTTGTCGACGCGGACGACGAACTCGTCCCGCGTCAGGTCGGTGACCGGCCGGCCGTCCTTCGTCGCGACGACGTCGAGGTCCATCACGCGAACCTCCACGGCCGCGCGCACCCCGGCCGGGAGGGGCGGCGGCGGGGTCTCGGCGGCGAGCGCCGCTCCTGGAGCGAGCACGAGTGTGAGGGCGAGGATCGCGAATGCGGCGGTTCGGGCAACCATGGGATACCTCCGATCGAAACGACTCTTACCTGCTCGAAACTACGGTGGGAACCGGGCCGCCGGATCAGAGCCCGAGGAGCTCGCGGAGCGCCGAGACGTCCCGGCCGATCCGGTCGACCAGCTCGTCGTCGACGGCGAGGGAGGCGTACCGGTCGGCGAGCTCCGGGTCGTCGCTCGTCCACTCGCGGCCGACCTGCTCCGCCGCGACCATCTGCTTTGCGAAAAAGACCAGCTGCTCGGCGACGGAGCTCCGGCTCGAGACCTGACCGTCCGAGCCGAGGACGTCGAGGAACGCTCCGGGCAGATTCAGCTTTCGTGCCAGGGCGCGGCCGCTCGCCGCCCGGTGCCAGGCGAGGGTCGCCGCACGGAACGGCCCGGGCTCGAAGTCCTCCGTGAAGAGGAGCTTGAGGAGCTCGTAGCCGCCCACCGGCTCGAGGAGCGCGAGGGCCCAGGCCCGCCCGGGGTCCTCTCCGAGCGACGGAGCGACGTGGGACGCGGCCACGGCGGTGGACACCGCGGCGCTTCGCAGCGCTCGCTCGAGGCGATCCCGGCCCGACAGCACCGCGGCGCCCGGCGAGACGAGGAGCTCGAGCATCCGGCGAAGCGCCCCCGGCCCGATCGCGGCGAGGGCGCCGTCGACGGTGGACAGGAGCCCCCGGGCGGGGGTCCGGAGCGCGTTCCCGAGGAAAAGGAGGTCGACCGTGAGGAACGGGTCCGTCGCGGCGAGCCGGAACGTTTCTTCGGCCTCCGTGCCCGCCTCGAGGACGGCACGGCAGCGCTCGGCGGTGTCCTCGAACGGCGGGAAGGGGCGAAACGGCTTCCGTTGCGAAGCCGCGACCTTCTCCGAGAACCTTCCGAAGAGCTCGAAACGCTCCTGCCATACGGACGGGGGCGGGCTCTCGAGGTCGAGACTTTCGACGACGGAGAAGAACGAGCGCGCGACGCTCCGCGGCGAGAACTCGTCGGCCTCCGTGTCCGGCTCCTCGAGGTTTGCCGGGACCACGGCGCGAAGGCGGGCCGTGTCGTCGACGGCCCGCGCTCCCTCGAGCGCGAGGAGCTGTCCGCGCAGGGAGAGCTGGATCCGGAGGAGGTCTTCGGTGACGACGGTCGGGTCGTAGACGAACCGCGCGCCGCGCCAGTGGAAGAGGTCGATGAGGACCTTCAGCGCGAGCTCCTCGACGGCCCGGGCCAGCGCTTCGCGCGACAGGAGGCCCGTCTCGAAGACGAGGCGCGTGAGGCTCCGGCCCGTCAGGAAGCTGTCGGCCAGGAGCTCGTAGACGACCGGCTCCGGCAGGAAGCCCCGCGCGGCCAGGAACGTCCCGAGCCGCTCCTCCGGCCGGACCGACGAGACGAAGACGATCGACCCGTCCTTGACGTCGATCATCCTCCGGTCCTCCCCGCGCGAGACGGTCAGCCGGCCGGAGAGCCGGTTGATCTCGATCCACTGCAGGAGGTCGGCGAGGGCGAAGGTATCGAGCGTTCCGCTGAGCGACTTCGACAAGGCTGGGCGAAGTGTGACACGAAGAGCGCCCCGAGGGAGCCGCCTGCCGCGCCCGTCGGTGGGGCGATCGCGCGGGTCGTCCCGGCGGCGTGCGGCGCCGTGGAGAGGGCGAGTCGAGATGCGGTCTCGCACCGTGTCCTCGCGAGCCGTTTCCATTAGCATCTGCCCCATGTCCACCAACAAGCCCGACACCGTCACGACCTCAGGGATCCCGGTCCGTCCCTCCTATGCCCCGGGGGACGTCCCGCAGGGCTGGGACCCCGGCGTGCCTGGTGCATTCCCGTACACGCGCGGCGCGATGGCCGGCGGCTACCGGAAGAAGCTCTGGACGATGCGCCAGTACGCAGGCTTCTCGACCGCCCGCGAGTCCAACGCTCGCTACCGCTACCTCCTCTCCCAGGGGCAGACCGGCCTTTCCGTCGCCTTCGACCTCCCGACCCAGATCGGCTTCGACTCCGACGCCGCCCTCGCGCGCGGCGAGGTCGGCCGGGTCGGCGTCGCGATCGACTCGATCGAGGACATGGAGACGCTTCTCGACGGCATCCCGCTCGGCGAGGTGTCGATCTCGATGACGATCAACGCGACCGCGTCGGTCCTCCTCGGCTTCCTACTCGCCGTCGCGCGGCGGCGCGGGACGGAGTGGAAGGCGCTCTCGGGGACGATCCAGAACGACATCCTGAAGGAGTACGCCGCGCGCGGCACCTACGCGTTCCCGCCGAAGCCGTCGATGCGCCTCATCACCGACATCTTCGGCTTCTGCGCGGAGAACGTCCCCCGCTGGAACACCATCTCCATCTCGGGCTACCACATCCGCGAGGCGGGCTCGACGGCGGTCCAGGAAGTCGCCTTCACGCTCGCGGACGGCGTGGAGTACCTCTCGGCCGCGGTGAAGGCGGGCCTCGACGCGAAGGCGATCGCACCGCGCCTGACGTTCTTCTTCAACGTCCACAACGACTTCCTCGAGGAGATCGCGAAGTTCCGCGCGGCGCGGACGCTCTGGGCGCGGCTCCTGAAGGAACGCTTCGGCATCGACGACCCGCGCGCGCAGGCGCTCCGCTTCCACACGCAGACGGCGGGCTCGACGCTCACCGCGCAGCAGCCCGACGTGAACGTCGTGAGGGTCGCGATCCAGGCGCTCGCGGCCGTCCTCGGCGGGACGCAGTCGCTCCACACGAACTCGCGCGACGAGGCGCTCGCGCTGCCGACGACCGAGGCGGCCCGCCTCGCGCTCCGGACGCAGCAGGTCATCGCGTACGAGACCGGGGTCGCGCGCGTCGCCGACCCGCTGGGCGGGTCGTGGGCGGTCGAGGCGCTGACGACCGAGATCGTCGACCGCGCCTCGGCGCTCATCGGCCGGATCGACGAGATGGGAGGGGCGCTCGCCGCGATCGAGGCGGGCTACTTCCAGCGCGAGATCCAGGAGGCCGCCTACCAGGCGCAGAGAGCGATCGAGTCGAAGGAGGCCGTCGTCGTCGGCGTGAACGAGTTCGTCCTCGAGGAGGAGAACCCGATCCCGACGATGTCGATCGACCCGAAGGTCGAGACGGAGCAGGTCGAACGGCTCGCCGCGTTCCGCGCCCGTCGCGACGAGGCGAAGGTCGAACGTCTTCGCGCCGACCTCGTCGCCGCGGCGAGGGAGGGCCGGAACCTGATGCCGCCGATCGTCGAGGCCGTCGACGGGAACGTCACGCTCGGCGAGGTCGTCGCTTCGTTGAAGACCGTCTTCGGCGAGCACCGGGACGCGGTCACGCTCTGAGCAGGCGGCGCCGGCACCCGGGGGCCCCTTTCCGGGGCTCCGGGTGCCGGCGGGCCCTGGAAATCGGCCGCCGGCGGTCCTCGCTTCGCGGCAAGACCGCTGCCAGAACGGACCCCCTCCTGTGTAAATCGTTCGGGGCCGCTCCGGAAGCGGCTTTACGCGGCCCTAACACTTTCACGGAGGAGTCAAGTCCTTTCTGTAGAGACACTTGACGAACGTGCACCGTCGGAAGTGCATTCCGTGCGCGGCCCGCTCACGATGCGGCTTCACGGACTTTTCGACAGGCGAATCCACAGGCTTTTGCACAGCACGTCTGGGAAAGGCGGTAAGCCCCTTCGCTGGAACGTCTTCGGGGCCGTCAGGCGCTCTCTTCGGGGAAGGGCAGGACCCCGTCGACCTCGACGACGCCGGGGTCGAAGCACCGCCGGCAGCGGGCCTCGTACATTCCGGCTGCCCCGACGACGACCCGTTCCTTGGAGGCGACGAGCCGCTGGGTGCGGCTCGCGGGGCCTCCGCAGAGGATGCAGATCGCCCGGGTCTTCACGACCTCCTCGGCGAGCGCCATGAGGGTGGGCATCGGCTCGAACGGCCGGCCGAGGTAGTCCTGGTCGAGGCCGGCGACGACGACGCGCTTGCCGAGATCGGCGAGGCGGCTCGCGACCTCCACGATGCCGGCGTCGAAGAACTGCGCCTCGTCGATCCCGACGACCTCCGTCCGGTCGTCGGTGCGGGCGAGGACCTCGGCCGACGTCGCGACGGAGAGGGCCGTGAGCCGCATCCCCGTGTGCGAGACGACCTCGACCTCCGAGAAGCGGTCGTCCAGCTTCGGCTTGAAAACCTGGACGCGCCGCCGGGCGATCTTCGCCCGGGTGACCCGCCGGATCAGCTCCTCGGACTTTCCCGAGAACATCGAGCCGCAGATGACCTCGATCGAGCCGCTTCCCGGAAGCATCAACGTCCCCTCCCCGCGCGCGAAGCGACCGGCTTCCGCGCCTTCGGCGCCGCGCGCCGTCCCGCTCCCGGCTTTGCCGCGGGCGCCACGCCGACCTTCGGGCAGATCTCCTCGAGGAGGCAGCCGGAGCAGCGCGGAGAGCGCGAGGTGCAGGTCCGCCTTCCGTGGAGGATGAGAGCGTGACCCGCGAAGACCCACTCCTCGCGCGGCAGGAGCGCGTTGAGGTCCCGCTCCACCTTCTCCGGGTCGGTGGCGCCCGACCAGCCGAGCCGTCGCGCGAGGCGCCCGACGTGCGTGTCCACGACGACCCCGCCGGGAGCGCCGAACGCGTTCCCGAGGACGACGTTCGCGGTCTTCCGTCCGACGCCGGGAAGCGCGTTCAGCGCCTCCATCGTCTGCGGCACCTTTCCCCCGTGCTCCTCGACGATCGCGCGGCAGGCGCCGCGGAGCGAGCGCGCCTTCGCGTTGAAGAATCCGGTCGACCGGATCAGCTCCTCGAGCTCGGGTCCGGCCGTGGCCATCGCCGCGGGCGTCGGGAGCCTCCGGAAGAGGGTCGGCGTCACGGAGTTCACTCGGGCGTCGGTGCATTGCGCCGAGAGGATCGTCGAGACGAGGAGCTGGAAGGCGTCGGCGTGGTCGAGCGAGCAGTCCGCTCCGGGGAACGCGGCGCGCAGGCGGGAGAGGACCTCGGAAGCGGGCGCAGGCTTCGGCTTCGGGCGGGCGGGCATGCGGGCGGAGGATACCGCCGGGCGGCGGCCGCCGCGCCTTGATTCCGGTCGGAGCGGGTGGAAGACTCCGCCGCGCGTGAGCAGCCGACGTTCGTCCCTCCTCCTCGCCTTCGTCCTCGCGGTCCCCGCCCTCGCGGCGGAGCGCGTCACGATCACGGTCCTCCAGACCTCCGACCTCCACGCGAACGTCCTCCCGTGGAACTACGCGCGCGGCGAGGCGGCCGACTGGGGGCTCGCCCGCGTCGCGACGCGGGTCCGCGAGATCCGGAAGGGCTCGAAGCACGTCCTCCTCCTCGACGGCGGCGACACGATCCAGGGGGCTCCGGCGGGCTGGCTCGAGGCGCGCCGCCCGAAGGGGGGGCCGCACTTCATGGCGGCGGCGATGAACGCCCTCCGGTACGACGCCATGGCCGTGGGAAACCACGAGTTCAACTTCGGCCTCGAGGTGCTCCACCGCGCGCGGAAGGACTCGGCCTTCCCGTGGCTCTCGGCGAACACCCGGAACGCCGCCGACGGAAGCCCCGCGTTTCCCGAGTACGTCGTGAAGACGTTCGGCGGAGTTCGCGTCGGCGTCCTCGGCCTGACGACGCCGAACATCCCCGGCTGGGAGCCGGAGGCGAACCGGCCGGGCCTCGAGTGGCAGAACCCGGTCGAGACCGCGGAGAGGCTCGTCCCGCTCCTCCGCGGGAAGGAGCGCTGCGACGTCGTCGTCGTCCTGTTCCACAGCGGCCTCGAGGTCGACCCTGCGACCGGAGAGGCCAACGGGACCGACTACGAGAACCACGTCGTCCGTCTCGCGAAGAGCGTACCGGGGATCGACCTGATCCTCACGGGGCACTCGCACCGCCGCCTCCCGCTCACGCGCGTCCACGGCGTCCCCGTGACGCAGCCGGGCCGCTGGGGCGAGGTCCTCGCCCGGGTCGATCTCGTCGTCGAGCGGACGAAGCGGAGCGCGCGGGTCGTCGCGGCGAACGGAGAGCTCCTCCCTTCGGACGGATCGGTGGCTCCGGACCCCGAGATCGCCGGGATCGCGCGCCCGCATCACGAACGGGCGCTGGCGTACCTCGACGAGCCGATCGCGTCCGCCTCCGGCCCCTTCCCGGCCGATCGTGCCCGTCTCGAGGACTCCGCGCTTCTCGACCTGATCAACGAGACCCAGCTCGCCGCGACCGGCGCGCAGCTCTCGATGACGTCGCTCCTCCCGTTCCGCCACGACGGCTGGAAGGAAGGGCCGGTCACCGTCCGGGACGTCTACTCGGTCTACCCGTTCGAGAACCAGCTCGTCGTCGTCGAGGTCGACGGAGCCCGTCTCCGGGCGCTCCTCGAGCACGCAGCGACGTTCTACGAGTCGGCCGAGTGGAAGGACGGACGTCTCCTCCTCACGCCCAGGGCCGGGATGCGGCCCTACAACTTCGACGTCGTCCAGGGGGCGAGCTACCGGATCGACCCGACGGCGCCCGCCGGACGACGCGTCCGCGAGCTCCGATACCGCGGCCGCGAGGTCCGGGACGGGGATGTCTTCACCCTCGCGGTGAACAGCTACCGCGCCCAGGGCTCGGGCGGCTACGCGGCGCTCCGGGGAGCCCGCGTCGTCCGGGCCTACAACGACGAGGTGCGCGAGCTGCTCGTCGAGCGCCTCCGGAGCGCAGGGACGATCGACCCGGTGACCGACCGGAACTGGGTTCTCGCCCCGGAGACGACGTGGGCGGCACCGGCCGCGGCCGGCGCGCCGTCGCCCCGATAGGGCGGCCGACGGAGACGAAAAAGGCCCCCTCGCAGACGAGGGGGCCCGGGGCTCGAGGAAACGGCCGCGCCCGGCTCAGCCTGCCGGGACGACGACCGGGACGACGGCGTCGGCGTCCCCGGTCTTCTGATCGCGTCGTACGAGGAGCGCGAAGACGGGCTGCGAGCCGGCGGCAGGGGCGACGTCGATCCGGCCGACCGGCGTGCCGAACCCGGCGAGCGTGTAGAACGCGGCGGGGATCCTCACCGATTCCTTCGGGCCGAGCGCGACGGTGACCGGCTCGCCTGCCGCGACGCCCTCCGCGTCGAACGCCCGGAGCGTCACCTCGCCGGCGGAGTCGGTGGGGTTCGTGAGCTGGAGCTCCGACTCCAGGACGTCCCATCCGGCGTCGGCCGCCTGGATGAAGACGGCGCGCGAGCCGGCCGCGGCGGTCGAGTCGGCGCGGAGGGCGGGCATCCCGTAACCGTGGCGACCGCCCGAGGCGTCCCCGGCCGTGACCCGCGCAAACGCGTGGACGGGAGGGTCGGAGACGACGTCGATCGATCCGGCGAAGGTCTCGACCCCGAACGTCTCGCGGACGACGTCGTTCAGTGCGACGACCTTCCCGGTGGGGACCGTGAGGGAGACGGCGCGCGCCGGGGGCGTCGCCCCGGGCGATGCGGCGAGGCGGGCCGCGCGGAGGACGAGCGTGACGGAGGAGTCGCCCGCGGCGCCGTTGAAGAGCTGGAGGTCGGTGCGTGAGGTCGGCCCGAGCGGACCGCCTCCCCTCTCGACGCCGAAGACCCACTGGTTCGTGGCGGTTCCCTTCGGACCGAAGAAGGGAAGGTCGATCGGGTCGGAAGAGACGGCGTCGATCGCGGTGCCGAACGGCAGGATGCGCCCCTTCGTCACGGTGTAGACGATCCTCGCGGACGGAGCGGGCGGGATCCCGAAGGCGGAGAAGATCGTCGAGGCCTGGAGGTGGTAGCCGGCCGGCCAGCGGAAGGCGAACGGGCCGGACAGGGGAGCGCCGGCCGCGCTCACGATCGAGACGGTCCCGGTGGCCGCCTCGACGACGAGGAGGCCCGCGTTGACGCGCGACCCGCCGTCGGCCGGGGTGAAGAGGAAGCCGGTCTCGCCGGTCGCGAGGGCCTCGGCGCCCTTCACGGGGTTGCGGGCGAAGCCGTAGGTCCCGCCGTCGTCGCGGGTCCGGTAGACGCGGATCCACGAGTGGACGTCGCCGAAGCGCGTCGCCGTCGCGCCCGACGTGAGCCGGAGCGCGCCCGAGGTGTCCGGCCCCTTCATCTCCTCTCCGATCGGGTCGGCCTGGGAGACGATCTTCCCCGGGCCGATCGTCAGGTTCGCCGTGGGGGAGCTTCCGATGATCCAGTCCGTCGGGAGGAGCCGCTCGTTCACGTTCGCGTCGACCCGGGCTCCGGCCGTGTCGGCGCTCCCGCGGTTCCAGGTCACGACCTGCGTGGCCCAGCGCACGCCGCGGCCGCCGATCGAGGCGACGGCCGGAAAGAAGTGGTCGTCCACGGTCGCGGGGACGGGCGGGAGGATCTCGGCGATCTCCGCGGTGGCGCCGACGAGGAACCTCTTCCGGGTCTCGTCGAGGACGAGCGCGTAGGGGACTCCCGAGACGGCGGTGTAGCGGGCGAGGCCCGGCAGGCCCGAGCCCGTCACCGCGGCCGGGTCGGCGGGGGCGACGTCCAGCTCGACCGTCTCGAGGACCGTCTTCGTCGGCGACACCGTCGTCGTCGTCTGCGTGAGGACGATCTCCTTCTCCACGAGCGTGTCGGTCGCGGCGGGAGTCGACCCGAACGGGTCGAAGACGCCGACCTCGCCGATGAGCTGCTCGGTGTAGACGATCCGGTCCTTGTAGACCTTCATGTCGAACGGCTGGGAGAAGACGCCGACGGCGTACCGCTTCAGCTCCCGCGTCGCCGGGTCGAACCGGGCGAGCTGCGCCGCCCCGAAGAAGGAGAACCAGAGGTGGCCGTCGGGGCCGCGGATGATCTTCGACGGCTGGGCCGTCGGGTCCGGAAGGGCCCAGCGCGTCACCTTCGAGCCGTCCGGGGCGAAGCGCAGGAGGGCGCCGCGGAGGAAGTCGGCGGACCAGAGCGAGCCATCCGTGTCGAGGAAGGGATAGGTGAGGCTCGAGATCGGGTTCGCGACGTCGGTCGACCGCCAGTAGACGAACGTCCCCGTCGCGGGGTCGAAGTTCGCGAGCGTCCCGTTCGTCTCCGGGAGCCAGAACGTCCCGTCGCCCTTCCGGACGAACGCCGTCGGCCGCCGGGCCCCGTCGGCCCACTCCGTCAGCTCGGCCGTCTGCGGGTCGAACAGGGAGACCTGGAAGCCGCCGAGCTGGGCGACCCAGAGCTTCCCGCCCGGCTCCTTCATCAGGTAGCTCGGCGCCGCGTCACGCGGCATGGTCCACTTCCGGACCTTCTTCTCGTCGGCCGAGATCCGCGCCAGGACATTCTCGTTCGCGGAGGCGGTCCAGATCGTGCCGTCGGCCTCGAGGATCATGTTCGAGGCGTCGTACCGGCCGCCGTTCGGGATCCCGAGGCTGGCGACCGACGCCTCGATCGTCGTCGAGGGAATCGGCGTCGGCGTGGGGGTCGCCGTGGGGGTGGGCGTCGGCGTCTGGGCGAAGAGGGGCAGGGCCGTCATCGCGACGCCAGCGGCGAGCGCGGCCGTCCGGAAGAGTCGTGTCACGCGGCGCATTCTAACGGCTCGAATGCAGGAACCGTTCCGACGCTCCCGGCAGGCCTATATTGGGAGTCGATGGCGCCGGCCGACTCGGTTCGCGACCGCCTCGCCGGCCGGACGGCGAGGGCGACACTCGTCCGGGAGGAGGGGGGGGAGTTCCGCTGCCTCGCCTGCGGGCATCGCTGTCTCCTCGCCGAAGGCGGGCAGGGCGTCTGCCGGGTCCGCTTCGTTCGCGGCGGCGAGCTCCGGGCCCCGTGGGGCTACGTCGCCTCGATCGCCGCCGACCCGATCGAGAAGAAGCCGTTCTTCCACGTCCTTCCCGGCGCGACGGCGCTCTCCTTCGGGATGCTCGGATGCGACCTGCGCTGCCCGTACTGCCAGAACTGGGAGATCAGCCAGACTCTGCGCGACGCGGACGCGGACCCGTGGGCGCGCCCGCGCCCGGCCACACCGGAGGGGATCGTCGCCGCCGCGCTCGAGGCGGGTGCGCGGGTGGTCACGTCCACGTACAACGAGCCCCTGATCACCGCCGAGTGGGCGGCGGACGTCTTCGCCGAAGCCCGCCGCGCGGGCCTCCTGACGAGCTTCGTCTCGAACGGGCACGCGACGCCCGAGGTCCTCGACTACCTCCGGCCTCTCGTGGACGCCTACAAGGTCGACCTGAAGGGAATGAGGGAGTCGGTGTACCGGGAGGCCGGCGGGCGCCTGTCGGTCGTCCTCGACGCCCTCGCCGGGCTCGTCGCCCGCGGCTTCTGGGTCGAGGTCGTCACGCTCCTCGTGCCGGGGCGGAACGACTCCGACGAGGAGCTCCGCGACGCCGCCCGATTTCTCGCGGGGCTCTCTCCCGACCTGCCGTGGCACGTCACGGCCTTCCACCCCGACTACCGGATGGGCGGCGTTCCCGCAACGTCCGCGGCGTCGCTCCTGCGGGCCGTGGAGATCGGCCGCGGTGAGGGCCTGCGGCACGTCTACGCTGGGAACCTGCCGGGGGGCGTCGGAGACGCCGAGACGACGGCCTGCCCCGGCTGCTCCGAGCGGCTCGTCGAGCGGCGGGGATTCCGGGTCGTCGCGGTTCGGGTCGGTCCCGACGGCCGGTGCCCGCGCTGCGCAAGGAGCATTCCGGGGATCTGGTCGCCGGGCGGACGGATCGCTCCGGAGACGCCCGGGGCCGCTTCTGTTGCCTCGGAAGGTCCCTCGAGGGCCTGAAAGCGCCGAATTGACGGACGGTTCCGTTCCGGCATAGCATGCTCGTCGTCTGGCCCGGCGCGGCGCGGCCTGCGGAAGCGGGTGGCGTGAACGGGGCGCCGGGCGTGGGAGTCGCGAGGATCACGACCCGCCCTCCCCACCTGGACCGAGTAGGAAATGCTCTCCGCCCGGGCTGAGCGCTCGCGTGGAGGGCCCGCAGGAATCGGAACGGATGCAAGACGCCCGTTCCGGAGGTCAGCTTGGACGATTTCGACCCGAAAGAGCGCGTAGAAGCGGTCCTGCCGCCCATCGACAGCCCGTCCGTCGAGGAGCTCCCGGAGGGAGAGGACGACGGAGAGGCCGTCGAGGAGGGCGACGCCGAGTCAGAAGCCGCCTCGCCCGAAGGCGGGGCCGCTCCCGGAGAACCGTCGCGCAAGCGGCGTCGCCGTCGGCGGCGCCGCGGCCGCAACAAGGGGACCGGCGCGGAGGCCGGCCCCGGCGGGGCCGAGGCTCCCGGAGAAGGGGCGCCGCGACGCGAGCCGGCCGCGCAGGCGGTCCCTCCGATCACCGTCCGCGGGCTCGTCAAGCTCCACGGAGACCACTCCGGCCTCGTCGTCTCGAACGAGACGTTCTTCGCGGAGAAGGGGGACCCCTTCCTCCCGAAGTACCTCGTCGAGGCGGAGGACCTCGAGGACGGCCTCCTCATCGAGGCCGAGGCGCTCGCCCGCGGCCCGAAGGGGCCGATGGTCCAGAAGATCCTCTCGATCGAGGGGATGTCGCCCGCCGAGTACCGCTCGAAGTACGTCCAGTTCCACAAGGGGATCTCGATCGACCCGAACCGGCGCCTCCGGATGGAGACGTCCGCCGACGAGAACTCGGGCCGGGTCCTCGACCTCGTCGTCCCGCTCGGCCGCGGGCAGCGCTGCCTCATCGTGGCGCCGCCGAAGGCGGGGAAGACGTTCCTCCTGAAGACGATGGCGAACGCCATCGCGAAGAACGACCCCGACGTGATCATCTTCATGCTGCTCGTCGACGAGCGTCCGGAAGAGGTCACAGACATGCAGCGGGGGATCACCGGCCAGGTCATCGCCTCGTCCGCCGACATGAACGCCGCGCACCACATCGCCGTCGCCGAGACGACGTTCGAGCGGGCGAAGCGCCTCGTCGAGATCGGCCGGGACGTCGTCATCTTCTGCGACTCCCTCACCCGGATGAGCCGCGCCTACAACAACGAGCAGCGCGGGAGCGGGAAGATCCTCTCGGGCGGCATCGACGCGCGGACGATGGAGAAGCCCCGCCGCTTCTTCGGCGGCGCGCGCAACCACGAGGACGGCGGCTCGCTCACGATCATCGCGACATGCCTCGTCGACACCGGCAGCCGGATGGACGACGTCATCTTCGAGGAGTTCAAGGGGACGGGGAACTGCGAGATCATCCTCGACCGCGGCCTCTTCGACCGGCGCGTCTTTCCCTGCATCAACATCCCCGCCTCGGGCACCCGCAAGGAAGAGAAGCTCTACACGGTCGAGGAGCTCCCGAAGATCCACAAGCTCCGGCGGGCCCTCTCGTCGGTCAAGCCGATGGACGCGATGGAGCTCCTCCTCTCGAAGCTGAGCCGGACGAAGACGAACGCCGAGTTCCTGAAGTCGATCGCTTGACGCCCCTCCAGCTGGCGGAGACGCGAAACGGGGGCCGCGAGGCCCCCGTTTCGCCTTTTCGACCGTCTCCCCCCACCCTCTCCCGTCTTCGTCGCGGCGCGCGCGCATGAGGGCGGTGGCCGGGAGGAGAGGGGTGGGTCAGGGTTCGATCTCGGGCTCGGGGAGGAAGAAGTCGGTCAGCTTGCGCATGACCGCGCGGCTCTCCTCGACGTGGAGGAAGCGGGAGGTGTCGGGGAAGACGAGGATCTCCGCGCCCGGAATCCCCGCGGCGATCGTCCGCGCGCAGCGGACCCGGTCCTCCTCCTCGCGCTCGCCGACGAGGACGAACGTCCGCGCCGAGACTGCTCCGAGGCGCCCCGCGAGCGCGGCGCCGGCGCGCGGAAGGCGCTCGAAGCGGCCCGGGCTCTGCGGGAAGCGGCGGAAGATGTCGGTGATCCTCTCGAAGATCCCTTCCCGCTCGCGGGCCGCGTCGAAAATCGGGGAGGGGAAGAGTCTCTCCTCGAGCGCCTTCGGGGCGTCGCTCCGGAGCGCGGCCCGGAGGTCGGCCGCGGCGGCCGCCACCTCGGGAGAGGAGGAGAAACCCTCGAGCGACGGCGCCAGGAGCGCGATCGACCCGGTCCGGCCGGGGTTCCGGAGGGCGAACTCGAGGGCGACCTCGGCCCCCTCGTCGTGCGCGAGGAAGTGCGCCTTCTCGACGGAGAACCAGTCGAGGATCCCGAGGACGTCGTCGGCCTCCTCGGGGAGCGGCACGGGACCCTCCGTCGGCGGCGTCGTCCGGCCGCAGCCGCGCCGATCGAAGCGCAGCGCGCGAAACCCCGACGCGAGACCCGTCGCGGGGGCCTCCATCAGATCGGCGTTCGCGAGGGCGCCGTGGAGGAGGATGACGAGCTCTCCCTCTCCTCCGACCTCGTAGTAGAAACGCTGGTCCCGGACTCCGGCAAACGGCATGGCGTTCCTCCCGGAGGAGGAATCATAAGCCGCGTCCGGCGAACGGTCAGGCGGTCGGCGCCGTCGGGGCGGGCTTGCGCCGGCGATGGCGCTTCCGCTTCGGGGCGCCGCCGGGCGCCGCAGGGGAGGCCGAGACACCGAACCCGCCCTCGGGGATCTCCAGCTCGAAAGCCGCGCAGGTCCAGAAGTCGGTCGGCACGACGTCGGCCGGGGCCGGTTCGACGGCCTCGGGAGGATGGGTCGCGGGCTCGGCGTCGGCACCGGCCACCACGGTCTCGACTCGGGCGACCGCTGGCGGAGCGGCGGGAGCGACGGCGACCGGCGACTCGGCACGCGCGACGGGAACGACGGGTGCGACGGGCACGACGGGGACGACGGGGACGTCGGGCGCTGGGGGCGCTGCGGGCGGAACCTGCGGGGCGCGGGGCTTCTCGATGCGCGGACCCGGCGAGGTGGGTACGGGCTCGGGGCGCGCCGGCGAGGCGGCGCGTTCGCGCCGCGGGCGCGAGGTCCTCGGCGGGAGCGGAGCCTTCGTGTCCTCCTCCTCGTCCCCCGCGACGGGGGCGGCGGAGCGCGGCCCGCCCGAGACGCGCACCGGCTCTCGGGGCGGCGCTGGGCGGCGGACGAAGAGCGCGTCGTCGGCGTGCTCGACCGGGATCTTCATCCCGATCAGCTTCTCGATGGAGGAGAGCGACTGGACGTAGTTCTCGCAGGCCAGGGAGATGGCCCGGCCCGAGTGCCCGGCCCGCGCGGTCCGGCCGATCCGGTGGACGTAGTCCTCCGGGTCCATCGGGAGGTCGACGTTGATGACGTGCGTGACGCCGTCGATGTGGAGCCCGCGGGACGCGACGTCCGTCGCGACGAGGATCGGGAGCTTCCCCGACTTGAACTCGGCGAGGATCCTCAGACGCTTCGCCTGGGGGATGTCGCCCGAGATGGCGCCGCAGCGGAGCCCGTGCCTCTCGAGGCGCTCCACGAGCCGCTCCGCGAAGCGCTTCGTGTTCACGAAGAGCATCGTCCGGGTCGCGTCCCCTTCGCGCTGGAGGAGGCCGACGAGGAGCGAGAGCTTCTCGGAGTTCCCGACGTGGAAGAGGCTCTGGACGACGCGGTCGGCCGTCACGTGCTCCGGGGCGATCTCGACCCGGACGGCCTCGTTCATGTGCTCCCACGCGAGCTCCGTGACCTTCCAGGAGAGCGTGGCCGAGAACATCATCGACTGGCGCCGGCGCGGCGGCGGGCAGCGCCGGAGGATGCGCCGGAGGTCGGGGAGGAACCCCATGTCGAAGAGGCGGTCGCATTCGTCGATGACGAGCGACTCGACGGACCCGAACGACGTCGCCCCCTGGCCCTCGTAGTCGAGGAGCCGTCCGGGGGTGCCGATGAGAATGTCGCAGCCGGCCTGAAGGAGACTCCGCTGCCTCACGTAGTCGAGGCCGCCGTAGACGGTCACGATGCGGGGCCGGAGGAACTGCGACAGGAGGAGCGCGTCGTGCTCGATCTGGACGGCGAGCTCGCGCGTCGGCGCGACGATCAGGGCGCGCGGCGCTCCCGCCTTCCGGCTCGCCGGGGAGGGTGCCTCGAGGAGGCGCGTCAGGATCGAGACGAGGTACGCCGCCGTCTTGCCGGTCCCGGTCTGGGCCTGCGCGGCCACGTCCTTGCCGGCGAGGAGGAGCGGGAGGGTGCTCGCCTGGACCGGCGTCGCCCGGACGAAGCCACAGGCCGCGATCCCGGCCCGGACCGCGTGCGGAAGGGGGAGGTCGGTGAAGAAGACGTCGCTGAGATAGTCGCCGGTGCCCGGCGGAGAAGAGGACATCCGGACGGATTGTAGCCGGAGCCGGTCCGGCGGCCCGGGGGCGCTGCAAACTCGGCCGGCGGTAGCATGGACGGATGAGCGCCGACGCCCTCCTCCGGGTCGTCTCCCCCTCCACGGGTGACCTTCTCGCGGAGCTGCCCGCGGCGGGTCGGGCCGAGGTCGCCGCGGCCGTCGAGGCGGCGCGCAAAGCCGCCCCGGCCTGGGCCGCGCGGCCGCTCGGCGAGCGGCTCGCCGCTCTGAAGCGCTGGCGGCGGGCCGTCGTCGACGACGGGGAGCTCCTCCGGGTCCTCGTCCGCGAGAGCGGCAAGCCGCGGCACGAGGCCGAAGGGGTGGAGCTCCTCTACTTCTGCGAGCTGACCCGCTTCGTCGCGGCCGCCGCCCGGAGGGCGCTCGCCACCCAGCGGCGCGGCACCCTCCTCTTCGCCGTCCGCAGGACCGACGTCCACCGCGTCCCGGTCGGCGTCGTCGGGGTGATCGGGCCATGGAACTTTCCGATCCTGAACAACGCGGCCGACGCCCTCGCGCCGCTCGCGGCGGGGAACACGGTCGTCCTGAAGCCGTCCGAAGTGACGCCGCTGACCTCGCTCCGGATGGAGGAGCTCTGGCGAAAGGCGGGGAACCCGCCCGACGTCTTTCGCGTCGTGGCGGGGCGCGGCGACGCCGGGGCGGCGCTCGTCGACCTCGCTGACGGGATCATGTTCACCGGCGCCGTCGCGACGGGCCGGAAGGTCGCGGCGCGCTGCGGCGAGAGGCTCGTCCCGTGCGTCACGGAGCTCGGCGGGAAGTCCCCGTTCGTCGTCCTCGCAGGCGCGGACCTCGCCCGGGCGGCGCAGTCGGCCGCCTGGTCGGGCTTCTTCCACAGCGGGCAGGCGTGCATCCGGACCGAGAGGGTCCTCGTGGAGGAGCACGTCGCGGATGAGTTCGAGAGTCTCTTCCTCGATCGGGTGAGGGCGCTGAGGCAGGAGGTGCCCGACCCGGACGCCGCGCGCGAGCACGACCTGGGGGCCGTCACGTTCCCCCGCCAGGTCGAGGTGGTGACGCGGCAGCTCGCGGACGCCGTCGCGAACGGGGCGCGGCTCCTCGCCGGCGGAGCGCGGCGCTCCGGCCTCTCCGGAGCGTTCTTCGAGCCGACGGTCCTCGCGGGCGTGACGCCGGAGATGGAGGTCTTCCGGGAGGAGACGTTCGGCCCGCTCGTCCCGATCGTCCGCGTCGCGGACGCCGAGGAGGCGCTCCGGCTCGCGAACGACTCGCACCTCGGCCTGAGCGCGAGCGTCTGGGGCCCGCCCCGCGCGGCCCGGCGCCTGGCGGAGCGGATCGAATCGGGGAGCGTCACCGTGAACGGGGCTCTCGTCCACTACTTCGACGTCTCCGCCCCGCTGGGCGGGACGAAGGCGAGCGGCGTCGGCGTCCGGCACGGAGTCGAGGGGATCCGCGCCTTCACGCGGACGCGCGCGGTGAGCCTCCCACGGCCTCTCCTCGCGCCGTTCGACCGGCTTCTCCTCTCCCGCCTCGCGTTCCCCTACGACCGCCGTGTCCTCGGCCTCCTCCGCCGGGCGATCCGGCTCTTCTACCGGAGGGGATGAGGGGCCGAAGGGCGCGCGGACCGTCCACGTCTACAATCCGCCGCCATGAAGGCGACTCCTCGCGCCGTGCTGGCGCTGCTTCTCGCGACGTACGCGGCTTCCCTCTCCGCCCAGGCGCCGAAGGCGGCGCCGACCGCCCCGGCGACCTCCGGCGGGGCCGTCGTCGGAACCGACCCGCAGGGGCCTCCCGGCTCCCGGCCGGCAGAGATCCAGGACGTCCGGATCCTCGGGGCCTCGCCGAAGGACCCGTGGCAGATGGAGCGTCTCGGCGTCGCCGCGGTCCAGAAGAACGAGCTCGGCAAGGCGCGCGAGTTCTTCGAGGAGTCGTGGAACGCGGGGGAGCTGCCGACCGCCCCTTACAACCTCGCCTGCATCGACGCGCGCGAGGGGAAGGTCGACGCGGCATTCCGGCAGCTCGACCGCGCGATCGCCGCCGGCTTCGACGACGAGGCGACGCTCGCGAAGGACTCCGACCTCGCATCGCTCCGGGGGCGCCCGGAGTTCGCGCGCATCGTCCAGGGGGCGAAGCGGAACCGCCTGGCCGGCGACGAGGCGGTCGTGAAGGAAGGGGTCTTCGTCGCTCCCGGGCGTCCGCCCAAGGGGATCCTCCTCCTCCTGCACGAGGTCAACTCCGACCCGATGTCGATCGCGGGCCCCTTCGTCGCCGAGGCGAAGGCTCGGGACCTCTTCGTCGCCGCCCCGCGTGGGCCGGCGCGCTCGGGTCGGAAGCGTTTCGGCTGGGGCTCGCCCGACCGCGCGCTCGAGGCGCTGAAGCGGACGATCGCCGAGGCCCAGACGCGGGCCGGCGGCCTGCCGATCCCGGTCGCCGTCGTCGGCGCGGG
>CAYVPO010000053.1:0-18845 GCA_964453825.1 uncultured Holophagales bacterium
CTCGACGAGCCGCTCGATGACGAACGTCGCGACGTGGTCGGCGTAGGTGCCGGGGCCGAAGCCCGCGTCGTAGCCGAGCTCGACCGCGAGCTTGTTGCCGATCCGGGTGCCCCCGGCGCAGACGACGAACCGCTCCCGGAGCCCCTTCGCCTCGAGGAGCTCGATCAGCTCCGTCAGGTTCCGGACGTGAACGTCCTTCTGCGTGACGATCTGGCTGACGAGGATCGCGTCGGCGTTCACCGAGACGGCGTAGTCGATGAGCCTCTCGTTCGGCACCTGGGCGCCGAGGTTGTGCGCCTCGACCTCGGCGTAGCGCTCGAGCCCGAAGTGGTGGTTGTACCCCTTCATGTTCATGATGGCGTCGATGCCGACGGTGTGGGCGTCGAAGCCGGTGCACGCGCCGACGACGACGAGCTTGCGGCCGAGCTTCTCGCGGATGACGGCGCAGGCCTCGTCCATCGTGTAGACCTTCTCGCCCGTCGCCTCCTCGATCCGGACGGCGTCGTAGTCTACGGAGACGTCGGTCCGCCCGTAGGCGACATAGAAGCTGAATCCCTCGGCGAGCGGGGCGGAGTGGACGACCTCCGCGTGCCGGAAGCCGAGCTTCTCGACGAGGAGGCGCGCCGCCTCGCGCCCGCGCGGCCCGAACGGGACGGGGAGCGTGAAGGAGAGCTGGACGGCGCCGTCGTCCAGGGTGTCGCCGTACGGTCGGACCGGAGTCGTCATCGTTCCCCCCCGAGCCCCAGCTCGCGCGTCAGGTGCGTCTCGAACGGGTTCCAGTAGCCCTCGCCCTTCTTCCGGAGGCCGTCGAGCCCCTTGCCTCCGTCGCGGGGGCGCTTCACGTCGGCGAAGAGCCCCGTGGCGATCGCGTCCATCAGCCCGGTCCCTTCGACCTTCTCGAGGAACGCCACCGCCTCCTCGAGGACCTGGTTCGCCCTCCTCACGACGACGCCGTCCTTCCGGAACGTGATCTCCTCGCCCAGGCTCGCCATGCTCCCCATGACGTACTTCGCGTTCTCGAGCGCGAGGTAGCGGTCCTGCATGAACGGCGTGTGGATCGCCTCGGTCAGCATTCCGAGGAGGTGGATCCCCTGGCCGGTCAGCTTCGAGGCGAAGTTGAAGAGCGCGTTCTGGACGACGCCCCGAAAAACGTCGCCCGTCATGAACTTCGTCGGCGGCATGTACTTCAGCGGCGCCTCGGGGAAGATCTCCCGGGCCATGAGCGCCTGAGCGACCTCGAGGAGGAAGCCGTCCGGCAGGGCCGGGTCCATCTCGAACGCGTGCCCGAGACCCATCTGCCACGGCTCGAGGCCGGCGACGAGGGCGAAGCGTTCGTTCAGGAACTGGCTCGCGAGGACGGTGTACGCCTTTTCCACGGCGTCCGACGTCGTCAGGTAGTTGTCCTCGCCGGTGTTGATGACGACGCCCGCCCAGGCGTTCACCATCCGGCTGAACTTCTGGTCGACGAACGTCCGGTACATGTTGATGTCTCGGAAGAGGATCCCGTACATCGAGTCGTTCAGCATCATGTCGAGGCGCTCGAGCGCCCCCATGACGGCGATCTCGGGCATGCAGAGGCCGGAGGCGTAGTTCGTCAGGTGGACGTAGCGCCCGTGCCGCTCGATCTCCTCGTCGAGCGCGGCCCGCATGATCCGGAAGTTCTCCTGGGTGGCGTAGGTCCCGCCGAAGCCCTCGGTCGTCTCGCCGTAGGGGACGTAGTCGAGGAGCGACTGCGCGGTCGTCCGGATGACCGCGACGACGTCGGCTCCCTGCGCCGCGGCGGCGCGCGCCTGCTTCACGTCCTCGTGGATGTTGCCCGTCGCCACGATGACGTAGAGGAGGGGAGAGTGGTTCTTCCCGGCGAAGCGCGCGAGGAGCTCCTCGCGCCTCTTCCGGTTCCCCCGGACGCGCATCGAGGCGGCCGAGACGAGCTCGGCGGCCTTCGCCTCGAGCGAGACGGGGTCGGCGAGAGGGATGCCGTCGAGGCGGAACCCTCCGGCCACGCGCCGGCTCAGGCCGGCGACGTCGTCGCCCGTCCGGACGAGGGCGTTCACCCAGAACCGGAGCGCGCCCTCCTCGAGGCGGTCGCGAACCTGGTCGACGACGAGGTTCGGGACGGGGACGCCGTCGGCGTCGGCGCCGTCGGCGCCCGCGAGGCGGAGCGTCGCCCGCTCGACGGTGACGGTCGTGTGAGCGGCGATGAAATCCTGGACCGGCGCGACGATCCGCGAGGCGAGCTCGCGGGCCCGGTCGATCCGTTCCGGCGGCAGGTGAAGCCGGCTCTCCATGGGGCCTCCTGGTTCAGTCCTGGTCTTCGTCGTGAAGGAGCTCCTCGGCGCGCCGGGCGAGGCCGGGCGAGAGGCCGAGGAGCCGCGCGACGGTGATCGCGTCGGAGCGCCTCTCGCCCGGGTCGTCGGGCTCGAGGCGGTAGCGCATGAGAAGGTCGATGCGGCGGATGCGCGCCGCGAGGTCGTCCCCGTCCTCTCCGAGCTCGAGCCGCGACCGGTCGAGCCCCGCCATCCGCAGGTACGTCACGCCGGCGAGGCGGCGGACGCCGCGGAAGTGCGTAGAGAAGAGGGCGACGGTGCGCGGCCGCGCCGTCAGCTCCTCGAGGAGCGCCGAGAGGAGCGCCTCGGCCTCGGCCGAGCTCGTCGTCCGGGCGAGCTCGTCGAAGAGGGCGAGCGTCTCGTCGGCGAAGTCGGCGTGGGCCTCGGCGAGCTGCCGGACCTCGAAGCCGAATCCGGAGAGGCCGCGCCCGGCTTCCCGCCCGCGCCCCTCGCCGACGTAGTGGAACCGGCGGAAGACGCGCGTCTCGAATCGCGCCGCGGGGACGAAGAGGCCCGACTGCGCCGCGACCTGGAGGAAGGCGAGCGTCTTCAGGACGACCGTTTTCCCCCCCATGTTCGAGCCGAAGACCACCGTCGGGCCGCCGTCGAACGTGGCGTCCAGCGGCGTGTAGGGAGTTCCGAGCTCGGCGCAAAGCTCCTCGGTCGGGAGGTGACGGCCCGCCTCGACGCGGATCGGCCCGTCGTGGAGGAGCGGCCTCGCGAGGTCCGCCTCGCGCGCGAGCCGGGCCCCCGCGAGCGCGAGGTCGAGGCGTTCGACGGCGCCCGCCTGCTCGAGGAAGAGCGGGAGCGCTTCCGAGAGCGGCGCCGAGAGCGCGCGGAGGACGCTCGCCTCGAGCCCCCGCTCGCGGGCGAGGAGCGCGGCCTTCTCCTCGCCGATCCGGAGTTCCTCGACGTTCGGCCGCGGGCGGACGCAGAGCCGGGTCGCGTCCCAAGCCTCCACGTCGAGGAGGTCCGAGACGCCGGCAGGCTCGCCGAGCGCCTCGCGCGGGACGAGGAGAAACGGACGGTCGCCGAGCGAGAGGCCGCAGCGGGCGCGGAGCGCCTCGTCGCGACGGGCGCGGAGGGCAACGGCTGCCGCGTCGGCGCGGCGGAGCTCCTCGCGGACGGAGGCGAGCTCGGGGTCGTACGCGTCGGCCACGTGGAACGATTCGTCCCCCTCCCGCCCCGTGCCGAGGAGGGCGTGGAGCCGCTCGGGGAGCGGGGCGAGGCCGAACCGGGCCTTCGTCTCCTCCGGCAGGAGCACGAGGAGTCTGCGGTGGTTCGCGAGGAGCTTCTTCAGCTGGAAGAGCTCCACCTCGTCGAACGACTCGCGCGGCGACTCGGGGAAGCGGGGAATGCGGCGGAGATGGTGGCGGACCCGGTCGAGGCGGACGCGGTCGGAGTCGAGCGCGTCGAGGAGCCGGAGCGCCTCGTCGGTGAGGTCCCAGCGCTCCTCGAGCGCCGTGCGGTCGGTGAGAAGGCCCGCCGCCGCGCGGGCGGCGCGCCCGAACGGGGTCTCGGGCGCGAAGCGCTTCCAGAGGGCCGCGAAGCCGGCGTATTCGGCGAGCGGCCCGTTCACGCGGCCGCCTCGAACGGGCTTGGGAGGAGGAACCGGGCGGCGGCCGGACCGACCGCCGCGCGGAGCTCCTCCTCCGTCACGTCGCGCCGCGACGGGACGACGCCGAGGAGCGCGATCCCGCGCCGGACGCTGCACGCCACCGTCTCGAGGAGGCGGAGGAGGAGACGCGGCGGCAGGAACGACTTCGTCAGGTCTTCCAGGGAGAGCGCCGCGAGGTCGCGCGGAAAGCCCTCGCGCACCTCCTCGGTGAGAGGCCCCTCGAGGCGGAGCGTCGCCTCGGGCGGGTCCGGGACGACCGGGAGCGTCGCGAGGGCGGCGAGCGCGCGGACGCGGTCCGCGACGCGGGAGAGGTTCCCGCCGTCGACGCGGACGGTGAAGAGGAAGCGGACGCCGTCGAGGGCAGCGGCCTGCGTGATCCGGCTCGCGGCGCCGTCCACGAGGACCGACGCGGCCCACCGCTCGTCCCGCACGAGGTCGATCGAGCGGGAGAGCGCCGAGAGGCTCTCGTCTCCGACGAGCGTCACCTCGCCGGCGCGAACGGCCCGGCCGAGGAGGAGCCGCCCGAGGGAGGTGCGCGACGGGAGGACGTCGAGGATCTCGAGCCGGGCGGACGACGCGCGGGCGAAGAGGTCGGTCGTCTGGACGACGTCCCCCTCCTCCACACGGACGACGGCCGCGCGCCCGTTGCCCCCCGCCTTCAGGCTCCCGTCGACGCCGATGCCGAAGAGCGCGACCGGACCGGCGCGGCGCGCGAGAGGGCGCAGGGCGCCGAGGAGGGTCGTCTTCCCCGAGCCCTTCTCGAAGCCGGTCACTGCCGTGACCCCTCCCGCGACCTGCGCCAGCCCCAGAGACACGGCCTCAGCGGGACGCCGCGGATCGCGGCGTCCCGCCCCCGTCTCGCGCGGAGCGCGCGATGCCGATCAGTCGCCGTTCCTCTTGTGCCGCGCGAGGCCGCTCGGCTCGAGGTTGCGCCGGTCGCCGGAGAGGAGCGTCGCGACGCCGTCTTTCGCGCGGTACTTCGCGTCGTCCCCCGGCTCCTTCGTCGCCGGGTTCGCCGGCCCGCGGCCCCGCGGCCACGAGTAGGAGGTGATGACCCCCTCGTAGTTGCGGAGGATCGCTCGCCCTTCGGCCATGGAGATGAGGTAGTTCGGCATCACGGGAATCTTCCCGCCGCCCCCCGGCGCGTCGACGACGAACGTCGGGACGGCGAGGCCGGTGGTGTGGCCTCGGAGCGACTCGATGATCTCGATCCCCTTCGCGACCGACGTCCGGAAGTGGCTGATGCCGAGCGAGAGGTCGCACTGGTAGATGTAGTAGGGCCGCACCCTCACCGTCATCAGCTTGTGGACGAGCTTCTTCATGACGATCGGGTCGTCGTTGACCCCGCGCAGCAAAACGCTCTGGTTCCCGAGCGGGATGCCGGCGTTCGCGAGCTTCTCGCAGGCCGCCTTCGCCTCCGCGGTGATCTCCTTCGGGTGGTTGAAGTGGGTATTCACCCAGATCGGGTGGAACTCCTTCAGCATCCCGACGAGGTCGTCGGTGATCCGCTGCGGCAGGACGACCGGCGTGCGGGTCCCGATCCGGATGATCTCGACGTGCGGGATCGCGCGGAGGCGCTCGAGGATCGAGCGGAGGCGCCCGTCGGGGAGGACGAACGGGTCGCCGCCCGAGAGGAGCACGTCCCTCACCGTCGGGGTGTTGCGGATGTACTCGATCGCCGCGGAGACGTTGTCCTCCGGCATGTCGACGTCGGTGTCGCCGACGAAGCGGCGCCGCGTGCAGTGCCGGCAGTTCATCGAGCAGATGTTCGTGACGAGGAGGAGGACCCGGTCGGGGTAGCGGTGAGTCAGGCCCGGGACGGGGCTGTCGACGTCCTCGTGGAGCGGGTCGGCCATGTCGGACGGGTCGTCGTGCATCTCGGCGATGCGCGGCACCGACTGCATCCGGACGGGGCAGAACGGGTCGTCCCGGTCCATCAGCGCCGCGTAGTACGGCGTGATCTCCATCGTGAACTTCCCGAGGCACTGCCGGATCTCCTCGCGCTCGCGGTCGGTCAGCTTCACGACCTTCTCGAGCGTCTCGACGTCGCGGATGCCGTTCCGGATCTGCCAGGACCAGTCGTTCCACTCCGCGTCGGAGACGCCGGAGAACAGGGGGATGGAGCGGAAGTCGACTTTCGGGTAGAGCATCGCGTCGCCTCAGGCCTTCCGGAGCTTCAGCATCTCGCGGACGTCGTCCGGTCGGGCCAGCGGGCGCCCGCAGTCCTTCGCGATCCGCGCGGCGCGCTCGACGAGCTCCGCGTTGCTCTTCGCGAGGCGTCCCCTGCTGTAGTAGATGTTGTCCTCGAAGCCGACCCGGATGTTCCCGCCGAGGGCGAGCGCGCCGTAGATCGCGTCGAGGTTCGCCTTGCCGCCGATCCCCATGAGCGTCCAGTGCGCCCCCTTCGGGAGCTTCCGGACGAACATCTCGAGGACGTCGACCTCGTAGCGGACCGAGCCGGGGACGTTCAGGACGAGGCCGTAGTGGTACGGCTCGTCGAGGAGCCCTTCCTTGATCAGGATGTGGCTCGCGTAGACGTGGCCGAGGTCGAAGCACTCGAGCGTCGGCCTCACCCCGTGCGCGCGCATCGACTTCGCGAACTCCCGCATGATCGGGAGCGTGTTGACGATGTAGTCGTCGCCGAAGTTGACGGTCCCGCAGTCGAGGCTCGCCATCTCGGGCTGGAGCGTCACCGGCTGCAGCCGCTCCTCGGGCGTCATCCCGACCGCGCCGCCCGTCGTGCACTCGATGACGATGTCGCACTTGGCCCGGACCAGCTCGATCGCCTTCCGGAAGACGCTCACGTCCTGCGTCGGCGACCCGTCGTCGTTGCGGACGTGGAGGTGGAGGACGGCGGCGCCGGCCTCCCACGCCTCGAAGGCGCTCTGCGCGATCTCCTCGGGGGTGATCGGCAGGGCGGGCTGCGACTCGCGCGTCGTCTCGGCGCCGGTGACGGCGCAGGTGATGATGACCTTCTCGCTCATGGGGTCCTCCGGGAGGGCGCGTGGCGTCCGCCCGCGCCGCGGCCCGAACGGTCGCGGCGCGGGCGGTGGGCCCTCAGACGTAGCGGGTTTCGAAGAACTTGCGGAGCTTCGGGCTCTCGCGAAGCTCGGCGAGTGTGATCTCGGCGTGGTCCTTGGAATAGCCGTTGCCGACGAGCATCGTGACGTCCTTGCCGACGCCCTCGGCGCCGAGAGCGGCCTTCCCGAAGTGCGTCGCCATGCTGAAGAAGTAGACGATCCCTTCCTGCCGGCAGGGGAGGATCGAGCTCATCTCCGTGCTCTGGATGTTCACGCAGTTGAAGACGACGTCGTACTCGCGCCCCTTGTTCGCGGCGACGACGGCCTCGAGGAACTCGATCGGCTTCGACGCGTCGGCGACGACGTGCGCGTGGCAGAGGTCGAGCGACTTCAGGTCGTCGATCGAGGCGGCGCGCCGGACGTTCCCGACGACCCAGCCGGTCGGGCCGACGCGCTTCATCGCCTCGTAGGCGACGAGCATGCCGCTCTTCCCGCCGGCGCCGATGATCAGGACGCTCTGGCCGGGGCGGATGAGCTTCGCGGCCTGGGCCGGCGCCCCGGCCACGTCGAGGGCGGCGAGGGCGAGCCCTTCGTCCATGTCGTCCGGGAGCTTCGCGTAGATGCCGCTCTCGAAGAGGACGGCCTGCGCCTCGACCTCGACCCGGTCGATGTCGGCGTAGACCTTGACGATCCGCTCGATCTTCAGGGGCGTCATGCTGAGGGAGACGAGGCTGGCGATCTTGTCGCCCGGCTTCAGGTCGCGGCTCGCGAGGGCGGAGCCAACCTTGTTCACGGTACCGATGAACATCCCGCCGGAGCCGGTGACGGGGTTCTGCATCTTCCCGCGCTCGCCGACGATCGAGAGGATCTTCGCGGCGATCTTCTCGACGTCGCCCCCGGCCTCCTCCTCGAGCTGGGTGAAGCTCGCGGAGTCGATGTTCAGGTGCTTGACGTCGATGAGGAGCTCGTTGTCCTCGATCTTCGAGAAGTCGTTGTCGAGCTTCTGGGCCGGCTGGGGAAGCCCGCCCTTCGGTTCGAGGACGCGGTGGGAGCCGTACTTACAAGCCATTTTCAGGTTCCTCTCTGCGATCGCGTTTCAGGTTGCGCCCGGCGGGGGGCGTTCCACCGCGATGCCGTCCCGCGGTGCCGGTGCCCGGCCCGGGGCCGACCGCAGAGGATATCAGGGGTTCGGTGTACCCTCGAAGCCCGCGAACATGACCCCCCGCACCGCCGTCCGCCTCGCCCGCCCCTTCACGCTCCTCCCCCCGCTCCTCGGCATCGTCTCGGGGGCGATCTGCGCCTTCGGGAGCATCCACAACCCCGACCCGGAGCACCGGCTGACCTGGGCCGTCGTCGCGGCGATCGCCCTCGGCTCGCTCTGCGCCTCGTTCCTGAACGCCGCCTCGAACGTCCTGAACCAGATCACCGACCTCGAGGTCGACCGGGTCAACAAGCCCGACCGGCCGCTCGTCACCGGCGAGGCGCAGCTCCGCGAGACGTGGGTCCTGACGTGGCTCCTCTACGCCCTCGCGATGCTCCCGGTCTGGTTCGTCGTCGTCCCGCCGCGGGAGGGGCTCGCCGCGCGCCTTCTCGCCCCGCTCGGAACGCACCAGACGTTCTTCCTCTTCCTCGGAGGCCTCGTCTTCACGCTCGTCTACTCGCTCCCGTCCTGGGGGCGGACGAAGCGCCTCGGGATCTGGGCGAACGTCACGATCGCGATCCCGCGCGGCGCCCTCCTGAAGGTCGCCGGCTGGACGATGGTCGCCCCGGCGAACGCCCTCGAGCCGTGGGTCATCGGCTTTCTGTTCTTCCTTTTCCTCGTCGGCGCCGCCTCGACGAAGGACTTCTCCGACGTCCCCGGCGACCGCGCGGGAGGCTGCCGGACGCTCCCGATCCTCTACGGGAACCGGAAGGCCGTGACGATCATGTCGCCCTTCTTCGTCCTCCCGTGGCTCCTCCTGATCCCGCTCGGATTCCTCGCCGACCCGCTCGCGCCGGAGCACCGTCTCCTGACCGGGAACCCGTGGCTCCTCGCCCTCCTCGGCGTCGTCCTCACCGCGTGGGGGCTCTACACCGTCCGGCTCCTCCGGAAAAACCCCGACGAGCTCTCCACGACGGAGAACCACCCGTCGTGGACCCACATGTACCTGATGATGATGGCGGCGCAGGTCGGCTTCGCGCTCGCCTACGTCCTCTGAGCGCCGGGCCGATCGGGTAGGATTCCGTTCGCATGAGCGCCTTTCCGACGCAGCGGCCGACGGTCGACGTCCCGTCCCTCTCGGTGAGGTGGGAGGGGCTCGTCGTCGTCATCGACGAGCAGACGATCAACACCGTCCTCCACCGGATCACGCGGCGCGTCCCCGAGGTCTCCGGCATCCTCGTCGAGGCCGACGGCGGCGTCCTCTCCCTGACGATCAAGGTGAAGAAGGGGGTCCGCGTCCCGCTGAAGAGCCGCGTCACGTCGATCCGCTTCCGCGACGGCTGGCTCGGCTTCGCCCTCGAGGAGCTGAAGGCGTTCGGCTTCGTCCCGATCCCGCCGTGGGTCCTGAAGCGGATCGTCGACCGGCAGCCTCCCGGCTTTGCCTACTTCTACCCCGACGAGAGGGTCGTCGTCCTGAACCTCTCGACGGTCATCCCCCCCGAGCTCTCCCTCGAGGTGCGCGAGATCCGCTGCGAGAACGGCGAGATCCGCGTCGCCTTCGGCCCGAGCCGCCTCCGCCTCGACCGCCTCGTCGCCTCGCTCGACGAGGACCCGTTCGAGAGCGACTGAAGTGGATCGGGGAAGCTCGCCACGAGCCTCCCCGCGGCGCACGACGGCTCGCCGTCCCGTCCTCAGTCGATCACGACCCTCACGTGGGCGTCGTCGCTGGTCACCTCGAGGACGTCGCCGCGGGCGGCGCCGCGCATCTCCTCGAAGAGGGCTCGGAGGTCGAGGTCGCGGTCGCCGGAGACGGCGGCTTCCATGAACCGGGCGGGGAAGCGGATCGTGACGATCTCGCGCGGGGGGCCTTCGTTCTCGCCGACGTCCTCGCGGATCGTCAACCGGACGTCCCCTTTCTCCTTCCGGAAGGTCAGCTCGTCGTCCTCGTGGAGCCGGGCGACGTCGGTCCCCTCGGGCTTCTCGGAGAGCTCTTTCCAGACCTCGCGCAGGAGGTCGATCGTGACCGGGTCCTGGAACTGGAGGTCCGTCTCGTGCTCGATCTGGCTCGCGGAGACGGCGTGGAGGCCGCCCCGGAAGAGGAACCACGGGACGTTGATCCGGACGCGCTCGACGTGATCCCCGGGGCCCCGGTCCTCGATCGTCATCCGGATGAAGCGGGGCCGGCTCCCCTTGCCCGTCCCCTCCGGCGGCGGCACGAGAAGGGTCCAGCCGACGAGGAAGAGCGCGAACCAGAACGCGGCGTTGACGGCGGACCTGAGCTCCCTCATATCGGTCTCTCCGTCCTCAGTAACGGACGAGGGGCGAAAAGGTTCCCGTCAGGTCGCGGCCGGGCCGAGGGCCTGCTCGACGAGGCCGCGGACGGCGGCGCGGGATTCCGGGGCGCCCCAGTCGAGGGGGCCGACCTGGTGGAAAAGGACCTCGCCCGTCGGGGAGAGGAACCAGGTCTCGGGGAACTTCTCCGTTCCGAAGGCGGAGGCCGCCGTCTTCTTCGGGTCGAGGGCGACCGGGAGACCGGCGGCGTTGCGCTTCGCGAGGAAGGCCTCGACGGTGGGCCACTCCTCGTCGACCGAGACGGCGACGAGCTCGATCCGCGGGTCGGTCTTCGTCTCGCTCCACCACGCGACGAGGCCGGGGAGCTCCTCCTCGCACGGGGCGCACCAGGTGGCCCAGAAGTGGACGACGAGGAGCTTTCCCGACGGGGCGGAAAGGTCGCGCGTGCCGCCGTCCCGGAGGGAGACGGGGCTCGACGCGGGCCGCCCGGCGGCCGGAGCGGGCGGCTCGGTCACCTTCGCCGGCCCTTTCCGGAGCGTGTCGCGGTAGGCGAGGCCGAGGGCGAGCGTGGCGATCGCCGCGACGGCGAGGACGACGATCCGGGTCTTCGAGAGCTGCATGCGGCGTCGGCTCCTGTGCGGCGGGATGGTACAGGGGGACGCCCGTCGGGGCTCGCGGCCCGGCAGACGGGGCGGACGGCGCAGTCGCCGCAGTGCGACCGGCGGGGGTCGCGCACGCACGCGGCGAGGATGCCGAGGCGCGAGAGGGCCCAGTCGAAGCGGACGGGGTCCTCGGGGTCGATCCGGGCGAGGCCGGCGGTCGCCTCGCGTGCGGCCCGGAGGTCGGCCGTCGGGCGCGCCGTCAGGCCGAGGTAGCGCGAGATCCGGTGGACGTGGGTGTCCATCGGGAGGAGGAGACGGGCCGGCGAGAAGCGTGCGCCCCGCCAGAGGCCGAGGTCGAGGTCCTCCGTTCGGACGGCCCACCGGAGGAAGAGGTGCGCCCTCTTGCAGGCGCTCCCGTTGCCGGGGTAGGGAAGGAGGAAGAGGAGGCCGCGGGGCGCGGCGCGCGGGGAGACCCCGCTTCGCTCCCGGAGGGTCGCGAAGAAGAGGTCGAGGGCCGGGACGAAGTCGGGCCCGCCGTCGTCGCCGGCGGCGAAGAGCGCGGCGAGGGAGCCCTCGGAGCGAAGCGTTGCCCCGACGGCCCGGAGGAAGGGGCGGAGGGATCGGGAATCGACCCACCTGTGGACGAAATCGTCGAGGCTCGGGACGTCCGCGGCGTCGCTCGCGACGGCCGCCGCCGGAGAGGGGCCGAGGGCGGCGAGGAGGCGCTCGGCGGAACTGCGGATCGAGCCGACCCTCCCGAAGGCGAGCGAGGCGGCCAGGAAGGCGACGACCTCGCGGTCGGCGGGGGCCGCGTAACGATGCGGGAGCTCGAGGGGATCGGAGTCGAGGCGCCGGCCGCGCCACTCCCCCTCGAGGAGGCGCAGGCGCTCCCCGAGGAGCGGGAAATCCGGACCGCGCGGCCGACGCCTCATCTCCGCGATGCTATCCGGGCCGGGGTCTCTTTCGGACCCGCCCGTCGAAGTTGGCTGGTAGCATCGAGTGTCGTGGGCGAAAGAGGAGCATCTGGACGCGCGGCCGGCTCCGCTGCCGGCCGGAAGACCGAGAAAGCCATCCTCGTGGGCGTGTTCGGGCGGACGCTCGGGCGGGCCGAGGCGGAAGACCATCTCGACGAGCTGGAGCGGCTCGTCGACACGGCCGGCGGCGTGGCCGTCGCCCGCGCCCTCCAGGAGCGCGAGAACCCCGACCCGGCGACCTACGTCGGGAAGGGAAAGCTGAAGGAGCTCGCAGAGGCGGCCGAGGCGATGGAGGCCGGCTGGATCGTCTTCGACGACGAGCTGACCCCCTCGCAGACGCGGAACCTCGAGAAGGAGCTCTCGGTCCAGGTCCTCGACCGCGCGAACGTCATCCTCTCCATCTTCGCCTCCCGCGCGCGGACCCGCGAGGCGATGACGCAGGTCGAGCTCGCCCGCCTCCAGTACCTCCTCCCGCGCCTGACGGGCGCGCAGTCGGGCCTCGCGCAGCAGCGGGGCGGCGGCGCGTTCCGCGCGGGGGGCGGCGAAAAGAAGCTGGAGCTCGACAAGCGGAAGATCCGCCGCCGGATCGCGTCGCTGAAGGAAGACCTCGAGAAGATCGAGAAGAGCCGGAACGTCCGCCGCCGCCACCTGCGCAACGTGGCGACGGTCTCCCTCGTCGGCTACACGAACGCCGGCAAGACGACGCTCTTCAACCGGCTCTCCTCCTCGAAGGAGTTCGCCGAGGACCGCCTCTTCGCGACGCTCGACGCCCGTCACGCGCGCCTCCTCGGCGTCGGCGGGCGGGCGATCGTCGTTTCCGACACGGTCGGCTTCCTCCGGAAGCTGCCGCACGCCCTCGTCGCCTCCTTCCGCTCGACGCTGAAGGAGGTCGAGGAGGCGGACCTCCTCGTCCACGTCGTCGACGCCTCCTCGCCGCACGCCGACGACCAGCGGCGGGTCGCCGAAGAGGTCCTCGCGGAGATGGGCGTCCCGGCCGACCGGGTCCTCCTCGCGTACAACAAGACGGACTGCGTCGGGGCGGTCGCCCCGGCCGGCGAGATCGCGATCTCGGCCGCCACCGGGGCGGGCCTCGCGGACCTGCGGCAGTCGATCGTCGCGCGGCTCCTCTCGCTCGGCGTCGCGGTCCCCCTGCTCGGAGCGCCGCCGCCGGAATGAGCCGGGACGCGGCCGCGCTCCCGCCGCGCTTCGAGGCGCGAGGCGCCCTTTCGGAGGCGACGTCCCCGCGTGTCGTCGCCGCGCTCGACCGGGAGACGGGCCGCCGCGTGGTCCTGAAGATCGCGGCCGGTCCGGGAAGCGAGGAGACGCTCGCGCTCCGGAAGGAGTTCCGGCTCCTCGCCTCGCTCGACCACCCGTCGGTCGTGAAGGCGCGCGACTTCGGCGTGACGCCCGACGGGCGGGCCTGGTTCTCGACCGACGAGGTCGACGGCCCCGACCTCGCGGCGTTCGCGCGCGAGCACGCCCCGCTCGAGAACCTCTCGGCCCTGGCCGACGTCGCCCACGCGCTCGCCTACGTCCACTCCCGCGGCATCGTCCACGGCGACGTGAAGCCCCAGAACGTGAGGGTCCTCGGCGAGCGCGCCGTCCTCCTCGACTTCGGCCTCGCGTTCGCGCGCGGGGAGGAAGTGGCGGGAATCCGCGGGACGCCCGCCTACCTCGCGCCCGAGATCCTGCGCGGAGGCGTCCCCGACCGCCGCGCCGACCTCTACGCCCTCGGCGTCACGTTCTACGAGGCGCTCACGGGCATCCTTCCGACGGCGGGGCGCGACCTCGGCGGGGTCCTCCGGTTTCACCTCGAGGAGGACGTCCCGGTCGCCTCGCACGTGGCGCCCGGCCTGCCGAGCCGGCTCGACCGGATCCTCTCGCAGCTCATGGAGCGCGACCCGGCGGCGCGGACGCCGTCGGCCCGCGCCCTCCTCGACGAGCTCGGCCGCGATTTCGGCCTCGTCCGCGGCTCCACCTGGGACTCCCGCCCCGAGCTCCTGACGCCTCCGTTCAGCGGGCGGGCCGAGCTCCTCGGCCGCTTCGCCCAGGCGCTGCGCCACGCGGCGGAGGGCTCCGGCAAGGCGATCGTCGTCCTCGGCCCGGAAGGGGCGGGGAAGTCGCGCCTCCTCGCCGAGTGGCGAGTCCTCGCGCAGTCCGAAGGGGCGCTCGTCGTCGAGGCGCGCGCGGTCGCCGAGGACCGGACGCCCTACCGCCCCGTCCTCGACGTCCTCTCCGCCCTCACCCGGCGCGGAGGCTCGGCCGGGGCTCCGGCGCGTGCCGCGCTCGCCCGCGTCGCCCGCCTCGCGGCGACCGACGTCGAAGCACCGCCGATCTCGCGGCTGACCGAGGAGTCGAGCCGTCTCGCGCTCTTCGACGGCGTCCTCTCGGCCCTCGAAGCGACGCGGCGGGCGGAGGCGGGGGACCGGCCGCTCGTCGTCCTCGTCGACGACCTCCACCTCGCGGATCGCGCGACGGCGGCGCTCCTCTCGTTCCTCTTCAAGGCGGCCGAGTCGCGTCCGATCGTCGTCGCCGCGGCTGCCGAGCCCTCGCCGCCGCCCGAGCCGGGGGGCGGTCCGAGCGAGGCGCTCGCGCCGATCGAGGAGCTCTCGCTTCCCCCGTGGACGCTCGGGCCGCTCACGGAAGCCGAGACGGTTTCCGCCGCGGCGGGGATGCTCGGTCGGAAGGACCTGCCCGAGGAGCTCGCCCGGCTCGTCTTCCAGGAGACCCAGGGCTGGCCCGGAGGGGTCGTCGCGCTCCTCGAGCAGCTCGTCGAGCGGCGGGTCGTCACGCATCGCGACGGACAGCTCGTCGTCGACGCGGATCTCCACCACCGCCCGGGGCGCGCCGGCCCGGCCGCGGGGCGGGCCGACGCGCGCCTCGCGGCGCTGCCGCCGGAGCGGCGCGACCTCCTCGCGGCGCTCTCGATCGTCCCCGCCGACCTGACGTTCGGGCTCGCCCTTCGCCTCTCGCAGGTCGGGTTCCCCGAGCGCGCCGAGGGGGCCGAGCTCGAGGCGAACGTCCTCGCCGAATCGCTCGCAGCCCTCGCGCGGGCCGGCCTCCTGGTGCAGCGGGAGATCGCGGGGGAGACGGTCTCGGAGTTCCCTCTCGCGCGGACGCGCGAGCAGCTCGGGGCCTCGCTCCCCGACGAGCGGCGCCGCGCGCTCCACGACGCCGCGGCGGCCTGGTTCGAAGGGAGGCTCGCGGCGCGCGCCGACCTCCTTCCGGCCGCCGCGCTCCACGCGCTCCGCGGGAGCGACCCGGAGCGGGCGATCCGGCTCGGACTTCTCGCGGGAGCCCGCGCGGAGCGGCTCTTCGCCTACGACCAGGCGGCGCAGTCGTACGAGGGAGTGCTGGAGTTCCTCGACCTGGCGGGGCGGACCGGGGAGAAGGCCGCGGTCCGCGAGCGTCTCGGCGACGTCCACTTCCGCGCCGGCAACTGGAGGCGCGCCCTCGCGGCGTACCACTTCCTCCTGAAGGAGCTGGGCGCCCGCCCCGACGCGAACGAGCCCGCCGTCCGTCGCCAGGCCGCCCTCCTCACGTTCAAGATCGGGATGATCCGGCTCCGCCGGGACGACGTGGAGGCGGCGCGCGCCCTCTTCGACCGCGCGGAAGGGGAGCTCGGGAGCGTCGGCACGACGGAGGAGCGGGCCCGCCTTCTCGACGCTTCGGCCCGGGCACGGCTCGAGAGGGGCGACGTGGACGGGGCCGAAGCGAAGGCGAGGACGGCCCTGGAGCTCGCCGGGCCGGAGCTTCCCGACGACCTCCGTTCTCTCCTTCTGGGAACTCTCGGTTCCGTCGCCTTCCTGCGCGGCGACGCGGCGCTCGCCGAGGAGAGGCTGGAGTCGGCCCTCGAGGCGGCCCGGCGGAGCGAGCGCAACGACCTCGTGCGGCGGGCCCTCTCGTCGCTCGCGGCAGTTCTCGCGCGGACGGGGCGCTGGGACGAGAGCGAGGCGATGGAGAGCGAGTGCCTCGAGGAGGCGGAGCGCTCGCGAGACCTCTGGGGGATCACCGCCTCCCTCGGGAACCTCGCGACGCTCCAGTGCGGACGCGGCGACTACGCGGCGGCCCGGGCCGGCCTCGAGCGCGCGCTCGAGATCCACCGTCGCCTCGGCGCCCCGCTCGGGCAGGCGCAGGCCTCGGTCGGGCTCGGGACGTGCGACGAGGTGCTCGGCCGCTGGGACGACGCCGAGGAGAGCTACCGCCTCGCGCTCGACGCCGTCGGCGACGCTCCGGGCCGGGTCGCGGTCGAGGCGCGCCGCGCGCTCGGGAATCTCCTCCGCAAGCGGGGAGACCTCGACCGGGCCGAGCGCTCCCTCTTCGAGACTCTCGACGCGGCCCGGGCGACGGGCGAGCCGCCGCTCGTCGCGTCGGTCCTCCTCCCGGTCGCGCTCCTCGAACGCGACCGCGAGCGGCTGGACGAGGCGCGGCGGCACCTCGACCAGGTCCTCGAAACGCTTTCCGAGTCGGGGGCCGCGGACGGCCTCGGCCGGGCGCTCGTGGAGTCGGCCGAGCTCGCGCTCCGGGCGGGGGACCTCGCCCGCTGCGAGAAGGACTCGGCCGAGGCGTCGGAGATCGCGCACCGTCTCGGCGACCGCCACACGCTCGCCCGGATCGTCGCCCTCGAGGCGCGCCTCGCCCACCGGGCGCACCGCTCCGTCGACGCCGACCGTCTCTTCGAGGAATCCGCCCGGGCCCTCTCGGAGATCGGCGCCGTCTACGACCTCGGCCACTGCTACTACGAGTGGGGCGTGCGGACGATCGAGAAGGCGCGTGCGGGCGCCCGCCTCGGCACCGCGGCCCGGCTCTTCGAGCGGATCGGCGCCCTACGCGAGCTGGAGCGGACGCGGGGCGTCCTCGAGCGGATCGCGACGAAGGCGGCTGCCGAGACGGCCGGCCCGGCGTCCCTCGGCCTCGGCGTCATCGGCCTCTACGAGGTCTCGCGCATCGTGAACTCCACGCGCGACCTGTCGGCCGTCCTCGAGGACATCGTCGACCTCGCGCTCCGCCGGCTGAACGCCGAGCGCGGGATGATCCTCCTCGGCGACCCGGTCACCGGCCGCCTCTCCGTCCGGGTCGCGAGGAACCTGAAGACCGGCCGGGAGGACGAGGCCGAGGCGATCTCCCGCTCCGTCGTCGAGCGCGTCGTCGCCGACGGACGCTCCGTCAGCTCGGCCGACGCGCGCGTCGACCCGCGGTTCTCCGGGCGCGAGTCGATCCACGCGCACTCGATCGTCTCGTTCCTCTGCGTCCCGCTCCTCGTCAAGGAGCGCGCGTCGGGGGCCATCTACGTCGACCACCGCAACGCGCCGCGCCTCTTCTCCGAGGGGGACCGCGCCTTCCTCGAGGCGTTCGCCGACCTCGCCGCCGTCGCCATCGAGAACGCCCGCCTCGTCGAGGAGCTCCTCGAGGCACGCCTCCGCCTCTCGGTCGAGAACGAGAGCCTGAAGGCGAACCTCGGACGGGGCTGGAACCTCGACGCCCTCGTCGGGACCTCGGAGGCGGCGAAGCGGGTGAAGGCGACGCTCCCGCGCGCGGCGGCCGGGCCGGTCACCGTCCTCATCCGGGGCGAGTCGGGGACCGGCAAGAACCTCGTCGCGCGGATCCTCCACGCGCTCTCCCCCCGCGCGCAGGGGCCGTTCATCCAGTTCAACTGCGCCGCGCTCCCCGAGACGCTGGCCGAGTCCGAGCTGTTCGGTCACGAGAAGGGGTCGTTCACGGGCGCCGACCGGAAGAAGCCCGGCCGCTTCGAGCTGGCCCAGGGGGGGACGATCTTCCTCGACGAGATCGGGAAGACGTCGCTCGGCATCCAGGCCAAGCTCCTGCGCGTCGTCGAGGACAAGGAGTTCGAGCGGGTCGGCGGGACGCAGACGCTCAAGTGCGACGCGAAGATCGTCGCGGCGACGAACCTCGACCTCGAGGCCGCGATCCGGGCGAACGAGTTCCGGGAGGATCTCTTCTACCGCCTGAACGTCGTCCCGATCGAGCTCCCGCCGCTCCGGAGCCGCCTCGAGGACCTGCCGGCGCTCGTCGAGCACTTCGTCACGAAGCTCTCGCGCGACCTCGGCGCCGACCCGCGCCGCGTCGAGCCGGAGGTCCTCGAGCTCTTCGCCCGCTACCCGTGGCCGGGGAACATCCGCGAGCTGGAGGCGACGCTCCACCGGGCCCTCGTCCTCAGCCCCGAGGAGCGGCTCGGGCCCGAGGAGTTCCCGTGGATCCTCGACTCCCCGCTCCTCCTCGCGGGGCGCCCTCTCGTTTCGCGTGCCCCGGCGGAGGGGGGACCCGAGCCGCCGGTCGACCCCGACTACTTCGAGGCGCGGATGGCCGGCCTCGAGCGCGAGCTGATCGAGCGCGCGCTCGCCGAGGCGGGCGGGAAGATCCGCGAGGCGTCGCGCCGCCTCGGCCTCGCCCGTAACACGCTGAAGGCGAAGATGGCGCGGCACGGCCTCCGGGGGCAGGACTCCGGCACGGACTGAGGCGGCGCCCCCCGGGCGGGCCGGTCCTACCCCGCGGCGCGCGCCCTCCGCGCCGCCACCCGCACCTCGATCATCTCGTAGAGCGTCGGCAGGACGATGAGCGTCAGGAGCGTCGAGGTCGTGATGCCGCCGATGACGACGGAGGCGAGCGGACGGCCGATCTCCGCCCCCGCCCCGTGCGAGAGCGCCATCGGCAGGAAGCCGAGCGCCGCGACGAGGGCCGTCATCATGACCGGCTTCAGGCGCGTCGAGGCGCCCGTCAGGACCGCGAGGCGGAGGCCCATCCCTTCCTCGCGGAGGCGGTTCACGGAGGTGATCATCACGACGCCGTTCAGGACCGCGACGCCGAAGAGCGCGATGAAGCCGACCGAGGCCGAGAGGTTCAGGTTCAGGTC
>CAYVPO010000054.1:0-18548 GCA_964453825.1 uncultured Holophagales bacterium
GGGGGGTTCGGGGGGATCGAGAAAACCCCGCTTCATGTCAGATGTCCAGGTTCGTCGCCGCGAGGGCGTTCGCCTCGATGAAGGCCCGGCGGGGCTCCACCGCGTCCCCCATCAGGATCGTGAAGAGCTCGTCCGCCTCGACGGCGTCCTCGACGCGCACCTGCAGCAGGCGCCGCGACTCGGGGTTCATCGTCGTCTCCCAGAGCGTCTCCGGGTTCATCTCGCCGAGCCCCTTGTAGCGGCTGACCGTGAGCCCCTTCTTGGCGCTCTCCAGAATCGCGTCGGCCGCTTCCACGAGCGTGGCGACCCTCCTCTCCCCGTCGTTCCGGCGGAGGAGGTAGGGGCCGTCGAGGAAGCCGTCGAGGGCCGCGGCGAGCTCCCCGGCCCGGCGGATGTCGAACGCGCCGAGGAAGGTCGCGTCGACGATCGTCTTCTTCACGACGCCGTTCACCTCGCGCGAGACGTGGAGCGCGAAGCCTCCGTGCTCTTCGTCGGCGTGCACCTCGGGCGACAGCTCGGGCGGAAGCCGTCCGGCGAGCGCCTCCAGCACGCCTCGGTCGCGCGCCGCCTCGGGCCCCAGGCCGGCCTTCACGAGCGCGCGCAGGAGCTCCTCCGGCACGCCCCGCAGCGAAAGCCGCTTGACGAGCGAGAGCCACTCCTGGGTCTCGGTGAAGAGGCGGACGAGGGCCGCGCCGGAGACGGAGACGCCGGTCGGCTCGGTCACGAGGGCGCGGTCGTCGCCGATCCTCGCCAGGAGGAACCGGGCGTACTCCTTGTCGTCCTTCAGGAAGCTCTCGCGCTTGCCGTCGACGATCTTGTAGAGCGGCGGCTGCGCGATGTAGACGTAGCCGCGCTCGATCGCGGCGCGCATCTGGCGGAAGAAGAACGTCAGGAGGAGCGTCCGGATGTGCGAGCCGTCGACGTCGGCGTCCGTCATCAGGACGACCTTGTGGTAGCGGATCTTCGCGACGTCGAACTCCTCGCCGATCCCCGCGCCGAGGGCGAGGATGAGCGAGCGGATCTCCGTCGCGGCGAGCATCTTGTCGAAGCGCGCCTTCTCGACGTTCAGGATCTTCCCCCGGAGCGGCAGGATCGCCTGCGACCTCCGGTCGCGTCCCTGCTTGGCCGAGCCTCCCGCCGAATCGCCCTCGACGATGAAGAGCTCGGAGAGCGCCGGATCGGCCTCCTGGCAGTCGGCGAGCTTGCCGGGGAGGCCGGCGCCGTCGAGCGCACCCTTACGCCGCACGAGCTCGCGGGCCCGCCGCGCGGCCTCGCGGGCGCGCGCGGCCTCGATGATCTTGTCGACGATCCGGCGAGCGACCTTCGGGTTCTCCTCGAAGTAGGCCGAGAGCTTCTCGTAGGTCACGGTCTGGACCCACGTCTTGGCCTCCTGGGAGACGAGCTTCTCCTTCGTCTGCGAGGAGAACTTCGGGTCGCGGATCTTGAGCGAGACGACGGCCGTGAGGCCTTCCCGGCAGTCGTCGCCCGAGAGGTTCGTCTCCTTGAGGTTCTTCGTGAGGTTGTTGGCCTCGGCGTACTTCTGGATCGCGCGCGTGAGCGCGGCCTTGAGCCCCTCGAGGTGGGTCCCGCCGTCCTTGTTCGATATCGTGTTCGTGAAGCAGTAGATCTGCTCCTGGTAGCCGTCGTTCCACTGGAGGGCGACGTCGAGGCGCTCGTTCTTGGCGTCGGCCTTCGGGTCCCCCGACGGGTCCTTCACGTCCGTGAAGAAGATGACGTTCTCGTGCAGCTTCTCCCGGTTCTTGTTCAGGTGCTCGACGAAGGAGGAGATGCCCCCTTCGTAGCGGAAGACGTGCTTCTTCTCTCCCGTCTCGTCCCGCTCGTCGAAGACCTCGATCGCGACGCCCGGGTTCAGGAAGGCGAGCTCGCGCAGGCGCTGGGAGAGCGTCTCGAAGTTGTAGGAGGTGACGGAGAAGATCTCCGGGTCGGCGCGGAAGGTGATCTTCGTCCCGGTCTTGCCGGTCTTGCCGACCTCGCGCAGGGGCGCCTGCGGGATCCCCTTGGCGTACGGCTGCTGCCAGACGCGGCCGTCGCGCCGGATCTCGACGTCGAGGGAGGACGACAGGGCGTTCACGACCGACAGGCCGACGCCGTGGAGGCCGCCGGAGACCTTGTACGCGTTGTCGTCGAACTTTCCGCCGGAGTGGAGGTCCGTGAGGATGATCTCGAGCGTCTCGCGGCCGTGGACCGGGTGGAGGCCGACCGGAATGCCGCGGCCGTTGTCCTCGACGGTCACGGTCTCGTCGGCGTGGACGGTGACGGTGACCCGGTCGCAGTAGCCGACCTGCGCCTCGTCGATGGAGTTGTCGACGAGCTCGGTCACCATGTGGTGGAGGCCGGTGATGTCGTCGGTGTTCCCGATGTACATCCCCGGGCGCTTGCGCACCGCCTCGAGCCCCTTCAGGAGCTTGATCGACTCGGTCCCGTAGCTGTCGTGGTCGCGGCCCTCGAGCGGGACGCCGTCCGTGTCAGGAGGCGAGGACATCATCGGACCTTTCCCCCGGCCACCGGGCCGGGGCGGGGACGAACGCCGCCCGTTCGGCGGATCCGGACGGGGAGAGCCGGCCGGACTCGACGCGCCAGACGGCGCCCGCCGGAAGCGGGAGCTCGCGCGCGACGCGCTCGCGTGCGGAGGTGAGGAAGACCTGTCCGTCGTCGGGGAGCGCCTCGGCGAAGCGCGCGAGGAGGCTCGGGTCCCACTCGGAATCGAAGTCGTCGAAGGCGAAGACGGGGAGACTCCCCGCGGCGTCGCCGAGGAGGGCCCGCTCCGCGAGCGCCCACGAGAGGACGAGCGCGCGAGCCTCTCCGGAGGACGCGCGCGCGGCGAGAGGACGCGAGCCGGAGACGAGGACGAGGTCGTCGCGGTGCGGCCCGAAGAGGGCCCTCCCCGCGCGCCGGTCGGCCTCCTGGCGGAGCCGGAGGCCGGAGCGGAGCGCGTCGGCGAGGAGCGGCAGCGGGGCCTCCGCGGGAAGCTCCGAGACGAGGCGGAAGGAGATCTCCTCGTACGGCAGGCCGAGGAGGCGGGCGTACTCCCCGATCCTCCGGCCGAGCGGACCGACCCAGCGCCGCCGCGCGGCCGCGATTGCGGCCCCGGCGAAGGAGAGGATCTCCTCGAAGGCGGCGAGGGCGTCCCGGTCGGGCCGTCCCGGAGCGCCGAGAAGGGCGACGCGATCGGCGCGCGCCTTCTCGTAGCGGCGATGCTCGGTGGCGAGGGAGGGCTCGTGGGCGACCGCGACCCGGTCGAGCGCGCGGCGGCGCTCGGAAGGAGGCCCGCCCAGGCGGCCCAGGTCGGAGGTCGTCAGCGCGACGAAAGGGAGCCGCCGGCTCGCCTCGACGCGAGAGACCTTTCTCCCGTTCCAGGAGTGCTCCCGCCGCCCTCTCCCGAACCGTGCGGCGAGCTCGCCGCACGGCTCTTCGTCGAGGCGGACCGTCACCGTCGCGTCGGTCTCTCCTTCGCGGACGACGTCCGCGAGGTCGGCGGTCCGGAAGGACGCGCGCCCGGACACGAGAGCGAGGCTCTCCAGCACGTTCGTCTTCCCCTGTCCGTTGGCGCCGACCAGGAGGTTCAGTCGCGGGTGAAATCCGAGGCGGGCGGGCGCGAGGTTCCGAAAGGACTCGACCGAGAGGGTTCCGATCACCACGTGTCGACGCGCACCCCCTCAGACGCGCATCGGCATGACGACGTAGAGGTAGCTCTTCAGCCCGGGCACGGGTTCCGCCGGCCGTCCCTGGCACTGCGACCCCTCGTCCTTGACGAAGAGGTGGACCTTCTCGGTCTCGCACGCCTCGAGGAACTGCTCGAGGTAGCGCGAGTTCAGCCGGAGGGTGACGGGGTCGGCCTCGTACTCGGCTCCGATCTCCTGGTCGCCGTCGCCGATATCCTGGCTCTCGGAGGAGACGACGAGCGCGCCTTCCCGGAAGGAGAGGCTGACCGCCTTCAGCCGGTCGCCCGAGAGGAGGGAGATCCGCCGGACCGCGCCGAGGAGCTCTTCCCTCACGACGGACGCCCTCTTGGTGTTCTCCTTGCTGATGACCTTCTCGTAGTCGGGAAAGCGCCGGTCGTCGAGCTTGGAGAAGATCCGGCGGCGCCCCAGCGTGAAACCGATGTGGTTCGTCCCACGGACGATCGTGACGGGCGTCTCGTCCCCGGCGTCGAGGCGCGAGAGCTCGTCGAGGACCTTCTTCGAGACCAGGATCGCCTCGAAACCGGCGTCGGCCCGGGCGTCCTCCACCTCGATCAGGGCGAGGCGGTGGCCGTCGGTCGCCGCCATCTCGAGGCCCGTTCCCTTCGGCTTCAGGAGCGCCCCCTGGAGCTGAAGACGGATCTCCTCCGTCGAGACCGCGAATCGGACCTTCTCGACCATCCGGCGCAAGGCACCGAACGTGAGGGCCAGCGTCGGGCCGCCGGCCGCCTCCGGGCGCGTCGGAAAATCGGTCGCCGGAAGCCCGTTGAGACGGATCCGGCTCTTCGGCGCTTTGCACTCGATGAGGACGTGATGGTTCTCGAGGACCCGAAGACGGACTTCCGCCTCCGCGGGCAGGTCGCGCACGATGTCGAAGAGCTTCCGGGCCGGGACGGTGACGGCTCCCGGGACGGCGAGAGCGAGGGTCTCTATCTCCGACACGAAGGTCGTGTCGAGGTCGGTCGCCGTCAGGGTGAGCGTTCCGTCTCGGGCCTCGAGAAGGACGTTCGAAAGGATCTGGTGGGGCGTTCGCCGTTCCACCACACCCTGCATCAGGCTCATCTCTCGGGCCAGGGTGGCTGCCGGAAGTGTCAGCTCCACATCCCCTCCACTGATTCCTTAAATTCTAGCACCGAAAGAGTTACAGAAGAAGTAGTAGGGCCGCCCGAGGTCTGTGGGAAGAGGCCGGAAAGGGAGGACCGGGCGAGGGTTACGGAGAGGGAAGGGGTGTGGAGATCCCGGCGGAGACCTGTGCGTTTCGCGACGGGGAGCTCCGGGGGGGAGGACGGACCGCGGAGCATTGCACAGGCAGACACGGAGAGATTCACCGGAATTGCGCGACGAGGACGGCGACCTCCCGGTCGAACTCCGGGTCCTCCTCCCGGCGGGCGGAGATCTTCTTGATGGAATGGAGAGCGGTCGTGTGGTGCTTGTCTCCGAAGAGACGGCCGATCTCGGGGAGGGAAAGCCCGATCGCCTCCTTGAGGACGTACATCGCGACCTGCCGGGGAAAGACGATCTTCTCCCTCTTCGTTCGGGCCCGGAGCTCGGCCGGTTTCAGTCCGTAGTGAGCGGCGACGGCCTTGAGGATCTCGGCGGGAGAGGTCTTCGAGGTGTCGTCGGGGAGGATGCCCCGGAGGGCCTCCTCCGCGAGCTCGCGGGTGATCGGCTCCCCGCGCATGGAAGAGACGAGGACGACCCTGTTGAAGTAGCTCTCGAGCTCGCGGACGTGGGTCTTGATCTTCCCGGAGAGGTAGTAGGCCGTGTCGTCGTCCAGCTCCACCTGGGCGACCTCGGCCTTGTGCCGGAGGATCGCGACCTTCGTCTCGAAATCGGGCTGCTGGATGTCGACGACGAGGCCCCCTTCGAAGCGGCTCTTCATCCGGTCGGTCAGGCCGGGGATGTCGCGGGGGAGGACGTCCGAGGTGAAGACGATCTGGCTCCCGATGGAATAGAGGGCGTTGAACGTCTGGAAGAGCTCGTCCTCGGTGGTCGCCTTGCCGGCGAGGAACTGGACGTCGTCGAAGAGGAGGACGTCGGCGTTGAGGAGGCGCTGGCGGACCTGGTCCATCCGGTTGAAGCGGATGCCGGTGACGACCTCCTTCACGAACGTCTCGGAGTAGACGTACAAGACCCGCTCGCCGGGACGCCGCGAGAGGCGTCGATGGCCGATCGCCTGCATGAGGTGGGTCTTGCCGACGCCGGTGGGGCCGCAGACGAAGAGGGGGTTGTACCGGTGGGAGGTCTGGTCGGCGACGTGGAGAGCCGCCGCGTGGGCGAGCTGGTTCGGCTTCCCGATGACGAAGTGCTCGAACGTGTAGGCGGGGTTCAGGTCGCCGACACGGGAGCGATTCGGCTGGCTCCGGGCCGGGGAGACGACGGCGCGGGCGTCGTCCCGCCCTTCCAGGACGAAGCGGATCTCGCGGGTGCCGAGGCCGGCGAGGCGGGCAGCCTCGGCGATCTGGTCCCCGTACTCGCGCGGGATGTAGTCGATGAAGAGAGGGCTGGAGATGAGGACGAACACGGCGTCCGGCGTCTCGCCCTTCTGCCTCGTGCCGCGGAACCAGGTGTCGAAGTCACGCTCGTCGACCCGGCTCTTCAGGTGCTCGAGGATCTTTTCCCAGGAAGTAGGTTTTTCCACGACGACTGCACCGACGCGAGGGAGACCGCCCGGGAAGAGCGGGGGCGGATGCTAGCACGCGGCGACCGTGGCCCCCGGCGTCGCGGCACGGGCGCGGTTGACAGGAGGCCCGGTTCCCCGGAGAATCCGCCCCTCGCGCTCCCGGACAGGGGAGAGGTGGTGCCATGAAGAGAACGTATCAGCCCAACAACCGCCGCCGGAAGAAGACGCACGGCTTTCTCGTCCGGATGAGGACGAAGAACGGCCGGGCCGTACTCGCCCGCCGGCGGGCGAAGGGTCGCAAGCGCCTCACCGTCTGAGGCCTCCCGCCGTCCGCGGCGGAGCTTCAGAAGTCGATGTCGCCCGACCCTCCCCGCCGTCCCTCCGGGACCTCCCGGGCCCGGGGACCGGAGTCGTTCGGGAAGGAGCGCCGGATCCTCCGGCGAGCCGAATACCTCCAGATCTACGAGACCGGCCGGCGCATCGCCGGGCGGTCGTTCGTCTTTTTCGTCCGGCCCGGAACGAGCGGGGCGCCGCGGATCGGAATCACGATCACGAAGAAAACCGGGTCGTCCGTCGTGCGCAACCGCCTCCGGCGGAGGATCCGCGAGCTTTTCCGCCGGACGAAGCCGTTCGCGGCGTCGGTCGACGTCGTCGTGAACGTCCGGCCCGGGTCGGAGAAGGCCGCGTACCGGGAGCTCGCCGAGGATTTCGCGCGGCTCGCCCGGAAGGCGGTGGAGGCCGGGCGGTGAGCGGGGCGGGGCCGGGACGGGGGGCGCGCGCGGCGGCCGCGGCCCTGGCGGCCTACAAGAGATACCTCTCCCCGCTCCTCCCCCCCGCGTGCCGATTCCACCCCACCTGCTCGGAGTACGCGCGGGAGGCGATCCTCCGGCACGGGCTCCTGCGGGGGACGTGGCTTACGATCCGCCGGCTGGGCCGGTGCCACCCGTTTCACCCGGGCGGGTTCGACCCGGTCCCCTGATCCCCTCTCGAGGAGTTGCCCTTGGACTCGAAGCGTCTCGCCCTGGCATTCGGCGCCTCCGCCGCCATCCTGATCCTCTGGACCCTGCTGTTCCCGCCGCCGAAGCCGGCTCCGCGGGCGGCGACGCCGGCGATGCCGACGAAAGCGATGGCGACGGGCGAGGGGGCGGAGCCTCCCGCCGCGACGCCGGTGCCGACCGCGGCCGCGGCGTCTGTGCCGACCCCGGCGCCGGCGGCCGTGGAGCCGATCGTGGCGGCCGCGCCCCGACACCTCACGGTGAAGAACGGCGTCCTCGCGGTCCGGCTCTCGAACCGGGGAGGTGAAGTCGTCTCCGCGGTGCTGACGCGGTTTCAGGGAGGGCGCGACGCGGAGGCGCCGCTGGAGCTCGTCCGCAAGGACGCTCCCTTCGCGGGACGGACACTCGTCTACGACCCGGCCGACCCGTTCCTCGCCCGCGCCGGAGCCGCCCTTCACGAAACGACGGTCGAGCCGCGCGAGAACGAGGTCGTCGTCCGGTTCCGGTACCGGGAGCGCGACGGCCAGGGGGTGACGCGGACCTACACGTTCGGCACTGGCTACGTCGTCGGGCTCCGCGTGGAGCGCGAGGGGGGAGGGAACGGGACGGCGGCCGTCGTTCTCGGACCGGGGGTCGGGAACCCGACCGAAGAGGAGCTCGCGAACCGGTACACGAAGCCCGGCTCGAGCGTGACGCTCTCGGGGAGCCGCTCGGTCTCGAGGAAGGCGAAGGACGGGCTGAAGGAGCCTGTCGCGCTCGGAGCGGGTCTCCTGGCGGCGGGGCTGGAGGACAACTATTTCGTGACGGCCTTCCTGCCGGGGGCGAAGGAGTCGGTCACGCTGCGCCCGGTTTCCCTCGTCGCCCCGGCGGCGCCGGCGAAGGGGGCCGTGCCGGCCGCGGCTCCGGAGCCGCTGGTGGAGACCGAGGTTGTCGCGGCCGCGTCCGGGACGCTCGAAGCCGGCCTCTACCTCGGGCCCAAGGACATCGACGTCCTCCGGACGGTGCGGCCCGGGATGGAGAAGCTGATCGACTACGGCTGGTTCGCCGTGATCGTCTCGCCCCTCCTCTGGCTCCTGAAGCAGTTCCACGCCGCGATCCCGAACTGGGGGGTCGCGATCATTCTCGCCACGGTCGTCATCAAGGTCGTCCTCTTCCCGCTGACGTGGAAGCAGCTCGTGTCGATGAAGAAGATGAGCGCGCTGCAGCCGAAGATGGAGGCGATTCGGCAGAAGTGGACGCCGAAGCTGAAGAGCGACCCGCAGGCGCGCCTGAAGATGAACGAGGAGACGATGGCGCTCTACAAGGCGGAGAAGGTGAACCCCGCCGGCGGCTGTCTCCCGCTCCTCCTTCAAATGCCGATCCTGATCGCGTTCTACAACCTGCTCAGCCACGCGATCGACCTTCGGCACGCGCCGTTCGCGCTCTGGATCCAGGACCTCTCGGCGAAGGACCCGTACTACGTCACGCCGATCCTGATGACGCTGACGATGTGGCTGCAGCAGCAGATGATGCCGGCCACCGGCGACGCGACGACGCGGAAGGTGATGGGCTTCCTCCCGCTCGTCTTCGGCTTCATGTTCAAGGACATGCCCTCGGGGCTCGTCCTCTACTGGCTCGTCCAGAACGTCCTCTCCATCGCCCAGCAGCTCCTGCTCGAGCGCTACACGGACCTCGGGATGCGCCCGAAGGCGGCGAAGAAGGCGTGACCGGGACGACCGTCCGGAAGGAGGGGCCAAAACCGTGGCCCCCCTCGTCGCCGACGGTGCGGGGACCGCGGACGTCCTCGTGGCCCGGGCGACGCCCCCCGGATCGGGCGCCCTCGCGATCGTCCGCCTGAGCGGACCGCCCGGCGCGACGCTCGCGATCGGGCGGGCGCTGGCGCCGCGGCTGCCGGCCCGGCCGGAGGAGCGGCGCGCGTACCTCTCCTCGTTCCGCGACGAGGAGGGCGCTCTCCTGGACGAAGGGCTCGCGCTCTACTTCGCGGCGCCGCGGTCGGCCACCGGGGAAGAGGTCGTCGAGCTGCAGGCCCACGGGTCGCCGGCGATCGTCGAAGGGCTCGTCGCCGCGGCCGTGACGCTCGGGGCGCGGCGCGCGCGGCCGGGCGAGTTCACGCGGCGAGCGCTGGTAAACGGGCGCGTCGACCTCGCCCGCGCCGAGGGAATCGGCCGCCTCGTCGCGGCGGCGAGCCGCGGCGAGGCGCGGCGCGCGCTCGGGCTCGTGCGCGGCGAGCTGTCGCGACGCGTGGAGGCTCTGCGAGAGGAGCTCCTCGCGGTCCTGGCCGAGTTGGAGGCCTCGCTCGACTTCGCCGAGGACGTCGGGCCGGACGGGTCGGCCGTCGCGATCGCGCGCGCCCGAGCGCTGGGCGAGGAGCTCGCGAGGCTGGGCGCCGAGGTGGGCGCGGGACGGGTCGACGGGGGCCTCGCGACCGTGGTCCTCGTCGGCGCGCCGAATGCCGGAAAGTCGACGCTCTTCAACGCGCTCGTGGGGGAGGACCGGGCTCTCGTGACGGAGACGCCCGGTACGACGCGGGACGCGGTGTCAGAGGTGATCGAGATCGGCGGCGAGCGGGTCCGTCTCGTCGACACGGCCGGGCTCCGGCGGGCGGACGAGCTGGTCGAGCGGCTCGGCGTGGAGACGGCCCGCCGCGCGGCCGCGAGCGCCGACCTCCTGCTCCTGGCGTCTGCTCCCGACGCCCCGGGGCTCGGGGAGGAGGAGCTGCCGGCCGGGGTGCCGGTCCTGCGTGTCGCGACGAAGGCCGACCTCGACGCTGCACGCGCGGAGGGCGCCCTTCCCGTGAGCGCAAGGAAGGGGCTCGGCCTGGACGCGCTCCGGCGGAAGATCTCGGAGCGCCTCGGGGCGGGTCCCGAGCCGGGGGCCTGGGGTGCGCTGCCGCGCCAGGCGGAGGCGATCCGGAGGGCGGCCGACGCACTGCGGCCGCTGGGCGGCGAGCTACCGGATGAGGTCGTGGCCGCGCGGCTCCGTGCCGCGCTCCACGAGCTCGGCGAGATCACGGGAGAGACGGCGACGGAGGAGCTCCTCGAGAGGATCTTCGAAAGGTTCTGCGTCGGGAAATGAAGGAGGCATACGAGGTCGTCGTCGTCGGGGGGGGGCACGCCGGAGCCGAGGCGGCCGCGGCCGCGGCGCGCCTCGGACGCAGGACGCTCCTCCTGACGCGCGAGCGCGCCGCGATCGGGCGGATGAGCTGCAACCCGGCGATCGGCGGCCTCGCCAAGGGACAGGTCGTTCGCGAGATCGACGCTCTCGGCGGGCTCATGGCCCGCGTGGCCGACCGGACCGGAATCCAGTTCAAGGTCCTGAACGCCTCGCGCGGGCCCGCCGTCCAGGGTCTCCGCTGCCAGTCGGACCGCCGGGCCTATGCATCGGCGGTCGTCGAGCACATCTCGAGTCAGCCGAACCTGACGATCGCGGAGGGGACGGCCGCCGGGTTCCTCGTCCGGGGCGGGCGCCTCGCCGGGCTGCGCCTCGAGGACGGCTCCGAGCTCCTCTGCCTCTCCGCCGTCGTGACGAGCGGGACGTTCCTGCGCGGGCTCGTCCATGTCGGGGAGCGGCGGGAGGAGGCGGGGCGGTGGGGTGAGGCGCCCAGCGCCGCGCTCTCCGAAGGGCTCCGGGCGCTCGGTCTTCGAATGGGGCGGATGAAGACCGGCACCCCGCCGAGAGTGCACGGAGAATCAATCGATCGGACAAAAATGGTTCTCTCGACGGGAGACGAACGGCCCCGTCGCTTCTCGCTCCGAAGCCGGAGAGAACCGTTCCCGTGCCTGCCGCAGGTCGACTGCTGGCTGAGCCACACGAACGAGCGGACGCACGCCCTGATCCGGGCGAACCTCGGGCGCTCCCCGCTCTACTCCGGCCGGATCGAAGGGCGCGGACCGCGCTACTGCCCGTCCATCGAAGACAAGGTCGTCCGATTTCCGGAGAGGGAGCGTCATACGGTCTTCGTCGAGCCCGAAGGGCACGGAACGGACTGGACCTATCTCGGCGGTCTCTCGATGTCGCTGCCGGCCGAGCTGCAGGTCGAAATCGTCCGGAGCCTTCCGGGGCTCGAGCGCGCGGAGATCCTCCGGCCGGCGTATGCCGTCGAGTACGACGTCGTCTTTCCGGAGCAGCTCGACGACACGCTCGAGGCGCGCGCGCTTCCGGGGCTCTTCCTCGCGGGCCAGGTGAACGGCACCTCCGGCTACGAGGAGGCGGCGGGACAGGGCCTGATCGCGGGGGCGAACGCGGCCCTCGTCGCGGGGGGCGGAAGCCCGTCCCCGTTCACGCTCGGCCGGCACGAGGCCTACATCGGTGTGATGATCGACGACCTCGTGACGCTCGGCGCCGACGAACCCTATCGCCTTCTCACCTCCCGAGCGGAGAACAGGCTTCTCCTCGGTGCCGACTCGGCGTACGCGCGGCTCGTCCCGAGGGCGCTCGCCGCCGGCCTCCTCTCGGAAGAGGAGGCGGAGCCTCTCCTCGAGCGCGAAGCCCGGCAGGCGGCGGCCCGCGAAGCGCTCGGCCGGTTTCGCGTCGTTCCCGATCGGGAGACGCTCGCCGCGCTCGGGAGGCTCGCCGTCCCGCTCGCCGAAGAAGCGACCGGCGCGGGGCTCCTCCGGCGGCCGGACTCCCCGGGCGAGCTCCGGGGCTGGCTCGAAGAGCGCCTCCCGGGTCCGCTCGGAGGGATCGACGACGAGGAGTGGACGAGGCTGGTGAACGACCTCCGGTACGAAGGGTTCCTGCGGCGGGAGCGGGAGGGGCTCGAGAGGGTCCGCCGCTCCGAGGAGAGGAAGATCCCGCTCGGGTTCCGCTATGCGGGGATCCCGGGGCTTTCGGCCGAAGCCGCGGAGAAGCTGGAGAGGCACCGACCCCGAACGCTGGGCCAGGCAGCCCGCATCCCGGGCGTGACGCCTGCGGCCGTCACGTTGCTCCTCGCCCGGCTGGCGGTGAGGGGCGCCGAGGCGGCCGCGTGACGGAACCGGCGGCGGAGGTCCGCGCGGAGCTCGCGACGGCGGGGCTTTCCCTGGGCGCCGCGACCGCCGAGAGGATCGCCGCCTTCCTCGACCTCCTCCTGCGCCGGAACGAGGGCGTCAATCTGGTCTCGCGAAAGGAAGCGACGTTGCGGACGCTCGTCGTTCGTCACGTCCTCGATGCCCTCGAGGGGTTGCGGCTCCTTCCGCCGCCGGCCGGACGGCCGCTTCGCCTGCTCGACGTCGGGTCGGGTGGGGGCTTTCCGGCGATTCCCCTGCTCCTCGCGCGTGCCGACCTGGAGGGGGTCCTCGTCGAGTCGACGGGGAAGAAGGCGCGGTTCCTGGAGGAGGCGATCGGGGCGCTCGGTTTGACGGCCCGAGTCGTGAACGCTAGATTCCCCGATCCCGCGATCGGTCAGATGAAGAAGGCCCTCCCCTGCGACCTGTTGACGAGCCGCGCCGTCGCCGACGCCGGGGGGATCCTCCGCCAGGCCCGCCCCGTCCTGGCGCCGGGCGCCGTCGCGCTCTTCTGGACGACGGAGCCGCTCGCCGGAGAGCTTCTCCGGGGCGCGCCAGGCGCCGTGTCGTTCTCGCGGAGCCCCGGCGCGGAGCGTCGGGGAATCGCCCGCGTGGAGTGTTTCACGTGAAACATTTCCACAGGGAGATCCACAGGACTCGCGCGGTGCCGGCGCGCGGGGATTGGTCCGGACGGCGCTCCGCTCCCGCGCGTAGCAGCTGCCGGCGGCGGGTCCGGCGAAGGGAGTGTTCCACGTGAAACGGCTGGCGGTCGCGAACCAGAAGGGGGGGGTCGGCAAGACGACGACGGCGATCAGCCTCGCCGCGGCGCTTTCGGTCCTCGAGAAGCGGGTGCTCCTCGTCGACTTCGACCCGCAGGGGAACACGACCGGCGGGCTCGGCGTCGACAAGGCGAGCCTCGAGAAGACGGTCTACGACTGGATCCTCGGGAACGCCTCCCTCGGCGAGGTGGCTCGACCGACGGAGCTCGCCGGGCTGAGCCTGATCCCGGCCTCCCGCGACCTCGTCGGGGCCGAGATCGAGCTCGTCGGCGTGGAGGAGAGGGAGTACCTCCTCCGCCGAAGGCTGGACGGGCTCCCGGAGGAGTTCGACTACGTCTTCATCGACTGCCCCCCCTCGCTCGGCCTCCTGACCCTGAACGCCCTGACCGCGGCCGACGGCGTCCTCGTCCCGATCCAGTGCGAGTACTACGCGCTCGAGGGGGTCTCGGAGCTCATCTCGACGATCGAGCGGGTCCGGGAGGGGCTCAATCCGAGCCTCGCGATCGCCGGCGTCGTCGCGACGATGCTGGACGAGAGGCTCAACCTCTCGCGCCAGGTCCTGGAAGAGATCCGTCGCTATTTCGGGGCCGCTTTCCTGGAGCCGCCGGTCCCGAGGAACGTCCGCCTCGGGGAGGCCCCCTCCTTCGGGAAGCCGATCTTTCTCTACGACATTCGCTCGCGCGGGGCGGAGGCCTACCTCGCCATCGCGCGAGAGGTCCTGCGGCGCGATCTGGCCGGCGGGAACGGAGGGCAGCCGTGACGAAGAAACCCGCTCTCGGGAAGGGTCTCTCGGCCCTCATACCCACTACGCGCCCGGCCCCGGTCGAGCCGCGCCCCGGAAGCTCGGTCCAGACGGTCGAGCTCGACCACCTCGAGGCGAACCGGCGGCAGCCGCGGCGTCGGTTCGACGACGACGGCATCGAGGAGCTGGCCCGGTCGATCAAGGAATCGGGGATCCTCCAGCCGATCCTCGTCACCCGGGACGGGGAGCGATTCCGGATCCTGGCGGGCGAACGTCGCGCCCGCGCGGCCCGGTTGGCCGGCCTGACCCGCGTACCGGTGCTCGTCCGGGAGGGGCTCGAGGATCGGGACCATCTCCTCCTCGCCCTCGTCGAGAACCTCCAGCGCCGCGACCTGACCTCGATCGAGGAGGCCGAGGGGTATCAGCACCTCAAGGACAGCTTCGGGATGACCCAGGAGGAGATCGCGGAGCGGGTCGGGAAGGACCGGGCGACCGTCGCGAACGCGATGCGGCTCCTGAAGCTCCCGGCCGAGGTCCGGACCCAGGTGGAGGACGGCCTGCTCACCGCGGGCCACGTCCGCCCGCTCCTCGCGCTCTCGTCGGCCGCGGATCAGGAGACGCTCGCCCGCGAGTTCCTCCGGCGCGGTCTCTCGGTCCGCGCGGCCGAGGCCCGGGTCCAGGAGTTCCTCGCGGGCGGACCGAAGAAGCCGGCCGCGCCCGAGGGAGACCCCGACACCCGGGACGCCGAGCGCCGGCTCCAGCAGGCCCTCGGGACGAAGGTCGAGATCCGCCGGCGGAAGAAGGGGGGCGAGGTCCGCCTCGCGTTCTACTCCGAGGATCAGCTGATCGGCCTCTTCGAGCGCCTGATGGGAGGGGAAGCGTGATCGGCGGGAAGAAGGGGGGCGTGCTGAACGGGTTCCTCGACCGTGGGGCCCGTTTCGAGGGGACCCTCTCCTTCGAGGACACGTTCCGGATCGACGGCGTGCTGAAGGGGAAGATCGTCACGAAGAACGAGCTCGTCATCGGGGACGGTGCGTCGATCGACGCCGAGATCCACGTCGGCCGCCTGTCCGTGTCCGGGAACGTCCGGGGCGTCGTCTACGCCCGGGAGCGGGTCGAGGTCCACGCGGGAGCCCGGCTCCAGGCGGAGATCCACACCCCTTCGCTCCTGGTCGAAGACGGGGCGATCATCCAGGGGCCCGTCCAGACGGGGCCGCAGGTCGGTCGGGCCCCGGGGCCGCCGTCGGATCCGGCCCTGCCGGTGGCAGGCGTGGCGGCTCCGACGAAGAAAGGCTGAGTCCGTCGAGGCGGGGGCCGAAGGCGCTCCCGACGACGGCGTGCGCGATCGTCGACTCGACCTCCGGGTCGAGGTCGAGCTCTTCCGCGATCTCCCGGGCTACGTCCAGTCCCTCGTCGATCCGGCCGATGTCGACCGACGCCGCGAGCTGCCGCTCGTTGGAGGCTCCCGGGAGGTTCAGGCCGCACGGCGGGTGGATCACGGCTCCGTCCTTCGCCCATGCGAACCCGTAGGTCCGGCAGGTGATCGGGCGCGAGGCATAGATCCGGCAGCGGCCGGAGGGGAGCTCCAGCATCGGGCAGGCCCGGTCCGCGACGATCTCGAAGTAGGCGTCGTCCGCCGCCTCCGTCCGCTCGGGGTCGAGCAGGCCGCGTGTGACGTCGCCCGGAAAGGCGCGGGCGCTCTCGGAGACGATGCGGCGGGCCCGCTCAAGGACGTCCGTCCGGACGGCCTCGGGGAGCGCGGCGACCCCGGAGCGGACGAGAGCCGCCTCCGCGAGGGAAATCTCGAAGAGCCCGATGCAGCAGCCGAAGCAGCCGGCGCGGCAGGCGATCTCGCCGGGGGAAGTCTGCCGGGCGGCCTCGTCCCAGAGGCGGGAGGCCGTTTCGAACGCCGAAATCAAACGATCGGTCGTTTTGTGATTTCCCACCGCGGCGCTCCCCTCGCGGCCGGAATCGTAGCGCGGCAGCCGACCGCGCGTTGACCGCTCCGGCGGGTCTGTGGCATAAACGCGGCCCCCGTGCGGACTTCCGGCTCGCGGTGCGCCCGGGGGCGGACCCCGCAGCGCGCCCTCGAGAGCGGAACGAGCGATGCAACTGCCCGACCTCTCCCTGATTCTCGTCGTCGTCATCTTCTGGGCCGCCTACGTGGTCCTGAGGAAGTTTCTGCTCGCGCCGCTCGGCGCCGTCCTTTCGGCGCGCGAGCGCCGGGTCGAGGACGCACGAGCCGCGGCCGAGGCGGCGCTCGAGCGCCAGCGCGAGGTCGCGGCCGACCTCGACCGCCGGCTGACGGAGGCCCGTCGCGAGGCCCTCGCTCATCGCGATGCGGTTCGCGCCACGGCCGGCGAGCGCCGGCAGGCGATCCTCGACGACGCGCGCGAGAAGGCGCGGAGCGCTGCGGCCGAAGCCCAGGGCCGCCTCGAGCGCGACGCCCTGGCCGCGCGTGAGCAGCTCGGCGCCGAGGCGAAGGCGATCGCGGCCGAAATCGCGAACTACGCCCTCGGCCGGAAGGTGGCCTGATGTCGGCCGGACCGATCGCGCTCCTCCTCGCCGGCGGAGGGGAGGGCGCCCACACCTTCCTCGGCCTCCCGTACCCGTTCTGGCAGACGCTGAACCTTCTCGCGTTCATCGGCCTCATCGTCTGGCTCCTCCGCAAGCCGCTCGCCCAGTTCTTCCAGAACCGCCGCGCCCAGGTCGCCGACGCGCTCGCCAAGGCGGAGGCGGACCGCGACCGCGCCGAGGCGATCGCGAAGGAAGTCGGGGACCGGCTCACGCGAATCGAGGCCGAGATCGAGGCGATGCGCCGGAACGCCCTCGAGCAGGCCCGGGCCGAAGAGGCCGAGATCGAGGCGCACGCCGCCGAAGAGGCCGAGCGGATCGCGGCGCGAACCGTGGCCGAGCTCGACGCCCGCGTGAGGACCGCCCGGAAAGACCTGACGGCCTATGCCGCGGACCTCGCGGTCGAGCTCGCCCGCGAGCTCGTCGCGAAGAACGTCACGCCGGACGACGAGAAGCGCCTCGTCGCCGAGGGCGTGAAGAACCTCGCCGGAGAGGGTCGATGAGAGCGACCGGCGCCGCCTTCGCGCGGCCGTACGTCGACGCGCTCTTCGACGTCGCCGGATCGCCCGACGCCGCGGAAGCGCTCCTCCCGTCCCTCGACACGGTCGCGCGCGCGCTGGACGGCTCGGAGGAGCTCCGGGCCTTCGCCACGAACCCCGCAGTCGGCCGCAAGGACAAGCGAGAGCTCGTCGCCGCGCTCGCCGCGGGCGCGAACGCGCCCGAGCTCGCAGCGCGGCTTCTCCAGGCGCTCCTCGACCGCGGGCGGTTCCTCGCGCTTCCCGCCGTCCTCGAGGCGATCCGGAGCCGGCTCGACGAGGAGCGCGGCGTCGTCGAAGCGACGGTCCGCTCGGTCGCGCCGCTCGGCGCCGACGCCGAGAACGGGATCCGCGAGGCGCTCGAGGAGCGCACGGGGACGCGGGTCCGCCTCCGCACCGAACTCGACCCCTCGCTCCTGTCGGGCTTCGTCGTCCGGCTGGGGAGCGAGGTCTTCGACGCCTCCCTCTCGCGCCGCCTCGCGCGTGCGCGGAAGGCCCTGGAGGGCGCCTCCGGCGCCGCGTGACCCCGACCGCCAGAGGGCAAGGAAAAGAGACGCTCAGATGACCGACATCAGCGCACGCGAAATCACGCAGCTCATCAAGGCGCAGCTCGCCGGGCTCGACCGGGGAATCGACACGGCCCAGGTCGGGACGGTCCTCTCCGTCGGCGACGGCATCGCCCGCGTCTACGGCCTCGACAAGGTCATGGCGGGCGAGCTGCTCGAGTTCCCGAACGACGTCTTCGGCCTCGCCCTGAACCTCGAGGAGGAGGACGTCGGCTGCGTCCTCATGGGCGACACGGCGCTCATCCGCGAGGGGCACGAGGTGCGCCGGACGAAGAGGATCATCTCGGTCCCCGTCGGGACCGCCGTCATCGGCCGCGTCGTCGACCCGCTCGGCCAGCCGCTCGACGGCAAGGGGCCGATCGAGGCGAAGGAGTTCTACCCGATCGAGCGGATCGCCCCGGGCGTCGTCGCGCGGCAGCCGGTCAAGGAGCCGATGCAGACGGGCCTGAAGGCGATCGACGCGATGATCCCGATCGGCCGCGGCCAGCGCGAGCTGATCATCGGCGACCGCCAGACGGGGAAGACCTCCGTCGCCCTCGACGCGATCATCAACCAGAAGGGGAAGGGCGTCGTCTGCATCTACGTCGCGATCGGGCAGAAGAACTCGACGGTCGCGCAGGTCGTGCAGACGCTCGAGGCGAACGGCGCGATGGAGCACACCATCGTCGTCGCCGCGAGCGCGTCGGACCCGGCGCCGCTCCAGTACATCGCCCCCTACGCCGGCTGCGCCATGGGCGAGTACTTCCAGTTCACGGGCAAGGACGGAAAGCCGGCGAGCAAGGACAATCCCGGCGGGCACGTCCTCGTCATCTACGACGACCTCTCCAAGCAGGCGGCCTCCTACCGCGAGATCTCGCTCCTCCTCCGCCGGCCCCCGGGCCGCGAGGCGTACCCGGGCGACGTCTTCTACCTCCACAGCCGCCTCCTCGAGCGCGCCTCGAAGCTGAACGACGACCTGGGCGGCGGGTCGCTCACGGCCCTGCCGATCATCGAGACGCAGGCGAACGACGTCTCCGCCTACATCCCGACGAACGTCATCTCGATCAC
>CAYVPO010000055.1:0-1346 GCA_964453825.1 uncultured Holophagales bacterium
CTGAAGGTCCTCGGGGCGGTCCTCGTCCTCCTCGTCGCCGCGGGACTCTTCGCGGCCTGGAGGCGCCCGGCGCGGACGTCCGTCACGACGCGGATGGCCGCGGAGAAGGTGGAGGTGCGCGCGTGAGCTTCCTCGATCGCGTCCTCCTCCTCGACATCTTCGCGGGCCTCAGGGTCACGGCCCGCCACGCGGGCCGGAAGGCCGACACGGTCGAGTACCCGGAGCAGTCGAAGGAGCCTTCCGAGAGGTTCCGCGGCATGTTCCGGCTCGACGAGGAGCGCTGCATCAAGTGCACGCTCTGCGCGATCGAGTGCCCGATCAACATCATCTACATCGACTGGCACACGGAGAAGACCCCCGAGGGGAAGGCCGAGAAGAAGCTCGACCGCTTCGATCTCGACATGAAGCGTTGCATGTTCTGCGGCCTCTGCGAGGAGGCCTGCCCGACGAACCCGCGCTCCATCTGGCTCGCCACGAAGACCTACGAGCTCGGGGTGTACGAGCGCGACGAGGCGCTCTACCTCGACAAGTCGAAGCTGACGAAGTGGGACGGGAACGTGAAGCCGTACCCCGGCGTCGATCCCGACAAGGCGCCGGTGAACCCGGCCAAGGAGAAGTGACGTGGAACCCGGCCTCTTCTTCTTCTGGCTCTTCTCCGCGGTCGTCGTCGTCGGCGCCGTCGGCGTCGTCGTCATGCGCCAGCCGATCCACTCGGCCCTGTTCCTGCTCCTGTCGTTCCTCGGCGTCGCCTGCCTCTACGTCCAGGCGCGGGCCGAGCTCGTCGCCGCCGTCCAGGTCCTCGTCTACGCGGGCGGCGTCATGGTCCTCTTCCTCTACACGATCATGCTCGTGAACGTGAAGCGGCAGCGGACGGAGCGGTACCTCCACCGGCAGGCCGTCCCGGCCCTCGGGTTCGGCTTCCTCTTCCTCCTCGTCGTCGGTGGCGTCGTCGTGAACGAGGCCCGGGCGCTCGCGGGGAAGGCCCCGGCGGCCGACCCGGCCGCCCTCGCCACGACGGTCATCGGGAGCGAGACGGTCCTCGGGAACACCCAGGCGGTCGGCTGGGTCCTCTACCGCGACTACCTGCTCCCGTTCGAGATCGCCTCCCTCTTCCTCCTCGTTGCGATGATCGGCGCCGTCGTCCTCGGCAAGCGGACGATGGAGAGGTTCGACTAGATGATCACCCTGGCCCACTTCGTCGGACTCTCGTTCGTCGTCTTCACGATCGGCGTCGTCGGCGTCCTCGTGAGGAGGAACCTCCTGACCGTCCTGATGTCGATCGAGCTGATCCTGAACGCCGTGAACATCAACCTCGTCGCCTTCTCGCGCCAGCTCGGCGACCTGAC
>CAYVPO010000055.1:1446-18499 GCA_964453825.1 uncultured Holophagales bacterium
TGAACGCCGTGAACATCAACCTCGTCGCCTTCTCGCGCCAGCTCGGCGACCTGACGGGGCAGGTCTTCTCGGTCTTCGTCATCATCGTGGCGGCCGGGGAGGCGGCGATCGGCCTCGCGATCGTCCTTTCTCTCTACCGGCTGAAGTCGACGGCGAACCTCGAGGACGTCGCGGAGATGAGGGGCTGAGCCGATGAGCGCGTCGGATTTCCTCCCCTGGATCCCGGTCTTCCCCCTCCTCGGATTCCTCGTCAACGGGCTCCTCTACCTCGTCGCCCACTCGAAGCTCGGGGGGAAGGACGCCCCGCTCGGCGCGCACGGGCACGGCGGCGGCCACGGGGACGCCCACGGCGCCCACGCGGTCGGTCCCGACGACCACGCCCGCGGCGGCCACGGCGGGCACGTCGACATCCCCTTCAAGGCGGTCCACACGTGGGTCGGCCCCGTCGCCTCGGGCCTCTCGTTCGTCTTCGCCCTCCTCGCCATCCTCTCCTGGTGGAAGGAGACGGGCGGCGCCCGCGAGGTCGTCGCGACCCTCTGGACGTGGATCCCGATGGGGACGAACGCGGGCTGGTTCGGCGCCCCCGACTTCTCGGTCGACGTCGCGTTCCGCCTCGACCCGCTCTCGGCCCTGATGCTCGGGTTCGTCACGTTCATCGGGACGCTCATCCACGTCTACTCGGTCGGCTACATGGGGCACGACGAGGGGTACGGGCGGTTCTTCGCCTACCTCAACCTCTTCATGTTCTCGATGCTGACGCTCGTCCTCGGGGCGAACCTCGCGATCCTCTTCGTCGGCTGGGAGGGCGTCGGCCTCTGCTCGTACCTCCTCATCGGCTTCTACTACACGAAGGACTCCGCGGCGGACGCCGGCAAGAAGGCGTTCGTCATGAACCGGATCGGCGACTGGGGCTTCCTGATGGGCCTCTTCGCCTTCGTCGCGATGTTCGGGACGGTCGACTTCGGGAAGATGTTCTCCGCGGCGGCCGCGGGCCCGGGCGTCTACGCCGCCGGCGGCCTGATGACGTTCGCCTGCCTCGCCCTCTTCGTCGGGGCGACGGGAAAGAGCGCGCAGATCCCGCTCTTCGTCTGGCTCCCGGACGCGATGGCGGGCCCGACTCCCGTCTCGGCCCTGATCCACGCGGCGACGATGGTCACCGCGGGCGTCTACGTGGTCGCCCGCTGCAACGTCTTCTTCCGCATCTCCCACGAGTGGGCGCTGAAGACGCTCGGGGAGAGCCCCTCCGTCTGGGGCCTCCTGACGCACGACGCCTCGTTCGTCGTCGCGGTCGTCGGAGGAGTGACGGCGTTCGTCGCCGCGACGATCGGCCTCGCGCAGACCGACATCAAGAAGGTCCTCGCCTACTCGACGGTCTCGCAGCTCGGCTACATGTTCCTCGCCTGCGGCGTCCTCGCGTTCGGCGCGGGGATGTTCCACGTCTTCACCCACGCCTTCTTCAAGGCCTGCCTCTTCCTCGGCTCCGGCTCCGTCATCCACGCCCTCTCCGGGGAGCAGGAGATGACGGCGATGGGCGGGCTCCGGTCGAAGATCCCGCACACCTACCGGACGATGCTCATCTCGACGCTCGCGATCGCGGGGGTGCCGTTCCTCTCCGGGTTCTTCTCGAAGGACCTGATCCTCGGCGAGACGTTCCTCCTGGGGCACCCGTTCCTCTGGGCGCTCGCGGCGCTCACGGCCGGCCTGACGGCGTTCTACATGTTCCGGCTGATCAAGATGACGTTCTTCGGCGACTACCGCGGGCCGAAGGAGACGTGGGAGAGAGTCCACGAGTCGCCGGCCACGATGACGGTTCCTCTCTGGATCCTCGCGATCGGCGCGGTCGTCGTCGGATACGTCGGCATCCCGAACTTCATCCTCCCGGGCGGAAACCGCTTCGAGGCGTTCCTCCACCCGGCGTTCCCGGCCCTGCCGCCCGACTGGACGCCGCACCCGCACCAGGCCTCTCACGCGCTCGAGTACGGCCTGATGCTCGGCTCGATCGCCATCGCGGGACTCGGCATCCTCCTGGCGACGACGTTCTTCTACAAGGGGTCGGCGCCCTGGGCTCTCCCGGCGAAGGTCGTCGCCGCGTTCCCGAACGCCTATCGCTGGGTGAAGAGCAAGTACTTCGTCGACGAGGCGTACGAGGCGGTCTTCGTGAACGGGCTCGTCAAGAAGGGCGGACGCCTCCTCTGGGAGATCGACGCGCGCGTCGTCGACGGTCTCGTGAACGGGACGCGCCACCTCACCGTGGGGATCTCCCACGTCTCGAGTTGGTTCGACAAGACGTTCGTCGACGGCGCGGTGAACGGCGTCGGCGACACCTTCCAGGCCGCCTGGAAGGGCTACGGAAAGCTCCAGTCGGGCCAGACGCAGAACTACGCATTCGGGATGGCCGCGGGCGTCTTCGCCCTCGTCTGCATCTACATCATCTTCGCGTGACGTGTAAGGACGCCGAATGAACGGACTCCTCTCCCTGCTCATCCTCCTCCCGACGGCCGGGGCGCTGGCGATCCTCTTCCTCCCGCGGGAGAAGACCGGGCCGATCAAGGCTCTGGCGACGGCCGTGGCGGGACTGACATTCTTCGCCTCGCTCCCGCTCTGGTTCGCCCGCGGCTTCCGGGAGTCGGCGGAGTTCCTCTTCCGCGAGGACCTCTCCTGGATCCCCTCGCTCGGGGTGCGGTACTCGCTCGGAGTCGACGGGATCTCGGCCCTCCTGATCCTCCTGACGACGCTCCTCTCCGTCATCTCGATCTACGCCTCGTACACGGCCGTGAAGACGCGGGAGAAGGAGTACTACATCTTCCTTCTCCTCCTCGAGACGGGGATGATCGGGGTCTTCTGCGCCCTCGACTTCTTCCTCTTCTACGTCTTCTGGGAGGTCATGCTCGTCCCGATGTACTTCCTCATCGGGGTCTGGGGCGGGCCGAGGAAGCTCTACGCGGCGATCAAGTTCTTCCTCTACACGCTCTTCGGGTCGGTGATCATGCTCGTCGGAATCATCGCCCTCTACTTCTTCAACACGACCGGCTTCCTCTTCTGGAAGGGGCTCGGGAACGCCCCGAGCTTCGACATCCTCCACTTCCACGCGATCGCGCCGCAGATCCCGCCCGACCTGCAGCTCTGGCTCTTCTGGGCGTTCTTCCTCGGGTTCGCGATCAAGGTCCCGATGTTCCCGTTCCACACGTGGCTCCCCGACGCGCACGTCGAGGCGCCCACGGCGGGTTCGGTCATCCTCGCCGGCGTCCTCCTCAAGATGGGGACGTACGGCTTCCTGCGGTTCTCCCTCCCGATCTTCCCGTCGGCCGCCTCCACGCGCTGGGTGCAGCTGACGGTCGTCGTCCTCGCGATCGTCGGGATCCTCTACGGCTCCCTCGTGGCGATGGTCCAGAAGGACATCAAGAAGCTCGTCGCCTACTCCTCGGTCGCCCACCTCGGGTTCGTCATGCTCGGCTTCTTCGCGCTGAACAACGCGGGGATGCAGGGGGGCGTCCTCCAGTCGGTCAACCACGGCCTCTCGACGGGAGGGCTCTTCCTCCTCGTCGGGATCATCTACGAGCGGCGGCACACGCGGCAGATCGCCGACTTCGGCGGCCTCTCGCAGGTGATGCCGATCTACGCGACGCTCTTCATGATCATCGCCCTCGCCTCGCTCGGGCTCCCTCTCCTGAACGGGTTCGTCGGCGAGTTCACGATCCTCGTCGGCGCGTTCCTCGCCGACTGGAAGTGGGCCCTGTTCGCCGGCGTGGGCGTCATCCTCGGCGCGGCGTACCTCCTCTGGCTCTACCAGCGGGTCTTCTTCGGGGAGCTGAAGCACGAGGAGAACAAGGGGCTCCAGGACGTGAACCTCCGCGAGGTGCTGACGCTGGCCCCGCTGATCGTCTGCTGCGTCTGGATCGGCGTCTACCCGAAGCCGTTCTTCGCGATGACGGCCCCCGCCTCGGCGAAGATCGTCGCGGCGCTCGACGCGGCGAAGGGGGTTCCGCCGGCCGTAGCCGCCGTTTCGTCCGCGGTTCCGGCGGCGCCGGTCCCGTCCGCCACCCCCGTCGTCCCGGCCGGCGCCTCCCTCCCCGAGGCCGCTCCCAGGGGGAACTGACCCGTGGCCCTTCCGTTCCCGCTCTCCGACCTCCTGGTCATCCTGCCCGAGCTGATCCTCTCGGAGCTCGCGCTCGGGATCCTGCTCTGGGCGGCCGTCGTCAAGCGGGAGCGGGAGCGGGCGCTCGCCTGGGCGTCGCTGGCGTCGCTGGCGATCGCGGCGGCGCTCGTCCCGGTGGCCGTCCACTTCGCGGGCGGCCTCCCGCGTGCGGCCTTCGGCGGGATGTTCACCCTCGACGGGTTCGGGATCTTCTTCAAGGTCCTGACGCTCCTCGCCGCGGCCGTCACGATCCTCTTCTCCCTGCGGTTCGTCGGGACGTCCCCGTATCCGGGCGGCGAGTATTACGCGCTCCTCCTCCTGACGACCGTCGGCATGATGTTCATGGCGTCGGGGACGCACCTCGTCTCGATCTACATCGCCCTCGAGCTGATGGCGCTCTCGCAGTACGTCCTGGCCGGCTACTTCAAGCAGGAGGCGAAGTCGGTCGAGGCCGCGGCGAAGTACTTCGTCCTCGGGGCGTTCTCGTCCGGCATCCTCCTCTACGGCCTCTCCCTCGTCTACGGAGCGACCGGCACGCTCTCCCTCGCCGGGGTCTCCGCGGCCCTCGAGGCCGCGCCGCGCTCGACGCTCCTGATGGTCGGCGTCGTCCTCGTGGCGTGCGGGATGCTCTTCAAGATCGCCTCGGCCCCGTTCCACGTCTGGGCGCCCGACGTGTACGAGGGGGCGCCGACGCCCGTCTCGGCCTTCTTCGCCGTCGGCCCGAAGCTCGCCGCCTACGCCATCTTCGCCCGCATCTTCTTCGACGGCTTCGGGCCGCGCGCCGACGACTGGGCGCCTGTCCTGGCGGCCTCGGCAGCGCTGACGATGGTCGTCGGGAACGTCGGCGCGCTGATGCAGACGAACGTGAAGAGGCTCCTCGGCTACTCCTCGATCGGGCATGCCGGCTACGCGCTCCTCGGCCTCCTCGCCTACCGGGCGGGGGGCGCGGCGGGCCAGCCCGAGGCTTTCGGCCTCTGGGCGATCCTGTTCTACCTGACGGCCTACCTCCTGATGACGTTCGGGGCCTTCGGCCTCGTCGTCCTCCTCGAGGCGAAGGGGTACGCGACGGAGAGCGTCGACGACTTCAACGGCCTCTGGAAGAGGAACCCGATCGCGGCCGGCGCGATGGTCGTCTTCCTCCTCTCCCTCGCCGGCATCCCGCCGACGGCCGGCTTCGTCGGGAAGTACCTTCTCTTCTCGGCCGCCCTGAAGGCGGGCTGGCCCGCCCTCGTCGTCCTCGGCGTCCTGATGTCCGCCGTCTCGCTCTTCTATTACTTCCGGATCGTCCGGGCGATGTACCTGGTCGACGGGGAAGGCGAGGTCCGGTGGCGCGAGGAGCCCGCGGTGGCCGTCGCGGTCGGCCTCTGCTTCGCGGGGACGCTCGCGTTCGGGGTCCTTCCCCAGCCGCTCATCGCGCTGGCGAAATCCTGCCTCCTCCCGTAGAAAGAAAGCCCGCGCGGAGGGGTTCGGGGAACCCGGCGTCCGGGTTCCCCGAGAACATTTTCAGCAAAGCCCTGGTGCCCCCGGTTTTCCGCGACCGCGGGTCGGGCGCAGGAACGTGGGGGACCAACCGATGCCCGAGCCGCGGAGGGAGCCCGACCCGAACCTCCGCCTCCTCGGCGACGTCCTGAGCTTCGGCTGGGTCCTCCCCGCCTGCCTCGCGGCGGGCGGGGGGCTCGGCTGGCTCGCCGACCGGTGGCTCGGGAGCTTCCCGGCGGCGACGGCCGTCCTCGGCCTTCTCGGCTTCGCGGGCGGGGTCCGGCAGCTCCTCCGCGAGGCGGACAGGCTCGAGGGGCGGAGAAAGAGCCCTCCGGGGCCCGGGCCGGGTCCGGGAGGGAGCGAAGGGTGAGCCTCGCCCTCCTCCCGCAGGAGCGGCGGGTCTTCCGGGTCGCCGCCTGGGCCGCGCTCCTCGTCGTCCTGGCGCTGGGAGCACTCGGGAGGTTCCGGGAAGCCGCCGCCTTGACGGCCGGAGCGGCCGTAGCTATCGTCTCCGGCCTCTGGTTGTCGGACGTGGCCGGGAAACTGCTCGTTCCCCGTCCACGGGCGTCGACCCGGCTCGACTGGAAGTTCGCGCTCCGCGCCCTCCTCCGCTACGCCTTCCTGGGGCTCGCGGCGTACGGCTCGGTTCGCCTCTTCCCGGACGAGGTCCCGTGGCTCCTCGGAGGGCTCTCCGCGGTCGTCCTCGGGGTCCTCGCCGACGGGTTCCGGGGAGGCGCGGCCGGCCGGTCCGGACCGGAGGAAGAGGACGAAGGAACGACGCCGCGGGAGTGAGATGCAGCACCATCACTCGATCCTGTTCGGACCCGTCAACGCGCTCCTGACGGCGATCTTCGGATCGCCGGAGAACGCGCCGTCGTGGTGGCTCCACGGGGTGACGATCGGCGGCGTCCACGTCGCGGGCGTCGCCCCGGTCGACCACGCGAGCGGAGCCGTCCTCGGGTGGATCCCCGACCACGTGATCATGGCGCTCGTCGTCCTCCTCGTCTTCGCGATCGTCCTGCCGATCCTCGCCCGGAAGTTCCGGGACGGCGTGCCGGGCGGGGCGCAGAACGTCCTCGAGGTCTTCGTCGACTTCCTGCGCGGCCTCATCAAGGAGAACATCCCTCACACCGGAGAGAAGTACCTTCCCGTCGTGGGAGCGTTCTTCTTCTTCATCACGGTCTCGAACCTGGTCGGCCAGCTCTTCTTCCTTCAGCCGCCGACCTCCAGCCTGAATACGACGTTCGCCCTCTCGCTCTCGTGCCTCGTCTTCTTCAACGCGGCCGGAATCAAGGCGCACGGCTTCTTCGGCTACCTGAAGACGTTCGCCGGGCCGAGCGCGGCCCTCGCGATCCTCGTCTTCCCGATCGAGATGATCGGCAACTTCGCCCGGGCGCTCTCCCTGGCGATGCGTCTCTTCGGGAACATCTACGGAGAGCACACGGCGACGAACCAGTTCGTCGAGCTCGTGCCGCTCCTCGTGCCGATGCCGATGAACGCCCTCGGCATCTTCGGGTCGTTCCTCCAGGCGTACGTCTTCACCCTCCTGACGACCGTCTACATCGGGGGCGCGATCGCCCACGAGCATTGAAACGCGGATCATCGAACCCGAAAGGAGCCCATAAGGACATGATCAAGAAGCTTCTCCCCGCCGTCGCCGTCGCCGGCCTCGCCTTCCTGCTCCCGAACCTCGCCTTCGCGCAGGAGGCCGCGGAGGCCGCCAAGGCCACGAGCGGCGGCGCGGGCTGGGGTCACCTCTCGGCCGCGCTCGTCCTCGCGATCGGCGCGACCGCCGGCGCCACCGCGCAGGGCCGGACGGCCGTCGCGGCCTGCGACGGCATGGCCCGCAACCCCGGCGCCGCCGGCCAGATCCGCGGCATCGCGTTTCTGGGCCTCGTCCTGATCGAATCGCTCGTCATCTACACGCTCGTCATCGCCTTCCTCCTCCAGGGGAAGTGACCCGGCGGGCCCCGAGGGCCCGGACCGACGCGGAGGGCCCCGGCGCCTGCCGGGGCCTTGCCGTCTCATCCGGAATCCGAACGGGCCGAGCCGTCGTTGAGGGGAAGACATGGCCCTCTTCGGATTTCGCCGCGACCGGGCCCCGAACGCCTGGGACCTCCGATCGGGGGAGCTGCCGTACGCCGACGCCCTTTTCGGCACCGCCCTGCGCCTGACGCGCAACCGCCAGGACGCGGAAGACCTCCTCCAGGAGACCTACCTGCGGGCCTTCGCGCACTACGACGGCTTCCGGGAGGGGACGAACCTCAAGGCGTGGCTCTTCCGGATCCTGAAGAACGGGTTCATCAACCGCTACCGGCAGAAGAAGGCCGGACCGCGCGAAGTCGACCTCGAGCGGGGGGGGACGACGTTCGAGTCGGCGCTCGAGGACGCGGTCCCCCCGGCCGCGACCCCGGAGGACGAGCTCCTCGGCCGTTCCCTCGACGGGGACGTCGCGCGAGCGCTGGCGAGCCTCCCGGAGGACTTCCGGCTCGTCGTCGAGCTCGTCGACCTGCAGGACTTCTCCTACCGCGAGGTGGCCGACATCCTCGAGATCCCGCTCGGGACCGTCATGTCCCGGCTCTACCGGGGCCGCCGCCTGCTCGAGGAGACGCTCCTGGCCTACGGGAAGCGCCGGGGCTACTTCGGCGCGGGGGCCTCGCCGGCGCGCTCCCGGCGTGCGGCCGGGGAGGCCGCGGGTCCCGCGGAATACCCGCTGCGACGCCGGCGTTAGCCCTCGCGGGAGAGGCCCCGACGCGGGCCGCGCGATGGACTGCGAGACCGCCAGCCCCCTGATCGAGGCGCTCTGTGACGACGAGCTCGACGTCGCGTCGGCCGCCCGCCTTCTCGCGCACCTCGACGGCTGCCCGCGCTGCGCCGCGCTCCGCCGCGACGCCGAGACACGGAACGCCGCCCTCCGGGAGGCGCGGCCGGCCGACCAGATTCCCGAGGCGATCCGGTCGCGCGTCGCCCGGGCCGTCGCGCAGTCTCCGGGGGCGCGCCGGTCGCGGCGGCGGGCTCTCGTCGGCGCCGCCGCGGCCCTCGCGGCCGGTCTCGCGGCCGGGGCGGCCTTCCTCGTCCGGAGCGTGCCGCCGCAGGCACCTTCGCTCGTGGAAGCGTCCGAGGTGCGGGAGCTGACCGGAGAGGTCTTCTGCCTGCGCTGCGCCCTCGCCCGCCTCTTCCCGGAGACGCCGGTCCTCGACCCGCGCCACCTGCCGGTCCTCCGGACCGACGACGGGGAGGTCGTGACCCTCCTCGACGGCGCCGTGACGGAGGCGGTCCTCGCCCGGAAGGGATGCGCGGGGCGGCGGGTCGCGCTGACCGTCCGCCTCTTTCCGCGGCAGGAGCTCGCGGAGGTCCTCGAGGCGCGCGAGCTCGGGCCCGCTTCGGGCCCGTTGCCGGGCGAGGTCGTCGCGACGGCCGTGCGCGGCTCCTCGCCCTCCCCGCCCTGAGCGGCCTGGTCTAGACTGCCCGTCGTGGCGCAAGAGGAGCCCGACCGCTTCATCCCGATCCTCTCCCTCGTCGCAGGGCTCGCGGCCTTCGCCGCGGGCGGAGCGGCGTCCCTCGCGGCCGCGTGGGCGGCCGCCGGTTTCGGCAACCCGCTCCGGCAGAGCCTCGTCCTCGACCTCGGCCTCGCCGCTTCAGCGGTCGCGGGCCTCCTCGCGGGGGCGGCGGTCGCGGTCGTCCTCCAGCGCCCCGCCGCGCGCCTCGGACGGACGCTCGCAGCGGCCCGTCAGATGGCCGAGGGGGACCTCGCGTCGCGCGCCCCCGAGGGAGCGGACCTGGCGGGCCGGATCGGCCGCTTCCTGAACGCGGTCGCGGGGCGCGGCGCGCATCTCCTCTCGTCGGTTCGGCGGGAGCACGGTCAGCTCAACCGGCAGGTCGCGGTCCTGCGCGCGGCGTCGATCCGCAACCGGGAGCGGGCCGCCCAGGAGCGGACGCGGCTCGCGAGCGCGACGGCGGCCGTCGGCGGGCTGGACGGGACGATCCGCGCGATCGCCGAGAGCGTCGAGACGCTCGCGGCGGGCTCCGAGGAGACGGCCGCCGCCGTCGCGGAGGTGGACGGGTCCCTCACCCAGCTCCTCGCGCGCTCGGAGGGGCTCCTCGTCGACTCGACGGACGGGGCCGGCGCGGCCGCCTCGCTCGCGGAAGGCGCCGCCGTCCTGGACGCGACGCTGAGCGACCTCGCGCGGCGGGCGGACGACCTCGCGGACGGCTCGACGCAGGCCGAGAAGGCGCACGACGCCGTCCTCGCGTCCGCACGCGAGGCCGCGGAGCAGGCCGCGCACGCGGCCACGGAGGCGCGCTCGGGACGCACCGTCGTCGAGGAGGCGCGCGCCTCCGTCGCGGCGATCCGACTTTCGTCCGGGACCGTCCGGGACGCGGTCGGACGCGTCGAGGCGCGCTCCCGCGAGGTCGGACGGATCCTCGAGATGCTCGAGGACATCGCGCGGCAGACGAACCTCCTCGCCCTCAATTCCTCCTTCCTCGCGACGCGCGCGGGAGAGCACGGCCGCGGGTTCGCCGTCGTCGCCGCCGAGATCCGCCGCCTCTCCGAGCGGACCTCCGAGGGGGCCCGCGGCATCGGCGGCCACGTGTCCGGGATGCGGGAGGAGGTCGACGCGGCGCGGGCGGCGGCCGAGGAGGAGACGCGCCTCGTCACCCGCGCCGTCGAGACGGCGACGCGGGCGGGCGAGGCGCTCGCGGGCATCGAGGCCGCGGCGGCCCGTGCGGAGGAGGCTGTCGCGGCGATCCGAGAGGTCTCGCGGGCTCAGGCCGCCACGGTGGCGGCGAGCGTCGCTTCGGTCGCGGAGATGCGCGAGGGGCTCCGGGCGCTCGCGGAGGAAGGGCGGCGGAACACCCGCGAGGCAGAGCGGATCCGCGAGCTCGTCGGGCAGATCCGCGAGCTCGCCGGCTTCGTCGAGCGGACCGTCCAGGAGCAGAAGGGGGCGGCGGGCCAGATCGCGGTCGCGGCGGAGCGCTCCCTGGGCCTCATGCGCGACATCCAGGACGCCGTCGGCCGGCAGACGGCCGACAGCCACCGGATCCTCGGGCTCCTTTCCGAGGTGGAGGGTATGAGCCTCGACACGCTCGCCTCCGCCGCTTCCGTCGAAGACACGACGGCGGCCCTCGAGACCCTCGCCGGCTCGCTCGAGGACGAGGTCGGACGGTTCCGCGTCCGCGTGGAGCTGCAGGCGACGTGACGCTTCGGCGCGTCGTCGCGTTCCGGGCGGCCGGTGTCGCGTTCGCGGCCGATCCTGCCGACGTCGAGCGGATCCTGCGCCCCGCGGAGCTCCTCCCGGCGCCGGGTGCGCCCGGCTGGATTGCGGGGCTCGTCTCGGGGCCCCGGGGGCTCCTCGCGGTCGTCGACGTCGGCCGGCGCCTCTTTCCGGAGAGGGAGGCCCCTCCGCCCCGCGACCTCCTCGCCGGGACGTTCGACGGGGTCCCCGCAGCGCTCGGGGCCGAGGTCGTAGAGGGGATCCTGACGGTGAACGGGGCCGAAGGGCTCCCGCCCGAGGGGCTCGCCCCGGTCGTCGCGGAGTGCCTGAAAGGGGTCGTCCTGGCGGGCGGCGAGCGCCGGCTCCTCCTCGACGTCCGCCGCCTCGTGGCGGGGGAGCCGGCCCGCCTCGCGGCTCAGATCGCGAGCGAGGCGACGGAGCGGCGCGACCAGTCCTCGTAGAGGAGCCCGAGGACGACGACGTCGTGCCTCTGGCCGTGTGCGAAGACGCGGCTCCGGAGCATTCCCTCCTCCAGGAAGCCGAGTCGCTTCAGGACGGCCCGCGCCGCGACGTTCCCCGCGGCGACGAAGGCCTCGGCACGGAGCAGGCCGCGGTGGAGGAAGAGGTAGGAGACGAGGACGCGGTGCGCGTCCGTCCCGAGCCCCTTCCCCCGCTCGCCCGGCTCGAGGATCGTGGCGGTGATCCGGGCGACGCGGGAGTGGAGGTCGACGTCGTCGACCCCGGCCAGGCCGACGCGGCGCCCGGAGCGGTCCTCGACGACGAGGCGCGTCAGGTCCTCCGAGAGGAGGCCGTCCTGCTCGAAGCGGCGCCGGAGGCTCTCGGCCTCGCCGACGAAGAACGGCTGGAACTCGCCGAAGGCCGACGGCTTGCCGCACGCGGCGACGAGCCAGTCGAGGTCGTCCCCCTTCACGGGCCGGAGACGGACGGCGGCCCCCGCGAGCACTACATTCTCTCCGGGATCGGAACGCCGAGGACGCCGAGGACGTCGTCGAGGGTGCGGGCGACGAGCTGAAGCGCGGCCCGGCGGGCCCGGCGGCTTGCTTCGTTCTCCGCCTGGAGGATCGGATGCGTGTGGTAGAGGTGATGGAAGGCGGCGCCGACCGCGAGCGCGTGCCGGACGAGGAGCGACACCTCGAGCGTCTCGGCGGCCTTCTCGAACGTCTCCTGCGTCCTCCCGCACGTCCTCACGACGTCCCAGAGTCCGTCGTCCAGGTGCGCCGCGTCGAGGGCGGCGACGGACGCGGCCTCCTCCGCATCGAGCAGGCCGGGGAGCCCCTTCTCCTCCAGCTTGCGGAAGATGTTCGCGGTCCGGACGGCCGCGTACTGGAGGTACGGCCCCGTGTCCCCCTCGAACGCGAGCGCCTCGTCGAAGTCGAAGGCGATCACCTTGTTCCGCGAGTAGCGCGTCATGTAGACGCGGAGCGCGCCGATCGCGATCGCCTCGGCGCGGGAGAGGTCGGGCCGCTCGCCCGGCTGCCGGTCGAGGATCTGCTCGACCGCCTTCTCGACGAGCCGCTCGACGAGGTCGTCGGCCTTCACGCCGAGCCCCTTCCGGCCCGACATCTCGACGTAGGCCCGGCCGCGGTCCTCGTCCGAGAGCGTCACGCCGAGGAGCTCGGCCGACGCCGGCGTCAGCGCGACCATCTCGTACGCGAAGTGGACCGAACGGTCGGCCCCCTCGGGGAAGCCGGCCCTGCGGACCGCCTCCTTGACGACCTTCTGCGGGTAGGACTGCCGCACGTCGATGACGTTGATGACGGAATCGCCCCCGCCGAAGCGCCCGCGCGCCGAAGGGTCGGCTCCCTCCGCGTCGTGGCGCGTCCGGTAGAGGGGCGAGACGCCGTCCGTGGCGACGAACTCGGGCTCGCCGAACGGGTTCACGTACGGGGCCTTCTCGTACTCGAAGTCGATGCCGAGGAGGCCGAGCTTCCAGAGCTGGTAGGCGACGTCCTTGCCGGTGTAGGTGACGGTGCCGTTCGAGCGGACGAGGACCTTGTCGGCGTCCTCCATCCCCTCGAAGTCCTTCGCCCCCTCGAGCTTCATCACCCAGCAGCCCGCGTTCTTCCCCTCCGCCTCGAGCTGCGTGGCGCCCGCGGCCTTCAGGAGGTCGAACGCCTTCTGCCAGAAGCGACGGCCGAGGATGTCGCTCTCTCGCGGGAGGAGGTCGTAGGAGACGCCGATCCGCTCCATCGTCTTCAGGTGGCAGCGGACGACCGCCTCGGCGAGTCGGGACGCGAGAGCCGCCGTCGCGTGGTCCTCGCCGGACATCTCGTGTCCGAGCGCCGCCCCCTCGATGGCGTGAAGCGTCGCCTTCCGCCGCTCCTCGAGCGACGGGTCGGCGGCGTAGCTCCGGGTGACGAGGGCGTAGAGGTCCCAGGTCAGGTCGCCGAGCCGGCGAGCCTCGGTTCCGGGGGCGTCGTCCGGGAAGGCGGCGAGGACCTCGCGGATCTCCGCGGCGAGGGCGGCGGCCCGGGACGGCTCGGCGAGCTCGTCGGGGCGCTCGAGGCCGACCACGACGTCGGCCACCTGGACTCCGGTGTCGTCGAGGTAGTTCTGGACCTCGACCCGCTTCCCGAGGCGGCGGAAGAGGTGGACGAGGACGTCGCCGAGGACGGCGTTCCGCAGGTGCCCGATGTGGGCGGCCTTGTTCGGGTTGATGTTCGTGTGCTCGACGATGACCTTTCCGGGGGCCTCGGCGGCGTCGGGCGTCGCGACGAGAATCGCGGAGAGCGCCTTCGGCCGGTCGAGGAAGAGGTTCACGTAGCCGCCCCCTTCGACGCTCCGGCGGGCGACGATCGGGGGCAGCTCGAGCGCGGGGGCGAGCTCCTCGGCGATCTTCCGGGGCGGGCGCCGGAGCACCTTGGCGAGCTCGAACGCGATCGGCAGGGCGAGGTCGCCGAGCTCGACTTTCGGCGGCGTCTCGAGGACGAGCCGGGGCGGCTCGACGTTCCAGAGGCGGCGGCAGGCGTCCTTGACGGCGGCTTCGACTTGACTCTTCAGGCCAGGGATCACGGCGACCTCGCGAGACGGCGTTCGGGGAGGGCGCGGGGGCTCCCCGCGCACAACCCTTCATTCTTGCACGGCGGGCCAGCGGGGCTGGAGGAGCCGCAGACCTGCCTTTCGGTGGCGGGCCGGATCGGGACTCGGGGAGAGAGCGCGGAGGCCTTTCGCCCGGAGTGCCGAGCGGCTGACGTGAAACGGGACTTGAACCCAAAGGCCGATGCGGGCGTAATCAGGGGTACCGTGACCAGACCTCCCGTGCGGCCCAGGCGGAGCGGCGCCGTCCTCGTCCTCGTATTCGGGGTCTTCGCGGGCGGATGCCGGACGACGGACGAGACGCCCGTCCTCCGCCTCTCGCCGGAGCGGTGGCGCGAGGCCGTCGCCGCCCGCGGCGTCGACCCCGGCGACGTCCCGATGCCGATGATGGTCACGCCGGCGATCCGGGCGGCGGCGGAGCAGTTGGCCGGGCCGGCGGGGGACGACGGCGAGAGGCTCCGCCGGCTCCAGGCGGCCATCCTCGACCGGAAGAGCTACGCGTTCGAGTACGACACCGTGGCGACCTTCACCGCCGCGGAGGCGTTCGCGTTCCGGCGCGGGAACTGCGTTTCGTTCACGAACCTCTTCATCGCGTTCGGGCGGGCCCTCGGAATCCCCCTCCAGGCGGCCCTCGTCTTCCGGCGGGCCCGGAGCGAGAAAGAGGGCGACCTCGTGATGGTCTACAACCACATGGTCGCCGTCCTTCCGAAGCTCCGCCAGCTGACCGTCTACGACTTCTACATGACCCGCGACGAGTCCCGGGTGGACCTGAAGCTGATCGACGACCTGGCCGTCGCCGCGATCTCCGCGAGCAACCGGGGGGTCGAGGCCCTCCGCGCGGGGGACTTCGCCCGGGCGCGCACGCTCCTCGAGAGGGCGACGAAGCTGCAACGCTCGCTCCCGGACCTCCACTCGAACCTGGGGATCGTGAGGTGGCGGCAGGGAGACGTCGAGGGGGCGTACGAGGCGTTCCGGGAGGGGCTCGACCTCGACCCCCACCGGCCGGCCCTGCTGCACAACCTGGCGGCGCTTTACATCGAGCAGGGGCGGGCCACCGAGGCGCGGGCCGCTCTCGCGGCCGCGAACACCCGGGACGCCTCGGCCTACCTCTTCGTCGTCCAGGGAGACCTGGAGCTCGCAGGGGGGAATTTCAAGCAGGCGAGGACCGCCTACAGGCGGGCCTACCGCGAGGGGAAGACTCTCGTCGAGGCGCTCCTGGGCCTCGCGCGCGTCGAGCGCGCGCTCGGGAACGAGCCTGCGGCGCAGCGCGCGCTGCGGAAGGCGCTGAAGATCCGTCCCGACGACCCGCAGGTCCAGGCGCTCCTCGGGAGCTCTTGAGCGGGAAAGCGTTCCGCCGCGGCTCCCCCCTCCGTGGTGCGATATAGTTCCAAGGATGCGCCGGTCCCGGCGAACCCCCCCCTGAAAGGACCACACGGATGAGAAAGCTCCGGCTTCTCGCGACCCTCGTCCCGCTCGTGGCGCTCGCGCTCCCCGCGGCCGCCCAGCTGGATAAGTTCAAGGACTGGGAGAGCTCCCCCGAGTTCGTCTACTACGCCACGGACGACGAGAAGAAGGCCTGGGCCGGCGTGACGAACGACGAGCAGGCCCAGAAGTTCTTCAACCTCTTCTGGGGCAAGCGTCACCCCGACTACCAGAAGACCGCCCAGAACGTCTTCCGGTCGACCTTCGACGCCCTCGTCGCCGAGGCCGACAAGCGCTTCACGCTCGGGAAGAAGCGCGGCGCGCTGACCGAGCGCGGCAAGGTCCTGATCCTCCTCGGACCGCCGAAGGCGATCGCCTCGAAGCTCGAATCGGCCGGAGCCGGCGTCGCCGGCGAGCAGGGCGAGGAGGGGTCGTTGTTCCGGGGCGGCGGAAACGTCGTCGTGATCCAGTTCCAGTACGACAAGGAGCAGCTCCCGCCGTGGGCCGGTATGAAGTCGTTCCTCGTCAACTTCACGGTCGACGAGCGGGCCGAGCGGGAGACCGCCGACAAGTCCGGCGACATCAAGAAGCTCTGGAAGAAGGCGATCGCGGCCGCTGTCGTCAACCCGAAGATGACGGAGCCTCCGGTCTACAAGACGCGCGAGGAGTACGAGGCGGAGATGAAGGCCGCGGCCGAGGCCGCCGCCGAAGCCGCGAAGGGACCGGTTCTCTCGGCTCCGGTCCGCGCCTCGCTCGAGGCCCTGCTCGGCAAGGAGCCCCAGGGCTCGCTGTCGCTCTTCCCGCTCGCGTACGGGGACAGGGCGACGCGCCTGATGGTCCAGCTCTACGCCCCGGCCTCGGCGGCGCCTGCGGGCGCGGCGGGCGCGGCCCCGGAGGGGATGAAGATCGCCCTCCTCGTCCGCGGCAAGGACGGGAAGGACGCCGCGCGGCGCGAGGAGCCCGCGGTCCTGCAGAAGGTGCGGGAAGACTGGTTCGTCGACGTCGCCCTCCCGGTCGACGCCGGCGAGTACCAGGTCGCCGCTCTCCTCCTCGACGCGTCGGGCGCCGAGAAGGTCTCGGCCCACCGGCCCGTCACGGTGGCCCCGCTGCCGTCCGAGCTCGCGATCTCCCCGCTCCTCCTCGCCTGCACGGACATCGCGGCCGACGGAGCGAAGGCGGAGGAGCCGTTCGTCTTCTCGGCCCGCAAGTTCGTCTCGAGGGGCGGGGAGACGCTCGAGAAGACCGACGGCCTCGCGTACGTGGCCCGCGTCTACAACCCCGTCGTCGACCCCGCGACGAAGAAGCTCCACCTGAAGAGGTCGATCTCCATCAAGCCGAAGAGCGGCTCCACGATCGACGTGCCCCAGCCGCCGGACGAGCCGATGATCGTCCCGGAGCAGGCCGGCTCGGCGACCGCCCTCGTCATCGACCTGGCCGGCTCGATCGTCGACGTCAACCTCGGCGACTACTTCCGCCCCGGCGAGTACGTCATGACGCTGAAGATCACCGACGTGTTCTCCGGCAAGACCGTCGAGGCGAAGGCGCCGTTCCAGCTCGTGGCGCCGCCCGCGCCGGCGAAGGCGCCGGCCGCGAAGGCGCCGGCTCCCAAGGCTCCGGCCCCGAAGAAGTAGCGCTCGAAAGAACCTCGGAACGGGCGACGGCCCCGGCGAAAGCCGGGGCCGTCGCGTCTTCCGGGGGGGCCTGCCGCGGGGCCTACTCGACGCGGACGTCCGTGGAGGCCAGG
>CAYVPO010000056.1:0-18464 GCA_964453825.1 uncultured Holophagales bacterium
CGACCTCGTCCTCTCGACCGTCGCGATCCCCGAGCTCCTCCGCCTCGTCCCCGATCTCCCGGCCGAGGAGCGCGCGCTCTGGGGGACGATCTCCTACGCGCACGCCCTCTGCCCCGTCCTCGTCCTCGACCGGCCGCTCACCCCCTACTACTGGACGAACGTCGGCGACGCGGCGATGCCGTTCGGCGGCTTCATCGAGCACACGAACTACGTCCCGGCGGCGCGCTACGGCGGGCGCCACGTCGTCTACCTCTCCGACTACGTCCTCCCCGACGACCCGAAGTGGACGATGCCCGACCGCGACCTCTGGGAGCTCTACCTCCCCGCCGTCGCGCGCCTCGCCCCCGCGTTCGAGAAGGCGAAGGTCCTCGAGCAGCACCTCTTCCGCGCCGAGTACGCGCAGCCGATCGTCGGGACGCACTACTCGAAGGTCCTCCCGCCCGTCCGGACCTCCGTCCCCGGCCTCTACTCCGCGGCGATGGCGCAGGTGTACCCCGAGGACCGCGGCCAGAACTATGCCGTGAAGATCGCGCGCGAGGCGGCGGCGGCGCTCCTCGACGACCTCCGCTGACGTCGCGGCGCGCGGCTATCATCGCGGGGTTGAGCGGCCCTCCCGAAACCCCCGCCGCCCGCGCCGCCTCCGGCAACGGCGACTTCTCCCTTCGCGCGGCGCGCCTCTCGCTCTCGGGCTGGGGACGCTTCGCCGTCGAGGCCGGGCCCGCCTACCGCCCCGAAACGTGGCGCGCCGTCGCCGCGGCGGTCCGCTCCGCCCCGGAGCCGACGCTCGCCCTGCGCGGCCTCGGCCGGAGCTACGGCGACTCGGCGCTGAACGCCGCCGGCGCCGTCGTCCTGACCGAGCGGCTCGGCAGGATCCTCGCGTTCGATCCCGAGGGGCGGAGCGTCACCTGCGAGGCGGGCACCTCGCTCGCGCGCCTCCTCGCGTTCCTCCTCCCGCGCGGCTTCTTCCTCCCGGTCGTCCCGGGCACCCGCTTCGTCACGGTCGGCGGCGCGCTCGCGGCCGACGTCCACGGCAAGAACCACCACGTCGACGGGACGATCGGCCGCCACGTCGAGGAGCTGACCCTCCTCCTCGCCTCGGGCGAAACGCTCCGCTGCTCCCCCACGGAGAACGCCGAGGCCTTCGACGCCACGATCGGCGGCATGGGGCTGACGGGCGTCATCCTCTCCGCGCGCCTGACGCTCCTGCCGCTCGAGACGCCGTGGGTGCGCGTCGTCAAGCGGCGCGGGAAGAACCTCGAAGAGATCCTCGCGCGCCTCGAGGAGGAGGAGAGCCTCAGCCGCTACTCCGTCGCCTGGATCGACGGCCTCGCCCGCGGCCGGGCGCTCGGGCGCGGCGTCCTGATGCGCGGCGACCACGTCCTCGCGGCCGAGCTCCCGCGCGGCAAGGTGCTCCGCGGGTCGCTCCCCGAGCGGCCCGGCCCGAACGTCCCGTTCGAGGCGCCGTCGGCCCTCCTCAGCCCGCTCACGATCTCCGCGTTCGACGCCCTCTACTACGCCGCCGGGCGCGACTCGACCGGCATCTCCGGTCCCGCGGGCTTCTTCTTCCCGCTCGACGCGCTCGGCTCCTGGAACCGCCTCTACGGGCGGCGCGGCTTCGTCCAGTACCAGGCGCTCCTCCCGCGCGAGACCGCGGCCGAGGGGTGCCGCCGCATCCTCGAGGAGATCTCGCGCGAGCGGGCCGCCTCCTTCCTCGCCGTCCTGAAGACGACCGGCCCCGAGGGGCGCGGCGTCCTCTCCTTCCCGAAGCCCGGCTTCACGCTCGGCCTCGACGTCCCGAATGTCGGCGATCGGCTCCGCCCGCTCGCCCGCAGGCTCGACGAGATCCTCCTCGCGCTCGGCGGGAGGCTCTACCTCGCGAAGGACGCCCTCACCGACGCCGCCACGTTCGCCGCGATGTACCCGCGCCTCCCCGAGTTCCTCGACGTGAAGAGGCGGCTCGACCCGAACGGCCGCTTCTCCTCGTCGCAGGCGCGCCGCCTCGGCCTCGCGGAGGCGCGGTGAAGAACCCGACGAAAGGCACCGCGAGAGGGCACGTCCTCGTCGCCGGCGCCGGCTCGGCCCTCGCGCGGGCCGTGGCCGAGGGGCTCGCGGCCCGCGGCTTCGGCCTCGTCCTCGCGGCGCGGGACGCCGCCGAGGCCGAGCGCACGGCCGCCGACCTCGCGCTCCGCTTCGGCGTCGCCACCGCCGCGCTCGGATTCGACGCCCACGACGCCGGGGCGGCGGCCGCCCTCCCCGACCGCGCCGAGGAGGCGCTGCCGGGCGACCTCGCCGGCGTCCTCCTCGCGTTCGCCGTCATGCCCGACCAGGAGCTCGTCGAGCGCGACCCCGCCGCGCTCCTCGAGCTCGCCGACGTGAACGTCGGCGCGACGCTCGCACTCCTCGAGGCCGCCGCAACGCGCCTCGAGGGCCGCCCCGGCTCCTTCCTCTGCGCGTTCTCCTCCGTCGCGGGGGACCGCGGCCGGCGGAAGAACTACGCCTACGGCGCCACGAAGGCGGCTCTCTCCGTCGCGATGGAGGGGCTCTGGGCGCGCCTCGCGCCGAAGGGGGTCACCGTCCTCTGCGTGAAGGCCGGCCCCGCCGACGGCGCGATGTCGTGGGGCGTCTTCCCTCCCGACTCCCCGCTCCTCGTCTCCCCCGAGCGCGTCGCCCGCGACGTCCTCTCCGCTCTCGAGCACCGCCGGCGGGTCGTCTACACCCCGTGGTTCTGGCGCCCCGTCATGGCGCTCCTCCGCGCGCTCCCGGCCCCGATCTTCCGGAGGCTCCCCATCTGATGCATCCGGCGAGGCCGCTCCCCTTCCGCCTCGCCCTCGCGCTCCTCTTCGCGGTCGCGCTCGGCGTCCGCCTCTTCGGCCTGAACTGGGACCAGGGGCACATGTACCACCCCGACGAACGCCGGATCGTCGAGGCGGTCCAGGAGCTCTCCTTCTCCCCGCTGCAGCTCGACCCGAAGTTCCACGCCTATGGCTCGCTCCCGTTCCTCCTCACCCGCGCCGCGACGTCGCTCCTGTCCCACGTCTGGCCCGGGGCGCTCACCTGGCACGGGACGCTCCTCGCGGGGCGCACCCTCTCCGCCGCGTGGGGCGCCGCCGGCTGCATCCTCCTCGCGCTCCTCGGGCGGAAGCTCTTCGGCGAGAAGGCGGGCCTCCTCGCCGGCACGTTCCTCGCGATCGCCGTCTTCCACGTCCAGAACTCCCACTTCGCGACGAACGACGCTCCCCTCGTCACGCTCGTCCTCGCCACGCTCCTCCTCCTCGTCCGCGCCCTCGAGCGGAAGACGGTCGGAGCCTTCCTCCTCGCGGGCGCCGCCGCGGGCCTCGCCCTCGCGACGAAGGCGAGCGCCGCGACGCTCTTCCTCCCGCTCCTCCTCGCCCCGCTCTTCGCGTTCCTCCCGGGGCGCCGCTTCGGCCGCGCGGCGCTCGCCCTCGGGGCCGCAGCGCTCGGCCTCGCCGCCGCGTTCCTCCTCGGGCAGCCCTCGGCGCTCACCTCCTCGCGCGCCCTTCTCGCCGCCGTGGCGGAGCAGGGGGCGATGGTCCGCGACGCCGGCTCCGTCCCCTACACGAACCAGTACGTCGGGACGCCGCACCTCCTCTACGAGCTCTCCGAGATCGTCCTCTGGGGGCTCGGCCCCGCGCTCGGCCTCGCCGCCCTCCTCGGCGTCGCTCTCCGGCTGCGCGCCGCCGTCCGCGAGAAAGAGCGGCGCGAACTCATCCTCTGGCTCTGGGCCGTCCCGTTCCTCCTCCTGACCGTCTCGTTCGAGGTCCGCTTCCCGCGCTACCTCCTCCCGCTCTACCCGCTCCTCCTCCTCGGCGCCGCCGCGCTCCTCGCGCCGCGCGCGGGCGAGAGCGGGAACCGGCGCTTCGCCCGCCGGGCCGTCCTCGGCCTCTCGGGCGCCTACCTCCTCGCGTTCCTCTCCATCTACGCGCGCCCCCACTCGGTCGTCTCCGCGTCGCGCTGGTTCCACGAGAACGCGGCCGAGGGGGCGACGCTCCTCGTCCCCCACTGGGAGGAAGGGTTCCCTCTCGCCGTCGACGGCCTCCCGGCGAGCCGCTTCCGCGCGGCCGACCTCCCTCTCTACGACGCCGACGGCGCGGAGAAAACCCGCCTCCTCGCCGGGAAGCTCGCCTCCGCGGACCTCCTCGTCTTCCCGACGAAGCGCCACACCGGCGCGATCCCGCGCGCTCGGGAGCGCTACCCCGACACCGACCGCTTCCTCCGCCTCCTCTACTCGGGCGACCTCGGCTGGAAGCTCGTCCGCACGTTCTCCTCGCCGCCGCAGCTCTTCGGCCTGCGCCTGCCGACCGAGCTCGCCGACGAGTCGTTCTCCGTCTACGACCACCCGCGCGTGACCCTCTTCCGGAATGCCGTCCGCCTCGACGCCGCGGCCCTCGAGCGCCTCCTCTCCGAGGCGGAGCCCTCCCGCGCCCTCACCCGGCGGGAGATCCTCCGCGCCCGCCCCGACGACCCGCACGCCGACTCGGAGCAGCGGATCTCCGGCACGCGCTCCACGCCCCTCGCCCTCCTCCTCTGGCTCGCGCTCCTCGAGGCGCTCGGCCTCGCCGCCTGGCGCCTCCTCGGGCCGCGCCTCCCCGCCGTGCCGGGCGTCTACGCGCTCTCGAAGGTGGCCGGCGTCGCCCTTTTCGGCCTTGCCGCGTGGGCCCTCGTCGCGTGGGGCCTCTTCGCGTTCGTCCCCTCCTTCGCCCTCGCCGCCGCCGTCGCCGTCGTCCTCGCGGGCGCGCTCTCCTCCCGCCCGCTGCCCGCGCTCCCGCGCCGCGAGCTCCTCGCCACCGAAGGCGTCTTCCTCGGCGCGTTCCTCTTCTTCGCCGCGGTCCGCGCGTGGTCTCCGGAGATCTATTGGGGCGAGAAGCCGATGGACTTCTCATTCCTCGAGGCGATCCTCCGCTCGGAGCTCCTCCCGCCGCCGGAGCCGTGGCTCGCAGGGACGACGCTCTCGTACACCTGCTTCGGCCACTTTCTCGTCGCGGCGTTCGCAAAGGCCCTCGGCGTCCACCCGGCGCTCGCGTTCAACCTCGGCCTCGCCTCCACCGCCGCGCTCACCGCCGCCGCGCTCTTCTCCGCCGGGGCGTTCCTCGGCGGGCGCATCCGGACCGGAGCCCTCGCCGTCGGCCTCGGCCTCTTCGCCGGCAACCTCGCCGGCCTCCTCGAGGTCGCGCGCCGGAGGGCCGTCGACTTCGACCTCTTCTGGTCGGTCTCCCGCGTCCTGAAGACGCAGAACGAGATCAACGAGTTCCCGTTCTGGAGCTTCCTCTTCGCCGACCTCCACGCCCACCTCCTCGCGTTCCCCTTCCTCCTCGGCCTCCTCGCCGTCCTCCTCCTCGCGTTCCGGCAGCGAACGAGCCCGGAGCTCTACGTCCCCCCGTTCGGCCGCTCGCTCCTCCTCGCCCTCGCGTCGCTCTTCCTCGCCGTCCTCCTCGTCACGAACGGCTGGAGCGCCCCGACCGCCGCCGGCCTCGTCGTCCTCCTCCTCTCCGCCTCCGCCCTCGCGGCGACGCCGCGCCCCGCGCCGCCGCGCCCGGCGCGGCGCTTCGGCCGGCTCCTGGCCGGCGTCGCCGTCCCGGGCCTCGCCGTCGCGCTCCCGGCGCTCCTCGTCACGCTCCCGTTCTGGCGCACTTACACGCCGCCGCCGCGGCACCTCGGCTGGGAGCGGGGACCGGGCTACGACGCCCTCTCGCTCCTCCTCGTCCACGGCCTCGGCCTCGCGCTCGTCGTCCCGTGCCTCCTCGCCCGCCTGCGCGAGACGCGGCACGACCCGGCCCGCCCCCGCCGCGCCGCCGCGCTCGCCGGAGGTCTCGCGCTCCTCCTCACCCTCTCCCTCGTCGACCTGCCCGCCCTCGCCTCCGGCCGTCTCGCCCCCGCGCCCTCCGTCCGCGCCTTCCTCGCCGGCCTCGCGCTCCTCGCGCTCCTCCTCGCGTTCGGCCGCGGCCTGCCGCCCGCGCGCCGCGCCCTCCCCGCCGTCGCGGCGGCCGCCTTCGGCCTCCTCGCCCTTTGCGAGCTCGTCTTCGTCTGGGACCGGATGAACACCGTCTTCAAGTTCGGCCTCGACGCCACGCTCCTCCTCGCCGTCGCCGGGGCCGGGGCGCTCGACACGCTCCTCGACCGCTCCGCGCGACCTGCGCCCTCCCGCCGCCTCGCCTCCCTCCTCGCCGCCGCGGCGCTCCTCGGCGCGACCGCCACGTCGCTCCTCGCCCTCGGCGGGCACCTCCGGACGCGCCGCGTCGAGACGCCGCGAGGCACCCTCGACGGCCTCGCGTTCCTCCGGAGCCACCGCCCCGGCGAGGCCGCGGCCCTCGACTTCCTCGAGGCGCGCGTTCCGGGCCTCCCGACGATCGCCGAGGCCTGGGGGCCGCCCTACCGCGAGTACGCCCGCTTCGCCTCGCGCTCCGGGCTGCCGACGGTGATCGGCTGGGACTACCACCTCCTCCAGCGCGGCCAGCCCCGCCCCGAGCTCGACCGGCGCATCCTCGACGTCGCGCGCCTCTACGATCCCCTCTCCCTCTACGACCTCCCCGATGTCCTCTCGCGCCGCGAGGTCCGTTGGGTCGTCTCGGGGGCCGAGGAGGTCGAGGCGTACGGCGAAGGGCACCGCGCCCTCTTCCGCGCCTACCCGGGGCTCCTCGTCCCCGCCTTCGAGTCGGGCGGCGTCACCCTCTGGCGGGTGCCGCTCCGTGGGCGTTACGAAACGGAACACCTCGTTTCGTCGAAACCGCCTCACCCGAGCAGGCCTTCAGCTCTAACGGACTGACAAAGAGGGTCTTAGCCCTCCCACCCCCGTCCCGGCCCGTGAGTTGCTATCTCCCTGCCGCAGGGTCCCGCCGAGCGGGGCTCGAGGAGGAGAGCAGATGCCATCGGGTCGTTCGGCTCCACCCGGAAGACGACGGAGGGGTTTCTCGCTCATCGAGCTCCTCATCGTCATTGTCATCATCGGCCTGTCGGTGACGCTCGGCCTCTCCGGCATCCTCTCCGCACTCAAGCGTCAGCGGCTCAACACGGCCTCCGCCGAGCTCAACACCCTCGTCGGCCGAACGCTGACCGAGATGCAGAACCGGAATGTGCCCACGTACCTCGTATTCGGGAAGTACGTGGCCGGGGTCGGAACCGACGTGGCCGTCACGATCGACCAGAACAACGACCAGGACGGGTTCGACATCGACACGAACGGGGACGGTCTCCTCGACGACGCCGCTCCCGTCGACCGGGTCCTCCATCGAGTTCGGCTGCCCGAGGATGTCGCCCTCTCCAATACTGCCTTGAACGCGCAGAGCTTCAACAGCCAGTGGCTGCGGCCCTCGAGCGGTCCAGTCTCCGCCGCCCTCCGCTGCGATTTCATGGGACGAGCGCAGATCCCCGGCGCCGCCGACGTGATGATCTCCGGCCCCGCGACGGTACAGCTCTCTCACCGCGACATGATTGCCGGGTCGCTCACCCCGCTCGTGACTTACACGATCTCGATCAGTCCGCTCTTCAAAGCGAGAGTCACGCGCGTCCCCTAGGGACAGAAATGCACACGAGGCCCGCACGATGATGAACACCACCTCGCCCAACCGGCGGAAGCGCGGCACCTCCCTGGTCGAGGTCCTCGTCGCCATGGCGATCCTCGCCATGCTCATGGTCGGTGTCCTGCAGCTCTACTCGCTGGCGCTGCTCACCGACTCGGGCTCGGCCGCTCGAACGGACATGACCATGAAGGCCCAGCAGGTGGCGGAGAATCTCCGCTACCTGCACTTCCTGCGAAAGCAGGGGGGCACCCTGCCGGCGGACACCGGCATCCCGAGCTCGCCGTCGAACGGCCTCAAGGTCGACCTCCCCTGGCAGGCCAGCGACACCGGATGGGGGTACTGGGGTCCCGCGGGCGCGAACGTCCTCGAGGAGGAGAAGCCCGCGTACAGGATCTCCTACACCTACTCGACCTCCACGACTCCGACCTACTGGTTCCTCACCGTCGCCGTGACGGCAGAGAACGCCCCGGCCAATCCGGCCTATATCGGCACCTCCGCGAGGGCCAAGCGAGTCGACTATGTTTGCCAGGTTCCGCAGTAAGCCGACCCGGGGCGTCTCCCTCTCGGAGGCGATGGTCTCCCTCCTGATCCTGACGATGGTGATGATCGTCGCGCTGACGCTCCTCTTTTCGATGAAGTCCTTCGCGGAGCGCCAGCAGGTTCGAACCGCCCCGCGCCAGGTCTCCCGCCGTGCCATCGACTACGTCTCGACCTACGTGGCGGGCGCGACGGACCTCAACGACACGGCGACCCCCCCAAGCCCGAATGCGGTCGTGACGTGGTACTCCCGCCCCGGCGTCGCCGCGCCGGTCGTCAAGCAGGCCTCTTACAACAACCTGCCGCTCGGAAGCTCCTTCGGCGAGCCGGGGACCGACATCATCACGCTCGCGTTTCCGACGAGCACGGAGAAGACCCCGTTCACGCAATGGGACGACCCGACGGACCCGATGGACTGGCTCGACTTCCGAACCGGGTGCTCTGGCGCCGACGGCACCGGAACGATCGGCACGGAGGACATGAAGGAAGCGTTCCTCAGGCTGTCGGGAGCGACGGGGGCTTCCGGAGCCGAGAAGAGCAGCGTCCTCACCGTCATCGACGCCAACAACAACTGGGCCTACTACCAGATCACGAAGTACGACGCGTTCGCCTGCGGCGCCCGCTCGGCCGGTGGAGACCTCAACTCCGTCAAGGTGACGGCAGATCCGATCGCGACCGAACGTGTCGATCCCGTCACGGGGGAACCCGCCCTCGTGACGCCGGTCTTCCTCTGCCCGGGAATGCGTTTCTTCTCCTTCCGGGTTCGCAGGGACGGGAATGGAACGCTCAACCTCGAGCAGAAGCAGGGGCTGTTCGACCCGGATACCGACAATCCGGGGACGGCCTTCACTCCGATCATCTCCGACGTCGAGGACTTCCAGGTGGCCTACCTCTACTCGACGTCCCCCGACGCCAGCGGTCGAACGGTCTTCAATACCTGGGACGAGGCGACCAGCAGCGACGTCCTCGTTCCGACCAATGCCGCCTTGCCGACGGGCTCGGGCGGAGTCCCGTATCAGGGAACGGGCTCTCTCTGGGACGTCACGAACGTGTCGGGCATTCGCCTCTCGGTCACGTCCCGCTCCGCACCCGTCCGATTCGAGGCACGGAACATCTCGGTTCGGCGAGGTACGGCCACGGCGACGAACGCCCGGCCCCGGTCGGAGGATCGGCCGGGAGCCGGCCCGGACGATTACGAGGCGCCCGGTGCGTCGACGGGCCCCCTGGTCGGCGACTTCGACCATTTCCGAATGACGTCCACGATTCTGATCCGAAACCGAATGCTGGGGAATTGAGCCGTGAGACCAACGATGAGTAGACCGCCGCTGACGACTCCGCCTCGCTCCTCCCGGAGAGGGAGCGCCCTCATCACCGTCATCATCGTCGTCCTGGTTCTCACGGTCGTCGGCCTCGGAGTTGCCTACTTCGCCTCGACCGAGGACCGGACCTCGGGCAACGCGAAGATGAGCCGCGCCGGCTTCTACGCCGCCGAGGCCGGACTGCGTCAGGCCGAGGCGCTCGTGACGACCTTCACGACGACTCTCGGTAACTCGCCGACCGCCCTATTGACGGGAACCGGGACCGACCTCTACTCGCCGCCGGGCGGCGGCCGGACGGCGTACCTGCTGAAGATCGGGAGCGACACCTACAAGGACGTGGTCCTCGACCAGACGCTCGGGGACGACCGCACCCGGCCCATGTACAGCCTGTACGTCCGTAACAACCAGGAGGATCCGGGAGGCGACAGCACCGACACCGACGCTCGGCTGAACATCATCGCCGTCGGCCAGGTGGTCCTCGTCAACGCCTCGGGTAAGCCGATCTTGGACGGCTCCGGAAACCCGACGATCGGCATCACGAAGGTCCTCGAAGAGCAGCTCGACACGAACCCGACCGGCTCGGCAGCCGCGACGCAGAAGGGTGCCAATACGGGCGGAACGAGCGCCGGCGCGAAGTAGGGGCGGGGCCGCGTCTCGGCTGCGACGCGAGCCGTGCCCGACACTTGAGAACGACAGACGACCCGAGGAGATCATGGAAATGAGTCACAAGCATCCCGCCACCCGTACGCTGGCACTCGCGTTCTCGGTGCTCGTCGTGATCGCGACGAGCATACCTGCGCTCTCGCAGACGGCGCCCAGCGAAGGCTACGACCCGCTGCGACAGATTACCGCGCAGCTCGTCAAGGCGAACCTCCTGATCGTCCAGGACGTGACGGGGTCGATGGCCTACGACATCTACTCGTATACCGCGCCGAACGGCCAGCACGCCCACGGCCGGCTCAACTGGGAGACGCTGAACAAGAGCTGGGGCAGCGCCTCTAACGGGACCGTGCGCTTCCTCGCGAAGCGGGTCTCGACCAACGCGAGCTTGGACGTCACCGTTTCGAACATCGTGGGCGTCGGAAACCCGGGTATCTACACGTGGACCTACCCCGGATCCACGGGCCCGCAATTCCAACACCAGCCGACCGGCGGCACGCCCATCGTCTACGCGACATCGCTCCCCGTCCTCGTCTACGAGAGCGGCCAGTACCGCCTCGCGTACAAGTGCGAGGCGACCGGAACGTGGACGGAAGGCGGCAAGGTCCCGTGGTCGAAGACGGTTGGCTGGTACTACAATACTAGGTTCAACTTCAACAAGTGCTCCACGGGGTGGGCACGGGGCCTCTACTTCACGAACCCTTCCCGGATCATGACCGTGAAGAACGCCCTCGGGAACTCGGTCTACATCGGCTCCGACTACACCCCCCCCGCCGTCCCGTCGGGCGGCGTCCCCTTCGATCGATGGGCCAACGCCACGTGGAACGCCGGTTGGAGCACCTGGGTCAGCAAGGGGTCGACCCCCGCCGGCCCGATCATCACCTACACGGAGGCCTACAAGACCATGGGGGCCGATCCGGCCTCCAGGAGCTACAAGTTCGAGATCGAGCCCGGCTACGAGCTCTCCGATAACAAGTCCCCGTACGACCCGACTTTCAAGGCCGGCTTGACGACCCCGAAGAATGCGTCCACGAAGGTAAACTGGATCTCGGATCCCAACGAACCATTTCCAGCCTTCCACACCGCGGCCGCCCCCTATAACGACATGAACGGCGACCCGGTCCGCTCGCCCGGGCTCAAGTCGGACGGGACCACCGAGATACCGGCCGGGAACTGGAGCCTCGGCTGGCCGACGGACACGGCGAAGTACGGCACCGTGACCGTCCGGCCGCCGAGCGACATCATCGGGAAGAACGCGAGCCGCGTGAACTTCGGCCTGATGACCTTCTCGTCGAGCTGGAAGACCGGCACCTTCCCCTACCTCTTCCCGATCGACGTGAACGACACGAACAACGTCGAACGGCTGCAGGCCTTCCTCGCGGCCCGCGAGGACCCGAACGGGACGGCGGTCTACTCGAAAGTCCCCGTCGAGGCCTTTCCCATCAGCTCCACGTACGAGACGAAGCGGCTCGGCTTGTCCGTCACCGGCGGAACGAACACGAAGGTCGCCCTCGAGTTCGCCAAGACGATCATCCAGGCGACGTTCGACGGCGGCGACCTGGCGGACAACAACAACACTTGGAAGCTCCCGGCCGACCCCAAGAAGACCTGCCAGCGAACCTACGGCGTCATCCTCGTCACGGACGGGATGTCGAACACCAGCAACCCGAATGGCGGCGCCTGGGTCGATCCCAGCGTGGATGACAACACAGACAACACCCAGCGGGTGTCCGTCGACACCAGCCGCAGCGAGTCGAACTGCCCGGACAAATGGTCGGATTACGCGGCGCAGAAGGCCCACGACATCTTCTCGCTGGAGCTGAACAAGGGGGGCGGCGTCCCGGTAGAGAAGCGGTACATCTACCCGCGGACGTGGGCGATCGGCATCAGCCCGCTCGTCGGGCCCTGCGAGCTCGACATGATCGCCTACATGGGGCGGACGGACGCCTCGAGCCCGAGCGGCGACGCCGGTTTCGGCGGCTATCACGCGACGAGAAACCCTTGGCTGCCGAAGGACACTTTCAGCAGCACCACCGGACGGTACACGTTCGGGGGGGTGGCCACCAACCCGATCGACGCGAGCGCCGGCACCTACGACGGGCCTACGGGCGATCGGGTGTGGGCTCCGTTCGCGTCGCTGCAGCGCCCGAGCGTCGCTGGCTACCCGGGTACCTACACCGGCACGAGTAGCTGGACCTCGAACTATGGCGGCAAGCCGTACTGGCAGCACTACCGGGGCACATACAAGGCCCCGGGCGACCTCCCGGGCGCGTGGGAGGCGTACCTCCCGGCCCCCGACCTACAGCAGCCGGCCGTGAGCGGGGAGAAGCGCAAGCCGCACGGCCACAACGCCTACTTCGCGAACAACGCCCAGGCCCTTTCAGACGCCTTCGCCGCCATCGTGAACGCGACCGCGACCGGGGACTATGCGACCAACGCGCCAGTCTCCGGGATGTCGGCGACCGCTGCCGAGGCTGACATCGTCTTTCTCCCATCCACCGGTTTCCCGAACTGGCGGGGCCACCTCTACGCCTTCGATACGAAGAAGAAGCCGACCGCCTCCGACTACCAGAAGTGGGACGCGGGAGAGCTGCTCACGCTCACGGAGTCGTCCGCCCGGAAGATCTTCACCTGGAACCCGGCCGACAACTCGCTCGTCGAGGTGAACATCGGGAACCTCACGGAAGCCCCCTTGAAGAGCGTTGCCGGCATGACGCCAGAGGTCATCGACTTCATCCGAGGAAACGACGGCGCCGGGAACCCGCGGACCTGGCGTCTCGGCCCGATGGTCAACTCGGCCCCCGCGATCGTCGCGAGGCCGGGAGTGTGGACCCAGAACACCGTCGTCGACCACAAGCCGTTCCAGGTCGCCGCTTCGTCGCGAGACTCGCTCCTCTGGGTCGGATCGAACGATGGAATGCTCCACGCCTTTCGTTCCAAAGACGGCGTCGAGCAGATCGCGATCATCCCCCCGAGCCTCCTGTGGAAGCAGGTGACCCTCTACAACAACTTCCTCGAGGACCCGACGTTCCCGAGCGGCCAGCCTCCTGACGTCCTGGACCACGTCTACGGAGTCTCGAACTCGTTCCGGTTCGGGGACGTCTACTTCCCGTCGGGCTCGCCAGCAGGCTACAGGACGGTCGGCATCGTCACGCTCGGCGCTGGCGGTACCGAGCTCTTCGCCATGGACGTCACCTCGGTCCCGAAGCCGGACGCGGCGAGCTACCCGACGTCACCGGTCTCGATCCTCTGGGCCAAGACCACCGGCGCCAGCAGCACCGGCACGACGCTTCAGCACCTCGCTCAGACGTACTCCATTCCCGCGATGGCGCCCGTCTCGAGCAACACGTGGCGGCTCGTGGGCGGTAGTGGGTATAACCCGGACAACAAGCGGGAGAACCAGGGAAAGAGCTCCTTCATCGACCCACGGGCCTACGTCCTCGACCCCGTCGATGGCACCGCGAAGCAGACGTTCAGCCTGAGCCCCCTCACCACGCCGGCGCCCTTCGTCGGGAGCCAGGCCTTCGCGGACGCGGTCCTCTTCGACCCGAAAGCGAAAGCCTACCAGGACGACAACGTCGCTCTCATGGGCCTGCAGGCCGACCTGAACGGCCAGATCTGGTTCCTCTACTCGGACCCGGCCAGCTCCGCCTCCTTCAACAAGGCCGAGGTCGGCATCGACGTCTCGACCGACATCCTGCCCCAGCAGTCGCAGCCGATCTACTTCAACCCCGCCGCGAGCGGCTACGGGACTGGCGTCACGGCCGGCTGCGTGGCCTACGCCTTCGGCAGCGGTGCGCTTTACGAGCGGAGCACCAGGATCACGGGCTCCGGCATTGGCACGCATCCATCTTTCGTCCCCCGGCTCTATCTCGCGACGGGCAGCAAGAGCTCCTACTACAGCAAGCTTCCGGCGGCGAACATCTCGCCGAAGGTCATCGCCGGTTCGTGGACCGTCAAGAGGGAGGACGGCTCGACGAGGACCGTGACGTTCGGCAAGCGGACGCAGATGACGGGGGCGCCGTTCATGCTCGTGCCGAAGTCGGGGAAGGGCACGTCAACGGCCCTCTACCTCCTCTACGACCCCGACGAGGGCTGCAACGGGTTCTCCTACGTCGCGATCGCCGAGTTCGAGGGGAGCTCGTCCTGCACGCCGACGAACGTCTCGTGGAGCGCTTACGAAGCCGGGGTCGGCGCGGCCAGCGGCTTCACGATCGCCGGCGACAAGGTGCTGGTCTCCAAGAGCGGGATCGGTGAAGGCGAGCGGGCCGGGCTTTACATCCCTCCGAACATCTCGGCCGCCATCGGCGGGACCGCTGTTCCGAAGATCCGGTGGTGGAAGGAGCTGAAGTAGCCTTTCGCTCTCTCCGAGCTTTCCCGGAAAGGGGCGGGTCCTCCCGCCCCTTTCCCTTTTCCCCTGGGCTACGATTCCTCGAGACGGAGGGAACGCCGTGGTCCTCGAGATGATGAAGAAGGGGTTCCGCGCCGACTCGGCCCTCGTGGCGCAGCTGAAGGCCCACCAGTGGAGCGGCGACGCCCAGAAGAAGGAGCTCGCCGAGAAGTTCGGGGCGCTGCAGGGGCTCGAGCTCGAGGACGTGGCCTGGACGGCCGCCGATCCGACGCCCGAGCTCCGGGCGGCCGGCCTCGCGATCCTGCGCCGCCGGGGCGTCGACACGGCCGCGCTCGACGCCGTCGTGGCGATGGGACGGACGCGCTCCGAGGCGGCGCGGCGGGGCGTCCAGCGCTTCCTCCGCGACCTGGCGCAGGGGACGGACCTCGGCGCGTTCCTCTCGCAGCTCGCCGACCGGGAGGACACGTTCGCGAAGCTGACGGCGCTCGAGATGGCGCACGACCTGCCGCCCGACCGCGCCTTCACGATCTGCCGGCGAGTGATGGTCGGCACGACCGATCCCGTCCTGCGGGCCCGCGCCCTCCGCGCGGTCGCCGACTCGCAGGAGATTTCCGTGACGCCCCCCGCGCGGGCGCTCGCCCTCGGCGCGCTGAAGGACGACGACGAGGAGACGCGGGTGCAGGCGCTCGCGATCCTCGAGCGCTCCCCCGACGAGGCGCTCGTCTCGCACCTCCTCGACCTGGCCCGCTCCGGCGGCGCCGGGCGGGTCGGCGCTCGGCGCGCTCGGCCGCCTCCTGCCGACGGCCAAGGGAGACCACACGCGCGAGATCCTGACGCTCCTGGCCGACGGGCACGAGCTCGTCCGGAAGGGGGCGCTCCAGCTCGTCTCGCGCCTCCCGGCCGACGTCCTGGCGCCGAAGTTCCTCCAGGCGTTTGAGGGGACGTTCGTCTGGATCCGCGACCGCGCGCTCGAGACGGTCGTGCAGGGGAACCCGGGGTTCGTCCCGGCCCTCCTGAAGCTCGCCTCCTCGCCCGACCCGAAGCTCGCCGGGCCGGCGCGCGAGCTCTCGCTTCTCGTGGACGACCCGCGCGCCGTGCCGGTCTGGATGCAGCTCCTCGACGACCCCGACTGGTGGGTGCGGGCGCGCGCCCTCGAGAACGTCGGCCGGCACGGGAAGGGGGACGAGATCCTGGCGCGGCTCCTCGGCCTCCTGAAGGACCCGGAGGCGAGCCTCGCCGCGGCCGGCGCGCTCGGCGAGATGGGGGACCCGCGGGCTGCGGGGCCGCTCTTCGAGCTGTTCAAGGCCTCGCGCGAGCGCCCGGACGACCAGCTCGAGATCCTCGACGCGCTCTCCCACCTGGCGCCGAAGCAGCCGAAGGTGGTCGATGTCCTCGCGAGCATCTCGCAGCTCGAGGGGGTCGACCTGAACGTCCGCGACAAGGCGCGGCGGCTCGTCGGCCGGCTCTCGGGCGACGCGGCGCGCGACGCGCTCCCCCGCGTCTTCGCGCAGCGCGCGGCGGTGGACGTGAAGGCGATCGCGACGCCGACGCTCCACGACTTCCTCGCCGACACGGTGTCGAAGGGGGCGTCCGACTTCCACCTCGCGACCGGCTTCGTGCCGCACCAGCGGATCCACGGCCGGCTCGTGCCGATGGAGACGCCGCTGATGACCCCCGAGGTGACGGAGGGGCTGATCCGGGCGCTCCTGACGCCCGAGGAGTGGGACGAGCTGATCGCCCGCTACAACCTCGACGTCTGCATCAAGGTGCCCGGCCTCGGCCGCTTCCGCGCGAACTTCTTCTCGCAGCGGCTCGGCTACGACGCCTGCTTCCGGGTGATCCCGAGCACCGTGCCCACTCTCGCCGACGTCGGCCTCCCCGAGTCGGCCTGGGAGCTCGCCCGCTTCCCGCACGGCCTCGTCCTCGTCACCGGCCCCGCCGGCTGCGGCAAGTCGACGACGCTCGCGGCGCTCCTGAACCTCGTGAACGAGACGCGGAGGGGGCACATCATCACGGTCGAGGACCCGGTGGAGTTCATCCACCCGAACAAGGAGTGCCTCGTGAACCAGCGGCAGGTGCCGCACCACACGGAGTCGTTCGCGCGGGCGCTCCGGGCCGCGCTCCGCGAGGACCCCGACGTCATCCTCGTCGGCGAGATGCGCGACACGGAGACGATCGCCCTCGCGATCTCGGCGGCCGAGACGGGGCACCTCGTCTTCGGGACGCTCTCGACGACGACCGCGCCCGCGACCGTGGACCGGATCATCAACGCGTTCCCCGCCGGGCAGCAGGGACAGATCCGGTCGATGGTCTCCGAGTCGCTGAAGGCGGTCATCTCGCAGACGCTTCTGCCGCGCCGCGATGGCATCGGCCGGATCGCCGCGTTCGAGATCCTGCGCGGGACGTCGGCGGTCGGCGCGCTGATCCGCGAGTCGAAGACGTACCAGCTCCCCGGCATCCTGCAGACCGGGCAGCTCTCCGGGATGAACACGATGGACCAGGCGCTCCTGAAGCTGGCCGAGGAGCGGAAGGTCGACGCGGAGGCCGCGATGGACCGCGCGCAGAAGAAGGAGCCGTTCGAGAAGCTGGTCGCCGAGGAAAGGCTGGGGCCGTCGTGAGCGCCGCCCCTCCGCAGACCCGCGCCCGGATCGACTCCCTCCTCCGGGTCGTCCTCGAGAAGAAGGCGTCCGACATCCACCTCACCTGCGGGTCGCCGCCGCTGCTCCGCATCGACGGCGAGCTCGCGCGGATGAAATGGCGGTCGATCCGCGAGGAGGACTTCGAGAACCTCCTCCGCCCCATCGCCCCCGCGTGGGTGTGGGAGGAGTTCGCGTCCACCGGCGACGGCGACTTCGCCTACGCGATGGGCGACAAGGCCCGCTTCCGCGTGAACCTCTTCCGGCAGGAGCACGGCCCGGGAGCCGTCCTCCGGATGATCCCGCCCCGCGTCCTGACGATCGAGGACCTCGGCCTGCCGGAGCAGGTCGCCTCCGTCGGGCGGACGCAGCGGGGCCTCGTCCTGATCACCGGGCCGACCGGCTCGGGAAAGTCGACGACGCTCGCGGCGCTCATCGACCGGATCAACCGGACGCTGCCGTACCACATCGTCACGATCGAGGACCCGGTGGAGTTCGTCCACGTCCCCGCGAAGTCGATCATCACGCACCGGGAGGTGGGCGAGAACACGCCGAACTTCACGACGGCGCTGAAGGCGGCGCTCCGCGAGGACCCCGACGCGATCCTGGTGGGCGAGATGCGCGACGTGGAGACGATGCGGATGGCGCTCCACGCGGCCGAGACGGGCCTCCTCGTCTTCGGCACGCTCCACACGAACTCGGCCGCGAAGGCGATCGACCGGCTCATCGACGGCTTCCCCTCCGACGAGCAGGAGCAGGTGCGGATCGTCCTCTCGGAGGTGCTCAAGGCGGTCGTCGCGCAGATCCTGATGCGGAAGAAGGGGGGCGGACGGGTGCCGGCGTTCGAGGTGGTCCGCGGCTCGGCGGCGCTCGCGAACGCGATCCGCGAGGGGAAGACGGGGACGATCGCCTCCATCATCCAGACGGGGCGCTCGCAGGGGATGATGTCGCTCGACCAGTCGCTGGCCGACCTCGTCGTGGCCGACCTCGTGGATGCGGACGAGGCGAGCGAGCACGCCGTCGACCGCGACTACTTCCGCTCGCTCGTCGACAAGAAGAGGAACCCGGAGGCGCCGGCGTAAGGGAGCCCGCGCTCAGGGCCGCGCGGGCGTCGGCGGCGGGAGCACGAGGCGGAAGGCGGCGCCGCCGAGGGCCGCCGAGCGGGAGGCCGCGACGCTCCCGCCGTGCAGCGCCGCGATCTTCGCGACGAGGGAGAGGCCGAGGCCGGTGCCGCCCTCCTTCGTGGAGGCGAAGGGGACGAAGAGCTTCTCCGCCGCCTCGGGCGCGACTCCCGGGCCGCTGTCTTCCACGACGAGGACGACGCCGCCGTCGCCCCCGGGTTCGCCGCGGACGGCGACGCGGCCGCCGTCGCCCGCCGCCTCCGCGGCGTTCCGGACGAGGGTGACGAGGGCGCGGCGGAGGAGCG
>CAYVPO010000057.1:0-18445 GCA_964453825.1 uncultured Holophagales bacterium
CGACCGCCTCGGCCGTCGCGCCCGAGACACCCGCGTCGACCTCGTCGAAGACGAGCGTCGGCACCGGGCCGCCGCGCCGGCTCCCGCGCCGCCCCTCGCGGGCGACCTCGGCTTCGGCGAGCGCGGCCGCGACCGCGAGCTGCACGCGGGAGAGCTCGCCGCCCGAGGCGATCTTCGCGAGCGGCCTCGGCGGCTCGCCGGGGTTCGGCGCGAAGGCGAGCGACACGACGTCGATGCCGTGGGGGCCGAACGCGACGCGCTCCTCGCCCGCGAGGAACGCCCCGTCCGGCTCGGCGCGGCGCGAGACCTCGACCCGGAAGATCGAGGAGAGGAACGCCAGGTCGGAGAGGTGCTTCTCGACGGCCTTCGCGAGCTTCGGCGCCGCGGCCTGCCGGGCAGAGGAGAGGTCGAGCGACGCGGCCCGGAACGCACCGAAGGCCTCGTCCGCCGCCTGCGCCGCCTTCCGGAGGGCGCCTTCGAGGTCGGCGAGCTCGTCGCGTTCCCGTCCGATCGCCTCGCGGTAGGAGAGGACCTCCTCGAGCGTCGCGCCGTACTTTCGCCGGAGCCGCGCGAGGAGGTCCAGCCTCTCCACGACCTCGGCGAGCCTCGCGGGGTCCGCCTCCAGGCTCTCGAGCTCCCGCGAGGTCGACGCCGCGAGGTCGGAGAGACGTTCGACGAGGTCGTCGGCGGCGGCGAGCCGCTCCGCGGCCGAAACGTCGAGCTCCGCGAGCGCGGCGAACGTCCGGCGGAGCGCCGTCAGCGCGGGGAGCGCGCCCCCCTCGTCCCCCTCCAGCGCCGCGACGGCGTCGGCGAGGAGGCGCCCCCTCTTCTCCACGCTCTGGAGCGCCGTCTTCTCGCGCGCGAGCGCCTCCTCCTCCCCCGCGACGGGCGCTGCCCGGTCGATCTCGCCGATCCGGAAGTCGAGCACCTCCAGCCGGGCCGGCCCGTCCTTGCCGAGGGCGGCGATCCGCTCGCGATCGGTCTCCTTCTCCCGGAACGCGGCGTGAAGCCGCGCGACTTCCGTCGCCTTCTCGGCGAGGGCCGCGAAGCGATCGAGGAGCTCCCGCGGCGCGGCGGGGTCGAGGAGCTCTCGCGCCTCCGCCTGACCGTAGAGGACGAGAAGCCGCGGGGCCACCTCCACGAGCGTGCGGAGCGCCGCGGGCGAGCCGTCGAGGAAGAGGCGCCCCTTCCCGTTGGAGGAGACCTCGCGACGCACGACGAGCTCCGCCGGCCCGCGCGCCTCCCCGTCCCGGAGCCCCGCGGCCGCGAGGGCCGCGCCGACCGCAGGGTCGTCCGTCTCGAAGGAGCCCTCCACGACGAGCCGCTCCGCCCCGCCGCGGACGAGCGTCGCGTCCGAGCGCTCGCCCGACAGGAGCGAGAGCGCGTCGACGACGAGCGACTTGCCGGCGCCCGTCTCCCCCGTCAGGACGGTCAGGCCCGGCTCGAGCGCGACGTCGACGTCCTCGAGGACCGCCAGGTCGCGGACGCGGAGCGAGGAGAGCACGGCCTCAGCGGGCGGCGCGGTCCCGGAGCCAGCGGAGCGTCATCGCGAGGCCGATCGAGGTCGCGCCCGGCGCCCAGCCGGCGTGCTCCCGCTCGAAGTAGGCGTTCGGCGCGATGTCGACGTGCGCCCAGGGCGTCTTCGGGTCGACGAACTCCTTGAGGAACATCGCCCCGTTGATCGACCCGCCGTTCCGTCCGCCCGTGTTCTTGAAGTCGGCCCAGTCGGAACGGATGTTCTCCTTGTAGTCGTCCCAGAGCGGAAGGCGCCAGAGGCGCTCGTCGGTACGCTCGCCGGCCGAGACGAGCTCCTTCACGAGGTCGTCGTGGTCGCTGAAGACGATCGAGGCCTCGAGCCCCAGGGCGACGAGGGCGGCGCCCGTGAGCGTCGCGAAATCGACGATCGCCGCCGGCGAGAGCTCCTTCGCGTAGTCGAGAGCGTCCGCGAGGATGACGCGCCCCTCGGCGTCGGTGTTGTCGATCTCCGCCGTCTTCCCGTTCCGGAAGGTGACGATGTCGCCCGGCTTGTACGCCGTCCCCGACGGCATGTTCTCGGTGAGCGTCGCGAGGGCCACGACGTTCACGGGAAGCCCGAGCCCGGCCGCCGCGAGGACCGCCCCGCAGACCGTCGCCGCGCCGAGCATGTCCCACTTCATGTCGCCCATCCGGTCGGCGGGCTTGAGGGAGATGCCGCCGGAGTCGAAAGTGACCCCCTTGCCGACGATGACGACGGGCTTCTCGCCCTTCCTTCCGCCGCGGTGCTCGAGGATCACGAAGCGCGGCTCCTCGGCGGCGCCGCGGTTGACGGCGAGGAGGCCGCCCATCCGCTCGCGCTCGATCTCCTTCTTCCCGAGGACGGTCGCCTTCACGCCCCGCTTCCGCGCCTCGGCCTTCACGGCGTCGGCGAACGTCCGCGGGACCATGTCGCTGCCGGGCGTGTTCCCGAGGTCGCGGACGAAGGCCGACACGGCCGCCACCACCGCGGCTTCGCCGGCCGCCGCCTTCAGCTCCTTCGGCGTCGCCGCGAAGACGCCCCGCCCCGCGGCGAGGGCGACGGCCGAGAGGCGCGCGGCCTCCCGGGCCGAGGCCTTGTACCGGGGGAAGACGTAGCCGGCGACGAGCAGGCTCCGGACGACGAAGTCGCGCGCCTCGGCGGCGGTCATCCGCTGGAGGGTGAACGGGAAGTCGACGAGCGCCGTCCGCTCGCCGTTCTTCTCGAGCGCCTTCACGGCGCTCCGCAGCAGGACGCGCACCTTGCGAGGCGAGAGCTCGTCGCCGGCCCCCGTGCCCAGGACGTAGAGGCGCCGCGCCGGCGCGTCCGCTCCAAGAGGGAGCGTGAAGAGCGATCCGTCGCTCCCGGCGTCGGGCGGAGCGGCCGCCCGGGCCGCTTCCCGGAACCCTTCCGGGAGGCTCTCGAAGCGCGCGGGCCCCTTCTTCTCGGGGCGCGCCAGGAAGGCGACGGCGGCGTCGCGGCGGCCGTCCTTTCTCATCTCGTCGGGTCGAACGATCTCGAGCTTCACGCGTGACTCCTCCGCAGGCTGCGGCGCAGGGAGTCTAGCCGAGGCCGAATAGAATCCGTCCATGCCGCCCGCCGCTCTCGACGCCACCGCTCTCCCCGGCCTGCCCCCGCCGCGGCGCGGGAAGGTCCGCGACGTCTACGACCTCGGCGAGCGGCTCCTGATCGTCGCCACGGACCGGATCTCGGCCTTCGACGTCGTCCTCTCCCCCGGCATTCCCGGCAAGGGCGCGGTCCTCGCCCAGCTGTCGACGTTCTGGTTCCGGAGGTTCGAGGGGCTCGTGCCGAACCACCTCCTCGAGACGGACGCCCGCGCCTTCCCTCCCGAGCTCGCCGGCTTCGCGGGCCTCCTCGCGGGGCGCTCGGTCCTCGCGCGCAAGTGCCGCGTCGTCCCGTTCGAGTGCGTCGCGCGCGGCTGGCTCGCCGGCTCGGGCTGGAAGGACTACCGCCGGAGCGGCGCCGTCTGCGGCGTACCGCTGCCGGCCGGCCTCTCCGAGGCGTCGCGGCTCTCCGAGCCGATCTTCACCCCCGCGACGAAGGCCGAGGAGGGGCACGACGAGAACGTCTCCTTCGAGGCGATGGCGAACGCCGTCGGGCGCGACCTCGCCCTGCGGCTGCGCGACCTGACGCTCGCGATCTACTCCGAGGCGGCCACGTACGCGGCCGGGCGCGGCGTGATCGTCGCGGACACGAAGCTCGAGTTCGGCCTCGACGACTCCGGCTCCGTCGTCTGGATCGACGAGGCGCTCACGCCCGACTCCTCCCGCTTCTGGCCCGCCGCGTCGTGGCGCGAGGGAGGCTCGCCGCCGTCGTATGACAAGCAGTTCGTGAGGGACTGGCTCGAGACGACCGGCTGGGACAAGACGCCGCCCGCACCGCTCCTGCCGACGAACGTCGTCGCCGGCACCCTCGAGCGCTACGTGGAGGCGTTCCGCGCCCTCACGGGCGCCGACCCTCTCCTGCCGGCCTGACGGCCGTCCGCGCGAGGAGCTCCTCGACGCTCGCGACCGGCGTCACGCCGAGGTCCGGGAAGGCCGCGGCCTCCGCCGCGTTCCCGGCCGGGAGGAACGCCTCCGTGAAGCCGAGGCTCGCGGCCTCCTTCAGCCGGAGCGTCGCGTCCGTCACGGCCCGGACCTCGCCGAGGAGTCCCACCTCGCCGAACGCGACGGCCCCTTTCGGCAACGCCGTCTCCCGCACGCTTCCGGCGACCGCGGCGAGGACGGCGAGGTCCGCCGCGGGCTCCTCGCTCTCCGCGCCCCCCGCGAGGTTCAGGAAGACGTCGTGCCCCGACATCGGCAGGCCGCCGTGCCTCTCGAGGACGGCCAGGAGGAGCGCGAGGCGGGTGCCGTCGAAGCCGATCGCCGTCCGGCGCGGCGTCCCGTACTTCACCGGCACGGTGAGCGCCTGCACCTCGAGGAGGAGCGGCCGCGTCCCCTCCACGGCCGCGAGGATCGCCGATCCGGGCCGTCCGCCCGTGCGACCGCCGAGATAGAGCGCCGAGGGGTTCGTCACCTCGACGAGGCCGTCGCCCGTCATCTCGAAGACGCCGAGCTCGTGGACGGGGCCGAAACGGTTCTTCAGCGCGCGCAGGACCCGGTGCGCCTGGAAGCGCTCTCCTTCGAACGAGAGGACGGCGTCGACGAGGTGCTCGAGGGCTTTCGGCCCGGCGAGCGTGCCGTCCTTCGTGACGTGCCCGACGAGGACGACCGGCGTCCCGCCCGTCTTCGCGAAGACGGAGAGCCGCGCCGCCGCATCCCGCACCTGCGAGACCGAGCCCGGCGTCGACGGCAGGTCGGGCGAGGAGACGGTCTGTATCGAGTCGACGACGAGTGTGGCCCAGGGCCGCGACGCCGCCGCCTCGAGGACCCGGTCGACGGACGTCTCCGCGAGCAGGTGGAGACCGTCGACGACCGCGCCGAGGCGGTCCGCGCGCAGACGGACCTGCCGCGCCGACTCCTCGGCCGAGACGTAGAGCACCTCCCCGGCCCGTCCGGCCAGGCGCGCGGCAACCTGCAGCAGGAGCGTCGACTTGCCGATCCCCGGCTCGCCCCCGAGGAGGACGACGGAGCCCGGGACGAGGCCTCCGCCGAGGACCCGGTCGACGTCGGAGAGCCCCGTCAGGAGACGCGGCGTGTCGGCGGCGTCGACGTCCTTCATCCGGACGACGGCGGAGCCGGCGGGAGCCGGCGCCCTCTCCCCCGGACGCACCGGCCGCTCCGGCTCTCCCTCGACGAACGTGTTCCAGCCGCCGCACTCCGGGCAGCGGCCGAGCCAGCGCGGGCTCTGCGCGTCGCACGCGGTGCAGGTGAAGACGCGCCCCGCGCGCTTCGCCATCAGGGGAGCATTCCCATCGCCGCCGGCAGGAGCGTCTTGATGTCCTCGTCCTTCCAGCGGATTCCCGCGCCGAGGAAGAACGACCGCCCCGCCGGGTTGATGACGTCGGTGACGCCGGCGCGGAAGAACATCGCGCCGCGGCTCTGCCACTGGCCGTAGAGCTTCACCTGGGCGTCGCCCTCGTCCCGGGAGAAGTCCCAGGCTTCGGCGCTGAGCTGAAGGCGGTCCTTCAGGAGGTGCTGGTCGATCGCGAAACCTCCCCGCGACTCGATGAGGCCGGCCCGGAGAGTCGTGTCCTTGAAGCGGTAGCCGAGCTGGGCCGAGAGCCCGAACTCGTCCTCCGTCCGCGTCACCTTCGTCGTCACGACGCTCGGCGGCCCGCCGTCGACGCTCGTCTCGTAGCGGAAGGTCTCGTCGTAGCGGCGCCCGTTCGGAAGCCCGAGCAGCTCCACGCGGTAGAACTTCCCCTCCCGCGGCGTCACGTCGATGCGAAACGCGCCCTTCGACTCCTCGGTCCGCGTCGCGTACTCGCCGTAGAAGCCGAGGTCGAGCTCGATCCGGTTGATCCGGGTCAGCGTCGTCCGGAGCTCCTCGACCCCGGTCTTGATCGACGTGAGCGCCTCGTTGAGGTTCCTGTGGGACGTCTCGTCGTTGACGAGCTTGCCGATCGTCCCCTCCCCCTTGTCGATCTTCCCCGTGATGGACGTGAGGTTGTCGGCGGAGGTCTTCAGCTTCTCGGAGAGCTCCTCGATGTTCTCGACCGAGCCCTTCACCCCGGACCGGTTCTCGTCCAGGATCCGGTCGAGGCGCGCGAGCGTTTCCCGGATCGAGGACGAGAACTCCTTCAGGTTCGCGACCGTCACGTCGACGTTCGCCCGGTTCGCATCGACGAGGGCCCGCAGCTCCTCGGCGAGCGCCCCGACGTTGTCGACGATCCGGTCGATCTTCGCCGCTCCCGTCTCGCCGCCCAGCGAGGAGGAGAGCGCCCCGGTCAGCTGCTTGACGTCGTTCCCGATCTCCTCTGCGAGCTTCGTCAGCTGGTCGAACTCGACCGGGACCGAGCCGGGGATCCGCGTCCCCTCCGGCAGGAGCGGCTTCGCCGGGTCGCCCGCGTAGAGGTCGACGTACTTGTCACCGAGGAGCCCGAGGTTCTTGACCTGGCCGTAAGCGCCCTCGCGCAGCTCCACGTCGGAGTCGAACAGGATCCGCGCCACCGCCGTCCCGTCGGGGAGGAGGCGGATCCCGTCGACCCGGCCGACCCTCACGCCCGCGATCCGCACGGTCGACTTGTCGTCCAGGCCGGCGACGTCCTTGAAGACGGCTTCGGCGGTCGCCGCCCTCGCCTTTCCGCCGAACGGAAGGTCCTCGATCTTCAGGACGAGGACGGCCAGGGCGATCAGGACGGCCATCGCGAAGAGGCCGATCTTGGCGGTCGCGTTCATTTCGGAACCTCCTCGCGGCGGTCTCCCGCGTCCTCGCTCCCGTCCCCGCGCACGAACGCCGCGACCCGCGGGTCGTCCGACGTCTCGAACTCGGCCGGCGGGAGGTCCGTCTGTATCCTCCCGGCGTCGAGCAGGGCGACGCGCTCCGCCACGGCGAAGGCGACCTTCAGGTCGTGCGTGATCGTGACCATCGTCGGGTTCAGCCGGTCTCGGAGGCGGATCATCACGCGGGCGAGGGCGTCCGTGGTGATCGGGTCGAGCCCGGTCGTCGGCTCGTCGAACAGAAGGATCTCCGGCTTCAGCGCGATCGCCCGCGCGAAGCCGACGCGGCGGCGCATCCCGCCGGAGAGCTCCGAGGGGCGCTTCCCCTCGATCCCCTCGAGCCGGACGAGCGCGAGGCACTCCGCGACCCGGTCGCTCACCTCGGCCGGCGTCATCCGCGTGTGGCGCTTCAGCGCGAACGCGATGTTCTCCCCCACGCTCATCGAGTCGAAGAGGGCGCCCTCCTGGAACGACATCCCGAAGCGGCGCCGCATCTCGTCCCTGCGCGAGCGCGAGGCGGCCCAGAAGTCCTCGCCCTCGACCTCGACCGTCCCCCCGTCGGGCTCCATGAGGCCGATCATGTGCTTCAGCAGCACGCTCTTCCCGGTCCCCGACTTGCCGAGGATGACGATCGAGTCGCCCTTCGCGATCGTGAGGTCGAGCCCGTCGAGGACGACCTTCGGGCCGAACGCCTTCCGGAGCCCCGAAAGGCGGATCTCGGGCGGCGCGTCGGGCGCGGGAAGGGGCGGCGCCGCGCTCAGAACAGCACCTTCGTCAGAAAGAAGTCGGAGACGAGGATCGCGAGCGAGCCGAGGACGACGGCCGCCGTCGTGGAGCGCCCCACGCCTTCCGCGCCGCCCCGGGTGTCGAACCCCTGCTGGCAGCCGATCAGCGTGATGAGGAGGCCGAACGCGGCCGCCTTGATGAGACCCGACCAGAGGTCGTTGAGGTCGAGGAACTGGAACGAGTTCTCCACGTACACGACCGGGTTCGCGCCCAGGAGCCGAACGGCGACGAGATAGCCGCCCAGGATCCCGAACGCGTTCGCCAGGACGACGAGCATCGGCAGGACGATGATCCCTGCGAGGACCCGGGGGACGAAGAGGTACTGAACGGGGTCGGTCGCGAGCGCGACGAGGGCGTCGATCTGCTCGGTCACGCGCATCGAGCCGATCTCGGCCGCCATCGCGCTCCCCGAGCGGCCGGCCACCATGAGCCCCGTCAGGACCGGTGCGAGCTCCCGGAGCATCGAGAGAGAGACGACCGAGCCGACCCAGGCCTCGGCGTGGAAGCGCTGGAAGCCCGTGTAGGACTGGAGAGCGAGGACCGCCCCGGTGAAGACCGCCGTCAGGAGGACCACCGGAAGGCCCTCGACGCCGACCCGGACGACCTGCGTCGCGATCGCCCGGCCGTCGAAGGGCCTGCGGAAGAGCCCGCGGACGGTGAGTCCGAGCAGCGCGACGCAGCGGCCGTGGAACTCGAGCGCGACGAGCGCGAGCCGTCCGAAGGCCTCAAGAAGGGCCATCGCCCCCCCGCCGGGAAACGGTCTCGCGCCGCGGCGACGTCACGGGATCACTCCTCCGTCGATGATACGCGGGCGTCGCCCGCGCTCACGGGCCGGCGCCTTCGGGCGCGTGGGCGAGGTCGGAGAAGCGGGTCGTCTCGCCGGACCAGCCGAGCGAGAAGCGGCCCGTCGGGCCGTTCCTCTGCTTGGCCACGATCACCTCGCAGACGTTCTTGTCCGGCGTGTCCTTGTCGTAGTACTCGGGACGCGAGAGGAAGACGACGAGGTCGGCGTCCTGCTCGATGGCGCCCGACTCGCGGAGGTCCGAGAGCTGGGGCTCCTTCTCCGCGCCGCGCTGCTCCGTCCGGCGCGAGAGCTGCGAGAGCGCGATGACGGGGACGTCCAGCTCCTTGGCGAGGGCCTTCAGACCCCGCGAGTAGGCGCCGACCTCCTGCGTCCGGTTCTCGTACTTCTGCCGCGAGCCCATGATCTGGAGGTAGTCGACGAAGACCGCGTCGAGCCCCTTCTGCGCCTGCTTGAGCTGGAGGGCGCGCGCCCGCATCTCGAGGAGCGAGATCGACGGCTGGTCGTCGATGAAGAAGCGGGCGTCGCGCATCTGCTGCGTCGTGTAAAAGAGGTACTTCTTCTCCTCCTTCGAGAGCCGCCCTTCGCGGAGGCGCTGGAGGTTCACGCGCGCCTCGGCGCACTGGATCCGGAAGCCGAGCTGCGGGGCGCTCATCTCGAGCGAGAAGAAGGCGACGCAGTAGCCGGAGTGGATCGTGAGGTACGATGCGATGTTCAGCGCGAAGGCCGTCTTCCCCATCCCCGGCCGGGCCGCCAGGACGATCAGGTCGGTCCGCTGCATCCCCTGGGTCAGCGCGTTCAGCTTGGAGAAGCCGGTCGGCAGGCCCGTCAGCATCGAGCCGCGCGCCTGGATCTTCTGGATCTCCTCCTCGTTCTTCTCCGCGATGTCCGAGAGCCTCACGAACCCGCCGCGGAGGCTCCCCTTCGCGATGTCGACGAGCTCCTGCTGCGCGACCTCGAGGACGGCCTGGGCGTCGGGAGCCTCGACGGCGGCCCGCGCGGCACGGCGCGACTGGAGGATGAGCTGCCGGCGGAGCGACGCCTCCCGGACGAGCCGCGCGTAGCTCTCCACGCTTTCGACGTCGGGGACGTTGTCGAGGAGGCCTGCGAGGTAGGCGTCGCCTCCGCACCGCTCGAGACGCCCATGCCTCTCGAGCTCGGCCTGGACGGTGACGAGGTCGACCGCCTCCTTCCGGTCCGAGAGGGCGAGGCACGCCTCGTAGATGAGGCGGTGCGGCTCCGAGGCGAAGTCCTCCGGGATCACGTGCTCCATGACCCGCGTCAGCAGCCCACCGTCGATCAGGAGCGAGCCGAGCAGGCTTCTCTCCGCTTCGGGGCGCGACGGGAGGGACTCGGTCTCGACGGGAGGTGCGGCCGCCATGGGTCGCCTGTTCTACACCATCCCGACGGGGTTCGCCTCAGCGCGGGGTGAGGTCGAGCGGGGGCCGCCCGGCGTCCCGCCTCCGCGCGGCCGCCGCCTCCGCGAGCCGCTCCCAGTGCGGCCTTCCGACGCGCCGGCCTCCCACGGGGCAGCCGTACGAGGGAGAGTGGAAGTCGGAGCCGCCCGAGACGAGGAGGCCGAGCGCGTCCGCCTCGGCGAGCAGCTCTCCCTCGCGCGCCCCGTTGTCTGGGTGGAAGATCTCCACGCCGTCCAGCCCGAGCCCGAGGCCCTTCCGAAGGAGGCCGGGAACGTTCGCGTACCAGACCGGGTGCGCGAGGACGGCGAGGCCGCCCGCCGCGCGGACCGCGCCGATCGCCTCGCCGAGGCTCCACTTCGCCTTCGGGACGAACGCCGGCGCGCCGTCGCCCAGGTACCTCTCGAACGCCTCCTCGACGCTCGCGACCGCGCCCGCCGCAACGAGGGCCCGCGCCACGTGCGGCCGGCCGAAGGCGCCGTCGCCGACCTCGACCCGCAGGCGATCCACGTCGAGGACGATCCCGAGCGCGGCGAGCCGTTCGACGATCTTCTCCGCCCGCCTCTCGCGCACGTCCCGCAGCTCGGCGAGGCGTGAGACGAGACGCGGCTCGTCCGGGTCGACGAAAAGGCCGAGCAGGTGGACGTCCTGCCCTTCCTCGTCGACCGAGAGCTCCGCTCCCCCGGCCACGACGAGACCCGTCCCGCGGGCCGCGGCGACGAACGCCGGCACGCCGTGGACGGCGTCGTGGTCGGTCAGGACCGCAGCCGAGAGGCCGGCGGCCGCGGCGAGCGCCGCGAGCGACTCCGGGCTCTCGACGCCGTCGGAGGCCGTCGAGTGGAAGTGGAGGTCGGCCCCGCCGAACGCGGCGCCGGGCCCGGCGCCGGCCTTCGCGCTCATCGCGCCGACGGCCGCAGGGTCCGGATGCGGACGGTATTCGTCGCCCCTTCCAGCGCCGCGGCGCCGGAGACCTCGACGACGGTCGCCCCGCCGAGGCCGTGCGCGCGAAGCGCGGCGTCCCCGCTCGAGATCATCTCCTCCACGGAGGAGGAGGTGGGGATCCGGAACGAGACGACGTTCCGCAGGATCGTGAGTCTCCGGCGGACCTCCTCGGAGCTCGTGATCGCGACGATCGGAAGGCGCGACCCCTCCTTCGAGAGGAGCCGCGCCGTTCGCCCCGACGCCGTGTAGACGACCATCGCGCGGGCCCCGGACCGCCGCGCCGCGACGACCGCCATGTCGCAGACGACGGGTGTGTGGTCTGCCGCCGTCGCGCCCCGCTCCGGCGCCTCGACCGCGACAGGCCTCTGGGCCTCCGCGACGCGTGCGATCTCGTCCATCGTCCGGACCGCCTCGATCGGATGGGCTCCGACGGCGGTCTCGCCCGAGAGCATCACGGCGTCCGCGCCGTCGTTCACCGCGCCCGCCACGTCGGAGACCTCCGCCCGCGTCGGGACCGGGTTCTCGACCATCGACTCGAGCATCTGCGTCGCGACGATGACCGGGACCGCCTTCTCGCGACCGACCGCGAGGATCGCCCTCTGCACGCCCGGAACCGCAGCAAGGCCGATCTCCACGCCGAGGTCCCCGCGCGCGACCATCAGGACGTCCGAGGCCGCGGCGATCTCGCGGAGCGCCCGGACGGCCTCGACGCGTTCGATCTTCGAGACGATCCACGGCCGGCGCTCGGCGGGGGCCGTGGCGAGCAGGCGCCGGAGCGCCTTCACGTGCTCCACGCTCCTCACGAACGAGAGGCCGACGAACTGGATCCCGGCCTCGAGCCCCTCGCGCAGGTCGCGCCGGTCCTTCGGCGTGACCGCCGGCGCCGAGAGCGCCGAGCTCGGCAGGTTCACGCCGGCTCCCTTCCGAACCGTCCCGCCCGCGAGGACCCGTGCCCGCAGCGACCCGCGCTCCCGCCTCTCCACCTTCAGGCGGATCAGGCCGTCGGCGATCCGGATCTCCGCTCCCGGAGCGACCTCGGAGAGGAGGGCCGGGTACGTCACCGAGATCGTCCGGCCGGAGCCGAGGACGTGTCCCGGGACGATCTCGACGAGGTCACCGACCTCCCAGGAGGTCGTGTCGCCGTCGATCGGGCCGACGCGGATCTTCGGTCCGCCGAGGTCGAGGAGGACGCCGACCGGCCGACCGAGGGCCTTCTCGGCCGCCCGAACGAGGGCGACGCGCCGCGCGATGTCTCCCGGCCGGCAGTGCGCGCCGTTGATCCGGACGACGTCGACCCCGGCGGAGAGGAGGCGGACGAGCTCGCCCCCCGTCTCGGCGCGCGGACCGATCGTGGCGACGATCTTCGTGGCGCGAGGCTCGCGGATCGGCTTGGACATCAGTCTCCTCCGGCGAACCGTATGATCTCCCGATGGCTGAGATTCCGGAATCCCCGAAGGGCTCCCATCTCGAGCTCCACGACGCCCCCGTGCCGACCGACCCGCGCATCGACCAGATCGCAGGCCACGTGAGGGAGATCATCCGCATCCTCGGCCTCTCCCCCGAGGCCGACCACAACCTCCGCGACACCGACCGGCGCGTCGCCAAGATGTACCTCGAGATCTTCTCGGGTCTCGAGGAGGGGAACTTCCCGAACCTCACGACCTTCCCGAACGAAGAGGGCTACCAGGCGATGGTCATCGAGAAGGAGATCCCCTTCTACTCGATGTGCGCCCACCACTTCGTCCCGTTCTACGGGCACGGGCACATCGCCTACATCCCGCAGGAGCGGATCGTCGGCCTCTCGAAGCTTCCGCGGATCCTGGAGTTCTTCGCCCGCAGGCCCCAGCTCCAGGAAAGGCTCACCGAGCAGGTGGCCGGGGTCCTCTGGGAGGAGTTGAAGCCGCTCGGCGTCATGGTCGTCATCGAGGCCCGTCACCTCTGCGTCGAGATGCGCGGGGTGAAGAAGCCGGGCTCGGTCACCGTCACCTCCGCCCTCCGCGGAGTCTTCAAGCAGAAGACGGTCCGCGAGGAATTCCTGGATCTACTGAGAAGAAGGGGTTGAGCTTCGAACCGCCCGCGGCAGCGGGGGGTCCGGGGGGCACGGTTCAGCGAAGCCAGCCGGGGAAGGCGCCGGCCTTGCGCGCTTCCTCCCCGAGCTCTTCCCACCGCTGCTGCTCCCGGAGGTGCCGCTGACGGGCGCGTTCGGCGCGCTCCCGGGCGTCGAGGAGGTAGAGGACGTACGTCGTCGTCTCCGCCTCGCTCAGGCCGATCCAGGCCCTCTCCGCCTCCGCGAGCATCCGCTCGGCGACTTGCCGGTCGGCGGCCGCCGCCGCGAGAGCCTCCCGCCGCTCCTCCGCCCGCTCGCGCCAGTAGCGCTCGCCACGGCCGTGCAGGTCGGTCGGCTCGGCGACCTCGACCGGAGGAACGTAGCGCGCGGCTCGGGGCGGAGCGGGAGTCCCCTTCCGCGCCCCCTCGATGTGCGCGCGGGCCTCCTCGCCGGAGGTCCGGAGCTTCACGAGGTTTCCGAGCGGAGGCGTCTCGTACGGCCCGGGGGCTGGCGTCGCCGTCGAAACCGGCGCCACCTTCGGAGCTCCCGGCTCGTTCGCGGCCCGCGTCGCGGCCTCGTCGATCCGAGCGAGCGGAAGGGAGACGAGCGCGCCCCCCGCGAGGAGGCGTCCGACGAGCAACGCCCCCTTTCGCTCCGGGGGCGAGTCGAAGACGACGCGCGCGCCGTCCGACTGGACGACGACCCACGCCCCGGCCGGCCTCGCTCCTCCGGCGTCCGTCCCGGCGTTCCCGTCGTTTCCGGCCAGCAGGACCAGGCCGAGGACGAACGCCGCAGGGAGCGCAACGCCCTTCACGGAGCGCTCCCGCAGAGGAGGGCTCCGGCCGCCTCGAGGCCGCGGAGCGTCCTCACGCCGTGCCAGCAGAAGTCGTCGCCGGAGACGAGCTCGACGCGCGACCCCGCGAGGAGGCCGCGGAAGAGCGCCCGGTCTCCCTCGGCGAAGCGGAAGGGCTCGTCGGGCAGGACGACGAGCTCCGGCGCGAGCGTGGCGAGCTCCTCTTCGCCCGTCCGCGGCCACGGGCCCCGCTCGGGCGGGAAGACGTTCACCCCTCCGAACGTCTCGAGGAGGTCGGAGATGTAGGTCCCGGCGGCGGCGGCCATCCACGGCCCTCTCCAGATGAGGTAGACGAAGCGGACCGGACGCGCCGCCGGACGGGCGACCGCGCCCCTCTCCTCCACCCGCCGCGCCCACCCTTCCGCCGCCGACTCGCTCCCCGTCAGAGCGCCGAGGCGGCGAAGGAGCGGCGGGACGTCCGCGACGCGCGTCGGATGGCTCACGTCGACGCGGTGCCGCGCCGCCAGCGCGGCGACGTCGGCCTCGCGGTTCTCCTCGGCGTTGCAGAGGACGAGGTCGGGCTCCAGCGCCGCGATCGCAGCGTGGTCGGGGTTCTTCGTTCCTCCCACGCGCGGGATCCCCTCGAGCGCCTCGCGGGGGTGGACGCAGTAGCGCGTCACCCCCACGAGGCTCCCTCCGAGGCCGAAGGCGACGAGCGTCTCGGTCGTCGAGGGGCAGAGGGAGACGATCCGCATCAGGCGGCCGGCTTCTTCCTCCCGAGGAGGTCGTCCAGGACGTCCTTCGAGCGCTTCTTCACGTCCTCGTGGAGCGAGTCGCCGTGGGCGTCCATCGTGACGATGAGAGGGAAGTCCTTCACCTCGTAGATCCACATCGCCTCGGGGACGCCGAGCTCCTCGAGGTGCCGGACCCCGAGGACGCGGACGACCCGCCGCGCGAGGACCTGCGCCGCGCCGCCGTGGGCGTGGAGGTAGACGGCACCGTGCTCCTTCAGCCCGGCGAGCGTCTTCAGCCCCATGCCTCCCTTGCCGACGACGCCGCCGAAACCGTACTTCCCGATGACCGCGGCCTGGTACGGCTCCTCGCGGATCGAGGTCGTCGGGCCGGCGGCGAGGACGCTCCAGGAGCCGTCCTTCTCCTTCCGCATGACCGGCCCGCAGTGGTAGAGGATCGACCCCCGGAGGTCGAGGTCGGGGTACTCGGGCCAGCTCTTCGTCCAGAGCTTGTGGAGGGCGTCGCGCCCGGTGACCATCAGGCCCGAGACCTCGACGGCGTCGCCGCGCTTCAGCGACCGGACGACCTCGGGCGTGAGGGGCGTCGTGAGCTTCCTCGCTTCGCTCATTGCGCGTACACCGCCTTTCCGGAGGGCGAGACCTCGACGGAGGCCCGCCGCGTCGCCCAGCACATGTAGCTGACGGAGACGAAGTACGACGCCGGGAGGCGGGCGAGGTGCGACATCTTCACGCCGAGGAGCGTCGTCTTTCCGCCGTAGCCCATCGGACCGACGCCGAGGAGGTTCCCCTTCTCGAGAAGCTCCTTCTCCGCCGCGGCGAGGGCCGGCTCGGGATTGGCGTCCCCGAGCTTCCGGAAGAGCTGGCGCTTGGCCTCGTTCAGCCCGTTCGCCCGGTCGCCCCCCATGCAGACGCCGAGAATGCCCGGCGCGCAGCCCTTCCCCTGCGCCTGGAAGATCGCGTCGAGGACGACCCGCTTCACGCCCTCGAGGTCCCGGTCGGCGCCGAGCTCCGTGTTCGGCAGCGAGTACTGCGTCCCGACGTTCTCGCAGCCGCCCCCCTTGAGGATCAGGTCGGCGCGGAGGCCCGCGCGCGAGCGCTCGTGGACGTGGACGATCGGCATTCCCCGTCCCGGCGCGTTCCCGGTGTTCTTCCCCGAGAGCGTGTCGACCGAGTTCGGGCGGAGGAAGCCCTTCTCCGTCGCGATCCCGACCGCCTTCGACGCCGCGCGCTCGATCGCGCCGATCGAGACGCCGCGAGGCGCCGCGACCTCGAAGTAGGGCATCCCGGTGTCCTGGCACACCGGGCGCGACGTCTCGTTCGCGAGGCGTGAGTTCTCGAGGAGGACCCCGAGCGTCTCCCGGGCCACGGAGCCCTCGTCCTCCCGGTCGCGCGCCGCCGCGAGGGCGTCGAGGACGTCGGGAGGCATCGTCGTCGCGGCACGGCGGATCAGCTCGGTGAACGTGACGACGAGGGCCTTCTCGCCGAACGGGTCGGCCGCGGGGGCCTTCTTCGGCGCCGGGGCGGGCCGGGAGACCTTTCGGACGGCCGTCTTCGGAGCCTTCTTCGCCGGCGGAGTCGCGGTCCGTCTCGCGGGGGCGGGCTTGCGGGCGGCGGCGCGTGTCTTCGCCGGCGCCGGCCGACCCGGCTTCATCGGTTTCTTCTGCGCCATCTTCGCGTGACCTCCGAACTCGAAGGATACCTCCGGCTCGGCGGACCCGATCGCCGGTTCGGTGTACATTCTCGGGTTCACCCGGACCCGCACGCACTCGAGGCCAGCGGCCGTCGGGGGGAGGTGTTTCCGAATGTCGACCGCTCCATCGCCCGCCGCGAGCGCCCCGTCCGCCGGGACCGTCAACGACTTCTCGCTCCAGGTCGCCACGGCGAACGGCTCCGGCTCGCAGACGGCGAACAACGTCCTTCTCCGCTCCCTCTTCCGGATGGGGGTTCCCGTTTCCGGGAAGAACCTCTTCCCCTCCAATATCCAGGGGCTCCCGACCTGGTTCACGATCCGGGCGAGCCGCCACGGCTACATCGGGCGCAAGCGCGAGCTGGACGTCCTCGTCCTGATGAACCCGGAGACGGCCGCGGCCGACGTCCTCGCCGCCGCGCCCGGCACCTCCGTCGTTTACGAGAAGAAGCTCGCCGTCGAGAAGCTCCGGGACGACCTCCGCCTCTTCCCGGTGCCGTTCGCCGAGCTCGCCCAGAAGCTCCCGCTCCCGCCCGAGCAGGCGAAGCTCCGGCGCCTCCTCGTGAACATGATCTACGTCGGAGTCCTCTCCGACCTGATGGGGATCGACCCGGTCGAGATCGAAGCCTCCCTCCGCAAGCAGCTCGGCGGCAAGGCGAAGGCGATCGACCTGAACCTCGCGGCCCTCCGCGCCGGCCTCGACTACGCGGCGGCGACGTTCCCCGGGAAGCTCCCCCACCGCGTCGAGCGGATGGACGCGACGGCCGGCAAGCTGATCATCGACGGCAACTCCGCGTCGGCCCTCGGCTGCCTCTTCGGAGGAGCGACGGTCTGCACCTGGTACCCGATCACCCCCTCGTCGTCGCTCTGCGAGACGTTCATCGAGCTCTGCGACCGCCACCGGACCGACCCGGCGACCGGACGCACCGCGGCCGCGATCGTCCAGGCCGAGGACGAGATCGCCTCGATCGGCATGGTCGTCGGCGCCGGCTGGGCTGGGGCGCGCGCCTTCACGGCCACGTCCGGACCCGGCATCTCCCTCATGTCGGAGCTGATCGGCTACGGCTACTACGCCGAGATCCCGGCGGTGATCTTCGACGTGCAGCGCGTCGGCCCCTCGACGGGCCTCCCGACCCGGACGATGCAGGGGGACGTCCTCCTCTGCCACACGAACTCCCACGGCGACGGGCGGCACCCGGTCCTCTTCCCCTCGAGCCCCGAGGAGTGCTTCACGATGGCCCAGGAGGCGTTCGACCTCGCCGAGCGGCTCCAGACGCCCGTCTTCGTCCTGACGGACCTCGACCTCGGGATGAACAACTGGATGGCCGACCCGTTCCCCTTCTCCGAGGCGCCCTACGACCGGGGCAAGGTCCTCGACGCGGACGGGGTCGAGCACCTGAAGGAGACCTGGGGCCGCTACCGCGACCTCGACGGCGACGGCATTCCGTGGCGGACGCTCCCCGGCACCGACCACCCTCGCGCCGCCTTCTTCACGCGCGGTTCCGGCCACGACGAGCGCGCCGCCTACACCGAGAAGGCGGCCGACTACGTGAGGAACATGGAGCGCCTCGCGCGCAAGCTCGAGACCGGCCGCGCGCTCCTTCCGAAGCCCGTCTCCGAGGATCGCCCGGGCGCGAAGGCAGGCCTCCTCGCATTCGGCACCTCCCACTACGGGACGGCCGAGGGGCGGGACCGGCTCGACCGCGAGCACGGCCTTCCGCTCGACTACCTCAGGCTCCGGGCGCTCCCCCTCGGCGACGAGGCCCGCTCGTGGATCGAGCGGCACGAGACCGTCTACGTCGTCGAGCAGAACCGCGACGCCCAGGTCGCGGGGCTCCTCCGCGACGCGCTCCCCTCCTGCGCCGCCCGTTTCGTCTCCGTCCTCCAGTACGACGGCCTCCCGCTCGACGCGACGACGGTCGTCGACGGGGTCCTCGCCCACGCCCGCCCGGCCGGAGGTGCCCGATGAGCGCGACCGCTCCCGCCGCCCCGAAGACGAACCGGATCGGCCTCGCGAAGGCCGACTACGAGGGGTCGAAGTCGACGCTCTGCCTCGGCTGCGGCCACGACGTCATCACGAAGCAGGTCGTCACCGCCTTCTTCGAGCTCGGCATCGAGCCCCGGCGCGTCGCGAAGTTCTCGGGGATCGGCTGCTCTTCGAAGACCCCCGCCTACTTCCTGAACCGCGCCTGGGGCTTCAATGCCGCCCACGGGCGGATGCCCTCGATCGCGACCGGCGCGCTCCTCGCGAACCCGGACCTCGTCGGCATCGGCGTCTCCGGCGACGGCGACACCGCTTCGATCGGGATCGGCCAGTTCGTCCACCTCGTGCGGAGGAACATCCCGCTCGTCTACGTCGTCGAGAACAACGGCGTCTACGGCCTGAC
>CAYVPO010000058.1:0-18280 GCA_964453825.1 uncultured Holophagales bacterium
CCTCCTTCAGGCGGCGGGCCGGACGGCCCGCGGGCAACCGCCAACGCTAGCACGGCGCGGGGCGCCGGCGCGCGCCGGGATCGACCTGACGTGCGAGACTCGCTCCCGGTGCCCGCCCTCGTCGCGGCCTTCACGCCGCTCCGCCACAGGGACTTCCGCCTCCTCTGGAGCGGCTCCCTCGTCTCGAACGTCGGGACCTGGATGCAGCGGGTCGCCCAGGGTTGGCTCGTCCTCACCCTGACCGGCTCCCCCTTCTGGCTGGGCGTCGACGCTTTCCTGGGCGAAGCCCCTTTTCTCGCCTTCTCGCTCTTCGGCGGGGTCCTCGCCGACCGGGCGGAGCGGCGGCGCATCCTCCTCGTCTCCCAGTTCGTCCAGATGGCCAGCGCGCTCGTCCTGATGACGCTGATCGCCACCGGGAGGATCACGCTCGGGGCGATCCTCGCGACCTCGGTGGTGGTGGGGCTCGCGCAGGCGTTCGGCGGGCCCGCGTTCCAGGCTCTCGTCCCGATGCTCGTTCCCCCGGCGGAACTGCCTAAGGCGATCCTCCTGAACTCGATCCAGTTCAATTTCGCCCGCGTCGTCGGCCCGGCAGTCGGCGGCCTCGCCTTCGCGCGGTTCGGAGCCGCAGGCTGCATGGGGCTGAACGGCCTCTCGTTCCTGGCCGTCGTCGTCGCGCTCGCCGCGATCGCCCGGCGACCCGGGACCGGGAGCGGGGGAGCGAGCGTCCTCCAGGGGCTCCGGGAGGGGGTCCTCACCGTCTGGAAGAAGCCGTCCCTCCGGAGCCTCGTCGGGCTGGCGTTCCTCGGCACGTTCTGCTCGAACCCGCTCCTGACGTTCCTCCCGGTCTTCGCGAAGGACGTCTTCCACGCCGGGGCGGAGCGCTACAGCATCCTCCTCGCGGCGTTCGGCTGCGGGGCCGTCTTCGGGGGCCTCGCCGTCGCGGGTGCGGCCCGGCTGCCGCGGCGGGGCCTCCTGTCGACGCTCGGGCTCGTTCTCTACGGCGTCCTGATGGCAGCCTTCGCGTTCTCGCGCGTGCCGGCGCTCTCCTACGCGCTGCTCGTGGCCGCCGGGGCCTGCCAGATGGTCGTCTTCTCGGGCTTCATGACGCTCGTCCAGACGAGCGTCGGCGACGCGCTCCGGGGCCGGGTCGTCAGCATCTACAGCCTCGCCTTCCGGGGCGGGATGCCGCTCGGCAACCTCTCGGCCGGGACGGCCGCCGCGGCGGTCGGCGCGCCCACCGTCCTGATCGTCCTCGGCGGGGTCCTCGCGGTCGCCGGCGCGGTCGTGGCGAGGCGGCGGGAAAGAGGCGGCGTCGCCTCGATCTGAGGCCTTCCGGTTCGGCAGCCGGCCCCTCGGCGGCGCACGGTGTCTGAACGCGGACTTCACGTTCGATCCCGTATGATCGGGACGCCGCCCGACAAGGACCCGAGACCGGGAGCCACGGACCGGCCTCTGGCCCGAAGGCGGGACGTCGTGTCCTCGCGGGGCCGGGATCACGATCCGAACGGAACGAGGACCATGGACGAGAAGCCGAACCGGAAGACGAAGAAGGACGGCCCCGGGCCCCGGAAGACGAAGGCGGGACCGAGGACGCTGAAAAGCTCGCCCGAGGTCGCGCCTCCCCGGGAGGCCGGACCCGCGGTTGGTGCGACCCGCGGGGCGAAGGCCCCGAGCGAAGCGGCTCCGAAGCGCCGGGCGACCGGGAAGGCTCCGGCGCCCGGGGTGGACGCCGCGAAGAAGGCCGCAGCGGCCCGGAAAGGCCCGGCCCCGAAGCCGGGTCCCAGGCCGGCCGCGAAGCCGGCCGCGAAGGCGCCCGCCAGGAAGCCCACGAGGAAGAAGGAGGCGACCCAGGCCATGACCGAGCCGACCGCCCCGAGCCCCGTTTTCGCCCCCGTCTCCGAGCCCGAGCCGACGCCGCTCGTCGCGGCGTCGCCGGAGGAAGGGGACCGCGCAGAGATCGAGGACATTCCGGGCTACGACGGACACGCGAAGGTCGACCGCCCGTCGCAGGACCCGATCGAGCCTCCGCCGGAGGATCCGGACGTCCCCGAGACGCCTTTCGAAAAGGTGCTCCGCGAGCTCCCGTACCTCCCGGCGACCTACGACGAGACCTACGCCTACCTCGTCCCGTGCGATCCGAAGAGCCTCTACTGCACCTGGGAGGTCGGGACGGAGGCCCGCGAAGCGCTGAAGGCGCGGTTCGGCGCCGACTTCTTCGAGAAGAACGCCCTCCTCCTCCGCGTCTACGACGTGACCGGCGTCTCCTTCGACGGCTTCAACGCGAACTCCTCGTTCGAGGTGGACGACTACCTCGCCGACAAAAACGAGTACTGGGTGACCGTGACCGGCGGGCGCGACTACATCGCCGAGCTCGGCTACCGGGCGCTCGGGACGACCTACTTCGAGAAGGTGGCCCGCTCGAACGCGGTCTTCGTGCCACGTGGCGTCGACGAGCCGGCGGAGATGCACGTTTCCTGGGGTTCGATCGAAATGCCGTCCCAGGACGTGGAGATCCCGGTCGGACCGGACCAGTGGCGCTTCAACCAGTACCTCTACTGGAAGAGGCGGAGCCACGCCGCTCCCGAGGAAAAGGGGTACTGGTCGCTCGTCCTTCACCAGCACCTCCCGTTCGTCCGCCACCCGGAGTACGAGGTCGGCCTCGAGGAGCAGTGGTTCTTCGAGGCGGTCGTTTCGGTCTACACGCAGCTCCTCCACGTCCTCTGGAACCTGGAGCGCGACAAGATCGACTTCCGCCTCACCGTCAGCCTCACGCCGCCGCTTCTCGCGATGATGCAGGACCCGCACCTGAAGTTCCGCGCGGCCCGCCACATCGACGAGTGCATCAAGCTCGCGACGCGCGAGCGGGACAACGCGCGCGGCAAGCCGTGGCTCGCCGCCGCCGAGCAGATCCTCTCTCGCTTCTGGACCGCGAAGCACGTCTGGGATGCTTACGAAGGCGACCTGACGCGCGGCTACCGGGACTTCCAGAACGCCGGAAAACTCGAGGTCATCACCTGCCCGGCGACGCACTGGATCCTCCCCCTCTACAAGGACTTCCCGGAAGCGATCCGGGGGCAGGTGCGGACGGCGAAGCGGCAGTACGAGCGGGTCTTCGGGCGTAGCCCGCGCGGGATCTGGCTCGCGGAGAACGCCTGGACCCCGGGGCTCGACTCCTTCCTCGCCGACGAGGGGATCCGCTGGTTCCTCGTCAACCCGAAGGGGCTCCGCGAGGGGGACACCCGCCCCTTCTTCGACTCCGCGAACCCTGTGATCACGCCCGCCGGGACGGCGGCGTTCCCGATCGACCCCGAGACGCGCGCGAAGATCTGGTCGCGCGAGAACGGCTTCCCGGGACACCCGAACTACAAGGAGTGGTACCGGGACCTCGGGTACGACGCGGACTGGGACTACCTCACCGACTACTGGAAGACGGCGGGCGTCCGCCGCAATACCGGGATCAAGTACTACCGGATCACCGCCCGCGGCGCCGACCTCGGCGGTAAGACGTATTACGTCCCGGAGTGGGCCGACGAGACGCGCGAGGCGCAGGCGGCCCAGTTCGTCTTCGAGCGCGGCGCGCAGGCGACGTACTTCCAGGAGAAGCACGGCGGCCGCAAGCCGTGCGTCGTCTCCGCCTACGACGCCGAGCTCTTCGGCCACTGGTGGGAAGAGGGGCCGGGCTTCCTCGAGTCGGTCTTCCGCAAGCTCCTCTGGGACCAGTCGGTCGTCCGCCCCGTCACGCCGTCCGAGTACCTCGCGGAGAGCCCGCACCACCAGCGGATGACGCCGGGCGCCTCGAGCTGGGGCAAGGGAGACTACTTCCAGACGTGGGTCGAGGGCCGCGAGTACCAGCCCAACACGTGGGTCTACCGGCATCTTTTCCGGCTCGTCGGGAAGATGGCCGACCTCGCGACGCGGCACCGCGACACGACCGACCTCCTCCTGAAGCGCGCGCTCGACCAGGCCGCGCGCTGCCTCTTCCTCGCGGGCGCCTCCGACTGGGGCTTCCTCATCGAGACCGGGCAGGCCGTCCGCTACTCCGAGGTCCAGATCGTCCGCCACCTCGACCGCGCCCGCGAGCTGATGCGGCAGGTCGACGCCGGGAAGATCCACGAGGACTACCTGACGATCCTGGAGGACGCCGACACGATCTTCCCGTACGGCGACATGGACTTCCGGGTCTTCTGCCGTTCCTAAGACGTTGACCCGGCCCGCCTTCCCCGGGGCCTTGCCCCGGGGGAGCGGCCGGTGCATCCTTCCCGGTCTCATGGCGAGGGACGCCGCCCCGTCCGGGGCGCCCCGCATCGGGACAAAGGTCCTGCACAAGTTCAACCGCGACCTCGGCCCGGGACGGGTCGAAGAGGTCGCGGCCCGCAGGGTCGTCGTCTTCTTTCCGCGGAGCGGCGAGCGGCTGACCTTCGGGATCGCCGACACGGGGCTCCGTCCGCTCGAGCTGTCGGCCGGGCGCGACGCCCGGATCGAGGAGACGGGCGAGGTCGTGACCCTCGCCTCCCGCGAGAGGGGCACGACGGCCTGGAGGACGACCGACGGCCGCGTCCTCGAGGAGGAACGTCTCTGGCCGGCGGAGATCCCGCAGGACCCGATCGAGAGACTCGCCGGCCTCGACGTCGACCGGGCGGCCGCGTTCCGGAACCGCGTCGACGGCCTCTTCCTCTCGCGGATGCGGCAGGCGAAGGGGCTCGGCTCGTTCCTCGGCGGCCGGATCGCGATCCACCCGCACCAGCTCCACGTCGCCGAGCGGGCGACGGCCTACGAGCCGGTTCGCTGGCTCCTCGCCGACGAGGTCGGCCTCGGCAAGACGATCGAAGCGTGCCTGATCCTCTCGCGCCTCGTGCGGACCGACCGGGCCGACCGGGTCCTCGTCGTCGCCCCGTCGACCCTCACCGTCCAGTGGCTCGGCGAGCTCTGGCGGAAGTTCCACCAGGTCTTCGTCCTCCTCGACGCGAAGCGCCGCGCGGACGTCGCGAAGGACCACGGGCCCGAGTTCAACCCGTTCGACGCGCACCGGCGCTCCGTGATCGCCCTGGAGGAGCTCGTCTCCGAGCCGGGTCTCGCGCAGAAGGCCGTCGAGGCCGGTCTCGACCTCCTCGTCGTCGACGAGGCGCACCGCCTCGTCCTCGAGGCCGAGGCCGAGCGGGCGGCGGCGCCCCTCGCGAAGGCCGCCCGGCACGTCCTCCTCCTCTCCGCGACGCCGCTCGAGGCGGACACCTCCGGCTTCTTCCGCCTCCTCCAGATGGTCCGGCCCGACGCCTACCGCTCCGAGAAGGAGTTCGTCGCGGCGCTCTCGGAGAACCAGCCGCTCCCTCCCTGCACGAGCGCCACGCGACGCGTCGACATCGGGGGGCTGCCGCCCCGGGTCCCGCTCCCGGTCGAGCTCGACCGGGTCCCCGCCTCGCAGGCCCTTTCGGGAGACGAGAAGGCCGACGCCGCAGACCCGCGCGTGGAGTGGCTCGTCGGGAAGGCGAAGGGCTTCGCGCCGGGAGGGGCCGAAGAGGGCAAGACGCTCGTCTTCTGCCACGATCTCCCGACTCTCCAGTCGCTGAAGGCGCTCCTCGAGCGGGAGACCCGCAAGCGCGTCGCCGTCTTCCACGAGGAGCTGTCGCCGGACAGGCGCGACCTCGAGGTGGCGGAGTTCCGGCGAGCGAAGGGGCCGACGTTCCTGATCTCGACGGAGTGCGGCGGCGAGGGGCGGAACTTCGAGTTCTGCCGCCGGCTCGTCCTCTTCGACCTTCCCCTCGACCCGGCCCAGGTCGAGCAGCGGATCGGCCGCCTCGACCGGATCAGCCGAAAGGAGCGGGTCGAGATCGTCTACTTCCGGCCGCCCTCGGGCTTCTTGCGGGACCTCGTCGAGCTTTACGAGCGGATCGGGCTCTTCCGGGAGCCGCTCGGGGGCCTCGAACGATCGCTCGCGAACGTGGAGGCGGCGATCCGGAAGGCGGAGAAGGCGTCGGCCCTCGGCCGCGCGGAGCTCCCGGTCGGGGAGCTCGTTGCAGAGGTGAGGGGCGCGGCGCAGGCCCGCCAGCGCGCCGCCTACCACCACCTTCACGCCGAGGGGTACCGCCCCGAGCACGCGAACGGCATTCTGACGCGCGTGCCGGCGGGCCTCGACGCGGCGATGGAGCGCTTCGTCATCGCGGCCTGCGAGCTCTACGGCTTCGACGTCGCGGAGAAGAGGGGTTCCCGGACCTGGTACCTGGAGTTCGGGGGCGACGCCCTCCTCGAGCATCTCCCGGGCGTCCCGGGAGGGAGCCGCTTTCTCGGCACGTTCGACCGCGAGGAAGCGGTCCGGCACGAGGAGCACGACTTCTTCGCCTCCGGACATCCGCTCGTCGAGGGAATCTTCCAGGAGCTCGAAGACGGGCCGCGGGGCCGGGCGGCCCTCGTGAAGCTGGAGAAGAGCGGGGCCTCGGGAGAAGGGGTCCTCTTTCTCCACGGCAGGGAAGGGACCTTCGCCGCTTCGGCCGTCGACCTCTCGGGACAGTCACGGCCCGAGTGGGCCGAGCTCCTCCTGCGGGGCCGGGCGAGCCTGCGCGGAGTCTCCGTCGACGAGTGGAGTCCGACGATCCCGCGCGGACGGGGTTGGGCCGCGACCGTCCGGACGCTCGCGGCACGGGCCGAGAAGAACGGCCCGATCCTCGCGGCCGCCGCGTTCCGGCTTTCCTGACGACCGGCCCTTTAATACACGATTTCACGCCTGGCACCTTGACGGGGAACTTTCGACGGGCGAGGCGGTCTAAGCTCTCGTTATGACGACAGAGCCGCGCGTCCGGTCCGTACTCGTCCTGTCCGCCGTCGTCGTTCTCCTCGCCGGAGGCGCGCTCGCGCTCGGCGGCAAGCCGGGAGCCGCGAAGGGAGTGAAACCCGTGCCGAAGGCCACTGCCGCATGGAAAGACGTCGACCGTCTCGTGAACGACCAGAAGTTCGAAGAGGCGGCGAAGGCCGCGGAAGCGCTCCTGGCGGCCGCGAAGGCGAAGAAGGACGAGCCGGAGTGGACGAAGGCGCTCGTCTCGGTGACGCAGCTCCGGATCGGCCTGCACGGCTACGAGACGGCCGTGCGGCGGCTTCGCGAGGAGCCGTGGCCCGACGGAACCCTCCACCGGGCGCAGCTCTCGCTCCTCTACGGCCACGCGCTCGTCACCTACCAGCGAGCCTACTCGTGGGAGATCGGTCAGCGGGAGAAGGTCGACACGAAGGGGATCGTCGACCTGAAAGCCTGGACGCGGGAGCAGATCCTGGCCGAGGCGCTGAAGGCGGCGCTGGACGTCTGGGCGATGCGCGCAGAGCTCGGGAAGGAGCCGGTCACGGCCGCGGCGCTCGTCCTCGCGCCGAACGACTACCCGAAGGAGATCCGCGGGACGCTCCGCGACGCGACGAGCTACCTCCTCGTCGACCTCCTCGCCGACACCGCCGGCTGGACGCCGGAGCAGTCGAACGAGGTCTGGCGGCTCGACCTCGGGGCGCTCCTCGCGGGAGACGCCGGGCGCGAGCCGAAGACGGACCTCGCCTCTCCGGAGGTCCACCCGCTCGAGAGGATCGGGGCGGTCCTCACCGACCTCGAGTCGTGGCACGCGAAGGAGGGGCGGACCGGAGCGCGGCTCGAGGCGCGCCTCGAGAGGATGCGGCGGCTCGCGGCGTCGTTCACCGAGGAGCGCGACCGGGAGCGGATCCGGACGGACCTCGAAGGACGCCTCGACGCATTCCGCTCCGATCCCTGGTGGGCGATGGGGAAGGCGGAGGTCGCCGAGCTCCACCGGAACGGCACGCGGCCGAACCGGCTGGTCGAGGCGCGGCGCGCCGCGGAAGCCGGGCGAGCGGCCTACCCGACCTCCCCCGGCGGGGCGAGATGCCTCTCGATCGTGAAGGCGATCGAGGCGCCCGAGTACGCCCTGCAGACGATGGCGGTCGACGGCCCCGGGAAGCGCTCCGTCGAGGTCTCCCACCGGAACCTCGAGGCGCTCCACTTCCGGGCCTACCGCGTCGACGCCGAGAAGTGGATCGCGGCGTCGAAGGACTGGTCGGCGCTCCCCTCCTCGGAGGACATGCGGAAGCTCGTCGGAGGGACGCCCGCGGCCGAGTGGACGGCCGCGCTCCCGAAGACTCCCGACTTCGAGACCCACCGGACGTTCGTCACGCCGCCCCTTCGCGAGCCGGGCCTCTACGTCCTCCTCGCCTCGGCGCGGAAGGACTTCCGCGATTCGGACAACGTCGTCGTCGGGACGAACCTCTTCGTCTCCGACCTCGTCCTCGCGGTGCGGCCCGAGCCGGAATCGGGCGCCGTGACGGCGCGCGTCCTCTCGGGCGCGACGGGCCGGGCCGTCGCCGGGGCCGAGGTGACGCTCTGGCGGTTCGACTGGCGCGAGGGGCACCGGCGCGAAGAGACGAAGACCTCGGGCGCCGACGGGCGCGTCTCGTTCGCCCTGCGCGAGAGCGGGGGAGCCTTCCACCTCCTCGCGAAGAAGGGCCGGGACCTCACGTTCGACGGCCAGCAGGTCGGCTTCCATCGCGAGTCGAAGCCGGGTCAGAGGACCGACTCGCTCCTCTACACCGACCGGAGCATCTACCGGCCGGGGCAGACGCTCCACTGGAAGGTCCTCGCCTACCGCGGCTCGACCGAGGACGCCCGGTTCCGCGTCGCGGACCGGACTCCGGTCACGATCTGGCTCGTCGACCCGAACGGCGAGCGGGTCGAGACGCGCACCGTCTCGACGAACGACTTCGGCACGGCGGCGGGGGAGATGGTCGTCCCGACGGGGCGCCTTCTCGGCTCCTGGCGCCTCGAGAGCTCCCTCTCCGGGAGCACCTCCGTGCGGGTCGAGGAGTACAAGCGGCCGACGTTCGAGGCGACGTTCCTCGAGCCGAAGGAGCCGATGCGTCTGAACCGGAAGGCGTCGCTCGTCGGCGAGGCGCGGTACTACTTCGGCCTGCCGGTGACGAACGGCTCCGTGAAGTGGCGCGTCACGCGCGAGACGCTCCGGCCCTGGTGGTGGTCGTTCTGGGGCTTCGGCTCCGTCGCGAAGCCGCAGGTCGTCGCCGTAGGCGAGACGACGCTCGACGCGGAGGGGACGTTCCGGGTCTCCTTCACGCCGGAAGCGGACGAGACGAAGGCGGACTCGAAGGAGACGACCTGGCGCTACGTCGTCCAGGCCGACGTCCTCGACGAAGGGGGCGAGACCCGGAGCGCGACGCGCGCCGTCCGGCTCGGCTTCGTCTCCGTCGAGGCCGACGTGGCGTTCCCGTCGGGATTTGGCCGGGCCGGGGAGTCGATGTCGGCAAAGATCACGCGGACGAACCTCGACGGCGTGCCTCGCCCCGGCAACGGGACGTGGCGGCTGATCGCCCTCGCTCCGCCGGCCGAGACGCCGCTCCCGGCCGACCTCCCGCGCCGCGTCGAGCAGGCGGAGGAAGGAGAGGGAGCGTCCGTCCGGACGCCCGGAGACGCGCTCCGCCCGCGCTGGGACACGGCGTTCCGGGTGGAGGCGGTCCTTCGCGACCTCCCCGACGGCGCCGAGAAGGCGCGTGGAGAGGCGCGGCACGGCGCGGACGGCGTCGCCGCTCTCGACCTCGGCACCCTGCCGGCGGGGGCGTGGCGGATCCGCTACGAGACCGTCGACGACTTCGGAGCGAAGTACGAGACCTCCCGCGACGTGATCGTGGCCGGCGGAAAGGCGACTCAGCCGGTCCCGCTCGTCCTCGCCGTCGAGTCGGGCTCCGTCGTGGTCGGCGGGACGGCGCGCCTCCTCGCGGCCTCGGGACTCCCGGGGCAGGAAATGCTCCTCGAGCGCTTCCGCGCAGGGAAACTCCTCTCCCGCACCGTCCTGACGGCGGGGAAGGACCCGACCGTCGTCGAGTTCCCGGTGACGGAGGCCGACCGCGGCGGCTTCGGCGTCACGCTCACGGCCCTCCGCGACCACCAGTGGATGAGCCAGGCGGCCTCGGTCTTCGTCCCGTGGGACGACCGCGAGCTGAAGCTGGAGTTCGCGACCTTCCGCGACCGGATCCGTCCGGGGACGCGCGAGACGTGGCGCGTGAAGGTGACGTCGCCTTCCGGTAAGCCGGTGGAGGCCGGCGCGGCCGAGCTCCTCGGGTACATGTACGACCGGAGCCTCGACGTCTTCGCGCCCCATCACCCGCCGTCGATCCTCTCCCTCTATCCGTCCCGGACGGGGACGGCCTGGACGCGTGCGACGCTCGGCGCGGCCCGCGCCCAGTGGGTCCGGGGCCAGTTCGCGGGGACGCCGTCCGGCCCGTCGTTCTCGCCCGACCGGCTGCTGGAGCTCGACCGATACGGCATCGGCGGGCCCGGGGCCCGCGGACGAAAGTTCGCGATGCGTGGCGGAATGGGCGTGACGATGGTGTCCGAGGCGGCCATGGAGCGGGACGGCGCGCCGCCGCCCCCGCCGCCGCCTCCCGCGCCCGCCGCCGCACCGCAGATGGCGAAGTCGCTCGAGATGAAGGGGGACGTTGCCGCGCCGAACGAGGCGGAGGCGGAGGCCGGCCTGGCACCGGCGGCCGAGGCGCCCGCGCTTCGGAGCAACTTCGCCGAAACGGCCTTCTGGGCGCCGCAGCTCATTACGGGGGCCGACGGCTCAGCCTCGATCGAGTTCACGGTCCCCGATTCCGTCACGTCCTGGAACGTCTGGCTCCACGCCGTGACGAAGGACCTCCGCGGCGCGTCGTTGAAGCGCGAGACGAGGAGCGTGAAGGAGCTCATGGTCCGCCCCTACGTCCCGCGCTTCCTGCGGGAAGGGGACCGGGCCGAGCTGAAGGTCGTCGTCAACAACGCGTCCGAAGGGGAGCTGAAGGGGAGCCTTGCGCTGGCGATCCTCGACCCCGAGACGAACGAGGACCTCACGGCCCGCTTCGGCCTCCCGGTCGCCGACGCGCGCCGGGCGATCGCGGTCCCGGCCGGCGGCGGCACGAATCAGACGTTTCTGCTGACCGCCCCTCCCGGCGTCCGGACCGTCGCCTTCAAGGTCACGGCGTCGTCCGGAAACCTCTCCGACGGCGAGCTCCGGCCGCTGCCGGTCCTGCCGAGCCGGATGCACCTCGTCCAGTCGCGCTTCGTCACGCTTCGCGAGGGGCAGCGGAAGGAGATGCGCTTCGAGGACCTGGCGAAGGGGGGCGACCCGACGCTCATCAACGAGCAGATGGTCGTCAACGTCGACGCCCAGCTCTTCTATGGGGTCCTCGACGCGCTCCCGTACCTCGTCAACTACCCGTACGAGTGCACCGAGCAGACGCTCAACCGCTTCGTCTCGACCGGCATCGTCACCTCGATGTTCGAGAAGTACCCCTCGGTCGCCGCCATGGCGAAGGAGCTCTCGAAGAGGGACGTGAAGCTCGAGACGTGGGACGCGGCCGACCCGAACCGGAAGATGACGCTCGAGGAGAGCCCGTGGCTCGTCGACGCCCGGGGAGGGCAGGACGCCGGCCACGGCCTCGCGAAGGTCCTCGACCCGCGCGTCGCGAAGGCGGAGCGCGAGGCGGCGCTCGCGAAGCTGGCGAAGGCCCAGACCTCGATCGGCGGCTTCCCCTGGTGGCCGGGCGGCCCGCCGTCGCCCTACATGACCGTCTACATCCTCCACGGCCTCGCGAAGGCGACGGAGTTCGGCGTCGAGGTCCCGAAGGAGATGGTCCAGCGGGCCTGGGGCTACGTCGCGAGGCACTACCGCGACGACCTCCTCTCCCTGATGCGGAAAGACTGCTGCTGGGAGTTCCTGACCTTCGTCAACTACGTCGCGAGCAGCTTCCCCGACGCCTCCTGGTCCGAGAACGGTCTCACGGCCGCGGAGCGCAAGGAGATCCTCGCGTTCTCCTTCAAGCACTGGAAGGAGCACTCGCCCTACCTGAAGGGCTATCTCGCCCTGACGCTGAAGCGGGCGGACCGGATGAAGGACGCCCGGCTCGTCTTCGCGAGCGTCATGGACTCGGCGAAGTCGACCGAGGAGCTCGGCACGTTCTGGGCGCAGGAGGACCGCTCCTGGCTCTGGTACAACGACACGATCGAGACGCACGCGTTCGCGCTCCGGACGCTCACGGAGCTGACGCCGAAGGACCCGAGGCGCGACGGCCTCGTCCAGTGGCTCTTCCTGAACAAGAAGCTGAACCAGTGGAAGTCGACCCGCGCGACGGCCGAGGTCCTCTACTCCCTCGTCCACTACCTGAAGGCCGAAGGGGCCCTCGGGGCGCGCGAGACGATGAAGGTCGCGGTCGGCGGACGGGAGACGACGTTCACGTTCGAGCCGGACAAGTACTCCGGAAAGAAGAACCAGGTCGTCATCCCCGGCCCGCAGGTCGACCCGAAGACGACCTCCACGATCGCCGTCGAGAAGGGGGGCAAGGGCTTCGCGTTCGCTTCGGCGGCGTGGCACTTCTCGACGGAGAAGCTCCCCGAGGAAGACCGCGGCGACTTCTTCAACGTCTCGCGTCGCTACTTCCTCCGCGAGAACACCGGCAAGGAGTGGGTCCTCAAGCCGATCGCCGACGGAACGGCCCTGAAGCCGGGCGACCAGGTCGAGGTCCAGCTCTCCCTCCGGACGAAGCACGCCGCCGAGTACGTCCACCTGCGCGACCCGCGCGGCGCCGGCTTCGAGCCGGAGTCGACCGTGAGCCGCTACAAGTGGGACCTCGGCATCGTCTGGTACGAGGAGGTCCGCGACAGCGGGACGAACTTCTTCTTCGAGCAGCTCCCCGTCGGCGAGTACACGTTCAAGTACCGCCTCCGCGCGAACATGGCCGGGACCTTCCGGGTCGGCCCCGCGACGGTCCAGTCGATGTACGCCCCGGAGTTCAACGCCTACTCGAGCGGGGCGGTGCTGACGGTGAAGGGGGACTGACCCGGAGAAGGCCCCCGGCGTCCACGTCCCGGTGCATTCGGCAGGGAGGGTCCTTCCTCCCTGCCAGGCGCGAAGGCCATCCTCGGTAGGAGAGCGAGAGCCCTGCGCCGCGGGCGCTGCGGCCGTGATGCTCCCGAGGGCTCAGGAGAGCGGGTTCACGAAGGAGAGGCCCGGGAAGCGGTGGAAGTCGCGGTCCGTCGTCTGGAGCGTGGCACCGTTCTCGATCGCCAGGGCGGCGAGCGCCGCATCCATGACGAGAGGGCCCGTCGCCTGCCCCTCCTTCATCAACCCGGCGAGGATCTCCCAGTGCCGCTCGCCCGGCTCGACGATTCCCGCGTTCGGCCTCGCAAGCCACGCGCTCACGGCCTCTCCGGCCTCCTCGGCCGAGAGGGGTCGGTCGAAGACCCGTGCGCTCGTCGTGATCCGGAGGAAAGCCCAGAGCGTGACCCACGCGAAGCGGACGAGGTCGGGACCCGAGAGGGTGCTTTCGAGCCACCTGCGGGCCAGGTCGTGTTGCGGCGAACGCGGATGGTAGGCGTGAATGAGGAGGTTGGCGTCGACCAGGATCATCGGTGCCTCGGTCCCTCGACCTGCTCGAGAAGCTCGGCGACGTTGTCGAGGCTCAGGCCGGGCCGGAGCTCCCCGAGGTCTCTCGCGACGACCCGGAACGGCTTAGGCGAGCGCGAGGCGCGCCTGGTTGCGAGGCCGGCCCGAATCGTCTCGTTCACGACGGCGCGGAAGGGCTTCCGAGTCCTGTGGACCTCCGCCTTGAGCCGCTCGGCCAGGTCGTCGTCGAGAGTCAACGTCGTCCGCATGTCATGATGCTTACCTTAGAACATCATGATGTCAAGAGGTGGGCTCCCCTCCGTGCTACTGATCGGTGAACTCATTGCCTGACCGGAGGTCCCGAGCAGCGCGGCAAGGCGCCGAGCGCGCCGGGCTCGACTCCCGAAGTCCTGGGCCGGTAAGCTGCCGCCCACGACACCGGTACGGAGCTCGCCCCGAGAAAGGAGGCCGGAGTGCCCGGAAGAACTCGTTTCGTGGCGCTGAGTTTCGTCGCCGCGGCTGCGGTGCTGGGAGCGGTGGAGGCGGATGCAGAGAACTACTTTCTGCCGTCGTCGGCGTTCGCACCCGGTGCGAACCAGGCGGAGTTCCGGACATCCGTCCGGATCCTGAACCCGGGCCCCAGCGCCGTGACCGTCACCGCCACGATCTACGGAAAGGTCATGGTCGGTACCTACACCTCTCATCCCGTCCGGGTCGAGGCTCGTAGCCAGGTCGCTTTCGACAGCTTCCACGAGGCCTTCTTTCCGCGGCCGCTCGCCTACCTCTACGGGGTTTACGGACCGGTCCGCTTCGACTCATCCGGACCTCTCGTGATCGTCTCGAGCGTGAACAACGTGAATGCCTGCGGCGACGGAGCGGTTTCGGGGCAGTGGCTACCGGCGCTGACGGCGTCCGACGCGATGAAGGCGGGCGTCATACCTCAGGTCTCGGTGAGCGCGAGCGTCGCGGCGGGATATCGAACGAACTTCGCGGTCTGGAACGCCGCAGGGATCGACGTGACGGTGAAGCTGCGGGTCCGGCGCGGCGACGGATCGTTGCTCGCGTCGACGACGATCGGACCGATCTCGGGAAACGACTTCCGACAGCTGACGATCGACCATCTCCCCGAGGTCGTCGGTACGACCGATTCGAACCTCTGGATCGAGTTCGAGAGCGATCTGCCCGTCTTCGCCTATGCAACGATCATTCACAACGTTTCCGGAGATCCCTTCGCCGTCCTGCCGTCCCGGGAGCCGGTCGCGCCCGGTCCGAACGAAGTCGCGTTCCTGCTGCCGGGGGGCGTGCCCCTCGTGATGGTGCCCGTCCCTGCAGGGACCTTTCACATGGGCTCGCCGCCGACGGAGATCGGACGGGTGAACGGCGCGGAGCTCCGTCATCCGGTCACGCTGACGTCCGACTACTACCTGGGGAAGTACGAGGTGACCCAGGCGCAGTGGCGAGCGGTGATGGGCTCCAACCCGAGCGAGTTCTCGTACTGTCCCGGGGACTGCCCGGTGGACAGCGTGTCGTGGGAGGACATCCGCGGCCCGGGCGGCTTCCTCGACCGGCTGAACGCGCTCCTCGAGACGACGAAGTTCAGGCTGCCGACGGAGGCGGAGTGGGAGCGGGCGGCACGAGGAGGGACAGAGACGCGCTTCTCGTTCGGAGATGCGCTGGACTGGCTGGTCGAGTACAGCCGGGAGGCCGCGCCCTACATGTGGTACAGCGGCACCTCGGGCTCATGGCCCCAGTCGGTCGGAACGAAGCTCCCGAACCCGTTCGGCCTGTACGACATGCACGGAAACGTCTTCGAGTGGGTCGAGGACTGGTACGAGGGCTTCAAGTCGATGGACCCCGTGACCGACCCCAGAGGACCGGCGAAGGGGACGTATCGGGTGCTGCGCGGCGGCTGCTTCTCGTACTTCCTCTCCCACGCGCGATCCGCCGCCCGGCACGCGTTCCTGCCGAATGCCGCGCCGAGCCGCTACGGGTTCCGGCTGGCGATGTCGCCGTAGGTCGTCGCGTCAGGCCGCTCGGGTATGCCCGGAGCCGGGGAAGGCCTGAAACCCGTGCGCTACTCTGCCGTACCCTCGGTGATGCCCGTGGAGGAGCAACGATGAAAGACCGTCTCAGCCGCAGAGATCTCCTCGCCCTGGCCGCGACGTCCGGGGCCGCCCTGGCCCTTCCGCGCTGGGCCCGCGCCGCGGAGGCCGCGCCCGCGAAGAAGAAGGTCCTGATCCTCGGGGGGACCCGGTTCCTCGGGGTCGCGATCGTCGAGGCCGCCCTCGCGAAGGGGTGGGAGCTGACGCTCTTCAACCGGGGCAAGTCGAATCCGGGCCTCTTCAAGGGGCGCCCCCTCGAGGAGATCCACGGCGACCGGAACGTCGCCGAGGACGTGAAGAAGCTGGCCGGGCGGAAGTGGGACGCCGTGATCGACACGTCGGGCTACTTCCCGCGGCAGGTTCGCTCGGCCGCGGAGGTTCTCTCGGGGAACGTCGACCAGTACGTCTTCATCTCCTCGATCTCGGTCTACGCCTCGCCGATGAAGGCCGGAATGGACGAGACGGCTGCCGTAATGCGACTCCCGGAGGGGACCGACGTCGACGCCATCAAGGACATCGGCGAGGGGAACTACGGCGCGCTGAAGCTCCTCTGCGAAGAGGCGGCGGAGAAGGCGATGCCGGGGAAGGCGCTGAACGTCCGGCCGGGCTACATCGTCGGGGACCGGGACGGGAGCGACCGCTTCACGTACTGGCCGGTCCGGGTTCGGAAGGGGGGCGAGGTCCTCGTCGCCGGAAAGCCGACCGACCCGCTGCAGTTCATCGACGTCCGCGACCTGGGGGACTGGATCGTCCGGATGGTCGAGTCCGGGACGAACGGCGTCTTCAACGCGACCGGTCCGAAGGAGCGGCTCACGATGAAGGCGTTCCTCGAGGCGTGCCGCAAGGAGACGAAGTCGAACGCGACGTTCACCTGGGCGCCCGAGGCGAAGCTGAAGGATCTCGGCCTGACGCCCGAGGCCGACTTCCCGATCTGGGTCTCCACCGAAGGGCCCGAGGCCGGGATCGGCGACGTCTCGATCGCCCGCGCCCTGAAAGCGGGGCTGACGTTCCGTCCGCTCTCCGAGACGATCGCCTCCACGCTTCATTGGTGGGACTCGCTGCCGGAGGAGCGACGCGCGAAGGCTCGGGCCGGCCTCGCCGCGGAGAAGGAGGCGGAGGTCCTCGCCGCGCTGAGGGGGAAGGCCCCGGCCGCTGCCGCGCCCGCCGAGGTGAAGAAGTGACCGGTCGGCGGGTCGCGGGGGGGCGCCGCGCGCTTCTCCCGCTCCTCGTCGGCGCGTCGCTCGTCGTTCCGGGTGGCCTGCGGGCCGCCGGGCCGAGCGCGGCCGAGGTCGCCGCGGCCGCCTCGCGCATCACCGCCGCGTCGGCGTTCGCGACGGTCGAGATCCTCGCCGCGCCGGGGATGGCCGGGCGGCTCAGCGGGACGGAGGGCTACGGGAAGGCGGTCGGCCACGTCGTCGCGGAGGTCCGGAAGGCCGGGCTGCGCCCGCCCGCGGACCTCTCCGACTACAAGCAGGCCTTCACGCACGGCCTGGCCGGAATCGAGGCCGCGAGCCTGACGCTCCTGCCCGCCGAGGGGGAGAAGGACGGCAAGCCGTACGAGGCCGAGGTCCTGAAGGACTGGTCGCCGATGGTGAACGGCGGCTCGGGCGACGTCACGGCGGAGGTCGTCTTCGTCGGCTACGGCTTCGACGCCGCGGCCGAGGGACGGGACGATTACTCCGGCGTCGACGTGAAGGGGAAGGTCGTCCTCGTCCTCCGGGGCGAGCCGGAGGGGCGCGAGTGGAAGGACCATCGCTCCACCGTCGCGCGGACGAACGCCGCGGCCCGGAAGGGCGCCGCGGGCTTTCTCCTGATCGACAGCCCCGTCACGTCGACGAGCGTCGGCATCAGCCGCGAGCTTCCCGAGGCGATGGTGAGCGAGGCGTTCGCCGACCGGCTCCTCGCCGGAAAGAAGCTGACCGTCGCCGAGCTCCGCAAGTTCCTCTCGAAGGGGGCGCTCGCGTCCTTCGCGACCGGGAGCCGGCTCCGCTTCTCGGTGAAGGGGCGGCCGTGGCGCGAGGTGACGACTCACAACGTCGTCGCCCTCCTCCCCGGCTCCGACCCGGCGCTGAAGGGGGAGTACGTCGTCGTCGGCTCGCACCTCGACCACATCGGCGACTGGCCCCGGCTCAACCCGGGAGCCGACGACAACGCCTCCGGCTCCGCGAGCCTCCTCGAGGTCGCGCGGGCGGCCGCGACGCTGAAGGCCCGGCCGCGGAGGACGATCGCGTTCGTCTGGTTCGCCGCGGAGGAGCTCGGGCTGCGCGGGGCGGAGCACTTCGCGAAGAACCCGCCGAAGGGGCTCGAGAAGTGCGTCGCCGTGCTCAACATGGACATGCTCGGCGCCGGCAACGGCCTCTACGTCGCGGGCGGGGAGAACTTCCCGGAGATCGCGGCCGCGATGGAAGGAGCACGGGACCGCCTCGTCCCCGGCTTCAACCTCAGGTCGGGGAGAATCCGCGGCGAGGGGCGCGCGGATCACGCGCCGTTCTTCGAGAAGGGGATCCACGCCGTCTCGCTTTTCGCGATGGGGGGCGACCACCACGGCTACCACACGCCGGAAGACACCGTCTACTTCGTGACGCCCAAGACGATGGAGTCGGGGGCGCGGGTCGTCTTCGGCGCGGCCGTGGCTCTCGCGGACGCGAAGCCTTAGACCGGCGGGTCCCTTCGTCTCCCGGAATGCAGGAGGCCCCGGCGTCGCCGGGGCCTCTCGCTTCTCGGGGCTCGAGTCTCGGGCTACTTCCCCGGGACGCCGAGCCAGCCGCGGCTGAA
>CAYVPO010000059.1:0-18155 GCA_964453825.1 uncultured Holophagales bacterium
CTCGCCGGGTCCCCCTCGGCGACGAGCCGGCGGAGCGACTCCCGGTCGGGGGCGTGCTTCCACTTCCCGTCGGTCAGGTCGGCGTACGGGCGCCCCTCGGCAAAGCGGGTCCGGCCCGCCCCGTCGGGGCCGTGGCAGGCGGCGCAGCGCCTTTGCCAGACGCGGGCCGCCGGGTCGGGGTCCTTCGTGCAGCCGGAGGACGCTCCTGCAACGCTCAGGGCGACGGCGATCATGATCCGAAGCGGAACTCTCATGCTATCTTCCGCGGCCATGGCGAACAAGGACGACCGCTACTCCGACAACGCTGCCGGCAAGTTCTACGTCGACACCCAGTGCATCGACTGCGACGTCTGCCGGGTGACGGCCCCCAACAACTTCGCGCGTCAGGAAGAGAAGGGCTATTCCTTCGTGACGAAGCAGCCCGACACCCCCGAGGAAGAGGCCCAGTGCCAGGAGGCGATGGACTCCTGCCCGGTCGAGGCGATCGGGAACGACGGGGAGTAGCACCGGCGGTCAGAGAGGGGCGGCGGAGTCGCCGCCCCCGGCCGCGCCGAGCGCCGCCCGGGCGTGATAGCTCGAGCGGACGAGCGGTCCCGCCTCTACGACGGCGAATCCCATCGCCTTCCCCTCGTCGCGCAGCCGCGCGAACTCTTCCGGCGTCCACCACTTCTCCACCGGCAGACGCCGCGCGTGCGGCTGGAGGTACTGCCCCACGGTGAGCGTGTCGGTGCCGGCGGCGCGCAGGTCGCGCATCGTGCCGAGGACCTCGTCGACCTCCTCCCCGAGGCCGACCATGAGCCCGCTCTTGACACGCATGGCCGGGGCCGCTCCGTCCCGGAACGCGGCGGCGCGCGAGAGGAGCTCGAGCGAGCGGGCGTAGATCGCGTCGGGACGGACGCGCTTGTAGAGCCGCGCGACCGTCTCGGTGTTGTGGTTGAGCACCTCGGGCGCGGCCTCGAGGACGGTCCGGAGCGCCGCCTCGCTCCCGAGGAAGTCGGGGATCAGCACCTCGACCGTGACGCCGGGGTTCGCCGCTCGAATCGCTCCGATCGTCGCGGCGAAGTGGGCCGCGCCGCCGTCGGGGAGCTCGTCACGGTTGACCGACGTGACGACGGCGTGCCGGACCCCGAGCTCCCGGACCGCCTCGGCGACGTGCCGCGGCTCCTCCGGGTCGAGCGGCCGGCCGATCCCCTGCGTCACGGCGCAGAACCCGCAGCGGCGCGTGCAGACGTCCCCCATGAGCATGAACGTCGCCGTCCGCTCGCGGCCCCAGCACTCGAAGATGTTCGGGCACTGCGCCTCCTGGCAGACGGTGTTCAGGTGCTTCCTGCGGACGAGCTCGAGGATGCCCCGCGTGTCCTCGTTGTCGACGAGGCGGACCTTCAGCCACTCGGGGCGAGGAGTTTCGCCGTAGACGGGCCGGTCGGGGTTCGGGACGAATCGGGGGAGGGGCGGGCCGCTCACGGGGGCGGAGTGTAGCCTCCGGAGGCTGCGGGACCGGAGGCGGGGGACGCCCGGCGGTCCGGAGCCGGGAGGGAGGGCGTCGTGAGCGGAGCGAAGGCGGGAAGCGGGAGCGCGGGGCGGGGCGTGGTCGTTCTCTCGGAGGAGGTGCGCGCGGCCCTCGTGAAAGGGCGCGCCGTCGTCGCGCTCGAATCCACGATCCTCTGCCACGGCCTGCCTTACCCGAAGAGCCTCGAGACGCATCGCGCCGCGGAAGCGGCGGTGCGGCGCGAGGGGGCGGTGCCGGCGCTCGTCGCCGTCCTCGACGGCGAACCGCGCGCCGGGTTCGACGACGCGGCGGCCGAGGCGCTCGCGCGCGCCGGCTCGCGGGTGCGGAAGGCTTCGACGCGCGACCTCGGCCTCCTCGCCGCGCGGGGGGAGAGCGGGGCGACGACGGTCGCGGCGACGATGGCGATCGCGGCGGCCGCGGGGATCCGCGTCTTCGCGACGGGGGGGGTCGGCGGCGTCCACCGCGGCGCCGAAGAGACGTTCGACGTCTCGGCCGACCTCCTCGAGCTCTCGCGGACCCGCGTCGCGGTCGTCGCGGCGGGGGCGAAGGCGGTCCTCGACCTGCCGAAGACGCTCGAGGCGCTCGAGACGCTCGGCGTGCCGGTCGTCGGCTTCGGGACGGGAGAGCTCCCGGCGTTCTGGATGCGCAGCTCGGGCCTGCCGCTCGAGGTGCGAAGCGACGACGCGTCCGAGGTGGCCCGCCTCGCGGCCGCGCACTGGGCCTGGCCGGCGAGCGGAGGGATCCTCGTCGCCAACCCCGTCCCGGCCGAGGCGGCGCTTCCGCGCGAGGTCGTGGAAGGCGCGATCGAGCGGAGCCTCGCCGCGGCCCGGGAGCAGGGGATCGCCGGGAAGGCCGTCACCCCGTTTCTCCTCGCGCGGCTCGCGGAGGAGACCCGCGGGCGGACACTCGCCGCGAACGAGGCGCTCGTCGTCTCGAACGCGGGCGTCGCCGCGCGGATCGCCGTCGCTCTAGCCGGACTTCGACGAGGCGGGGACCCGGGCAGTCCTCTGGCGCCCTGCTGGTAGAGTTACCGGTTTTTCGGGCGGCCCCCGAGGGCCGATCCGGATTCCGCCGAGGTGACCGCATGAGCACGGAGACGACCGCCACGCCGCTGACCGCCGAGATGGAGAAGATCGCCCGCGCGAAGGAGGAGTGGAACCGCAAGGTGGCCGAGTCCTTCGGAAAGCGGCCGGCCTGGAAGAAGGACTTCACGACCGTCTCCTCGGCGGAGGTGAACCCGCTCGGCACCCCGGACGGCGTCGCCGGGCTCGACTACGAGAGCGACCTCGGCTTTCCGGGCGAGTTCCCCTACACCCGCGGCGTCCAGGCGACGATGTACCGCGGCAAGCCGTGGACGATCCGCCAGTTCGCCGGCTTCGGGACGGCGCGGCAGACGAACGAGCGGTTCAAGCTCCTCCTCGCGCACGGCCAGACCGGGCTCTCGACGGCCTTCCACCTGCCGACGCTCTACGGCTACGACTCCGACCACGAGATGTCGGCCGGCGAGGTGGGGAAGTGCGGCGTGGCCGTCGACACCCTGCGCGACTTCGAGGTCCTCTTCGACGGGATCGACCTCGGCGCGGTGACGACGTCGATGACGATCAACTCCACCGCGCCGATCGCGCTCGCGATGTACCTCGCCGTCGCCGAGAAGCAGGGGACGCCCTGGACGAAGGTCGGCGGGACGCTCCAGAACGACATCCTCAAGGAATACATCGCGCAGAAGGAGTACATCTTCCCGCCCCGCCCGTCGATGCGGCTCGTGACGGACCAGTTCGCGTTCTGCGCGAAGCACGTCCCGAGGTGGAACACCGTGTCGATCTCGGGCTATCACATCCGGGAGGCGGGCTCGACGGCGCTCCAGGAGCTCGCGTTCACGCTGCGCGACGGGATGGAGTACGTGAAGTACGGGATGGACGCCGGGCTCCCCGTCGACGAGTTCGCGCCGCGCCTCTCCTTCTTCTTCAACGCGCACAACGACTTCTTCGAGGAGATCGCGAAGTTCCGCGCGGCCCGCCGCGTCTGGGCGAAGGTGATGCGCGACCGCTACGGCGCGAAGAGCCCCGAGTCGTGGAAGCTCCGCTTCCACACGCAGACGGCGGGCGTCTCCCTCACGGCGCAGCAGCCCTACAACAACGTCGCCCGCGTCGCGATCCAGGCGCTCGCCGCCGTCCTCGGCGGGACGCAGTCGCTCCACACGAACGCCCTCGACGAGACGCTCGCCCTCCCGACGGAGTTCGCGGCGAAGGTCGCCGTGCGGACCCAGCAGATCCTCATGAACGAGACCGGCGTCGCCCACACGATCGACCCGCTCGGCGGGTCGTACTTCGTGGAGGAGGCGACGAACCGGATGGAGGAGGGGGCGTTCGACTACTTCCGGAAGATCGACGCCTACGGCGGCATGGTCGAGGCGATCGAGGCCGGCTTCCCGCAGAAGGAGATCATGGACGCCGCCTACCGCTTCCAGCGGGCCTTCGACGTCGGCGACAAGGCGATGGTCGGCGTGAACGCCTTCACCGACGAGCTCCCGGAGGACGCGGTCCCGACGCTCGTGATCTCCGAGCAGACGGCGGCCGAGCAGATCGCGCAGCTCCACGAGGTCCGCCGGACGCGCGACGGGAAGGCGGTCGTCTCGGCGCTCCACGCCGTCCGCGAGGCGTGCCGGAACGGCGCGAACGTCATGCCGCCTCTCGTCGAGGCGGTGAAGGCCTACGCCACCGTCGGCGAGATCTCCGACGCCATGCGCGACGTTTTCGAGACCTGGCAAGAGCCTGCGATCTTCTAGGGACGCCGGATCGTGAGTGGGGGGGCCTTTCCCTTCCTGGCCTCCCGCTTGCTACGCTCCGCGCCGGTATGAGATTCCGTCCCGCCGTCGCCGCCCTCGCCCTCGCGATCCTCGCCCCGCCCGTCGCGGCGGCGCCGCCGGTCCGCTCGGAAGCGCTCAGCCCGGCCGAGTCGGCCCGGCGCGACGCCGTCGAGCGTTTTCTCCGAGGCCGGCTCTTCGCCGCGGAGGGGGAGTTCCAGGAGGCCCTGAAGGAGTTCCGCCGGGCCGTGGAGCTGGACCCGGAGGACGGTCATCTCCGGCGCGAGTACGCGGAGGCGCTGCGGGACTTCGGGATCCTCCCGGAGGCCGAGGAGCAGGCCCGGCGAGCGGTGGCGCTCGTCCCCGGCAGCGCGGCGGCGCACCGGGTCCTCGGGCAGATCCTCCTCGCGGCGGCCCGCGACCGGGTCGGGATCGAAGCCGCCCTCGCGCCGCTGAAGAGCGCGAACGACCTGCAGCCGACGGAGCCGTCGGGCGCGCTCGCGCTCGGCCAGGCCTACCTGCGCCTCGAGCGGTTCGAGGAAGCGGCCGCCGTCCTCTCCCGCGTGCAGCAGAACGTGCGGGGGCCGCTCCTGCCGCTCCTCTACGGCGAGGCGCTCGAGAAGAGCGGACGTCCCGAGGAGGCGGAGGAGCCTTATCTCGGGATCCTCCGGATGGACGAGCAGAACGCGCCGGCCTCCTTCGGGCTCCTGCGCGTCTACCAGGCGACCCGGAAGCTCGACAAGGCGCTGCCGATCCTTTCGGAGCTCGTGAAACGGCAGCCGGGGAACCTCGCCCTGCGCGCGCAGTACGGCCTCTCTCTCCTGCGGGCTCGCCGCCTTCCCGAGGCCGAGGCGGCGTTCCAGGAGGTGCTGAAGGCCGACCCGGACCACCGCGACGCGCTGCGGCACTACGCCGCGCTCCTCTCCGAGAAGCTGGAGACCGGGCGCGCGGAAGAGCTCCTCAAGAAGCTCCAGGGACTCGAGCCCGACGACGCCGACGTCGCGTTCCGGCGCGCCCTGAATTTCCTCGAGGCGCGGCGGCTCGACGAGGCGGAGACGGTCCTCCGGGACCTCCGGTCGCAGCTCGTGGCGCGGAAGGGGCCGTCGGGAGGGATCGTCTCCGTCGACGGCCAGCTCGGCTACGTCGCCTACCTCCGGAAGGACTGGGCGGCGGCGCGGGCGGCCGTCCGCCCGCACCTCCTCGAGGAGGACGGCTCCGTGAACATGCAGGCGCTGAACCTCCTGACCCTCGTCGCGCGCGACGCGAAGGAGCCGGAGCAGGGCCTTCAGGTCTGCCGCGAGGCCGTCGCGAAGGTGCCGAAGGACCTCGACGTCCGCGGGCTCCTCGCCGAGTTCCTCCTGCGCTCGGAGAAGGAGAAGGAACGGGCGGAGGGGGAGGAGCTGGTCGCGGCCCTCGCGAAGGAGGGGCGCGAGGGGGCGCTCGCCGCGGCCGACGTCTGGCAGAGGCTCGAGCGGTACGGACGCGCCGCCGAAGCGGCCACGGCGGGGCTCGCGGCTTTTCCGGACGACCCGGACCTCCTCTTCCGGCAGGCGGCGTCCCTCGAGCGGGAGAAGAAGCTCGCCGAGTCCGTCGCCGCGTTCGAGAAGCTGATCTCGCTGAAACCGAACCACGGCGCCGCGCTCAACTACCTCGGCTACATGTTCGCGGACCGGAACGAGAAGCTGGACCGGGCTCTCGAGCTCGTGGCCCGAGCGGTCGCGCTCGAGCCGTCGAACGCGGCCTATCTCGACTCGCTCGGCTGGATCCAGTTCCGGCTCGGCAACCTCGACGAGGCGGAGAAGCACCTCCTGACGGCGAAGCGCCTCTCGCCGGACGACCCGACGATCGAGGACCACCTCGGGGACCTCGAGGAGAAGCGGGGCGACCTCGCGAAGGCGCGGGAGCGGTGGTCGCGAGCGCTCGCGCTCGAGCCGGAAGACGGAGGAGCGGCGATCCGAGCCAAGCTCGAGAGGACGGCCGCCGCGGCGAAGCAGCCGTGAGACCTGCGGCCGTGGCCGCCGCGGCCACGCTCCTCGTCCTCGGTGCCTGCCGATCGGCCGGACCGGCAGGCGTTCCCGCCGGACCGGAAGCGGCGGCGCAGGTCCTCTCCTCCGTCCTCGCGGCGAGGGAGGAGGCCTGGCGGCCCCGCCGGTTCCAGGCGTTCTTCCGCGGTGAGGTCTCGCCGACGGACGGGGAGGCGCTCGGCTGGCAGGTTTCGGCGCCGCTCGCCGGAGTCGTTCGAGCCGGCGTGCTCCGTCGGGCCGAGGGAGAGGCCGAGGGGTTTTTCCCGGGTCGTCTCGCCGCGCACGACGTCCTGGCCGCGCTCTTCGGAGTCCCGGAGGAGGCACCGTCCGCCGAGGGCGCGATGCTCCTTCGGAACGGAAACCTCGTGCTGCCGCTTCCCTCGGGAGAAGGCCGGGCCGTGCTGGTCTCGCCGGCAGGGGTGATCACGGGACTCCTCCTGCCCGACGGCGTGCGCGTGGAGCTGACGCCGGGAGCCGGCCTCCCGCGGCGCATCGCGATCCGGGGTCCCGAAGGGAGCGCGGTGCTGGCGCTCGAGAGCTTCGGCGCCCTCGCGGACGACGGGGGCCCGAAGGGATGAGGCTCGTCGCCGAGGCCTTCGCGAAAGTGAACCGCTCCCTCCTCGTCCTCGGGAGGAGGCCCGACGGCTTCCACGAGCTCGACACGGTCTTCCAGGCGGTCGGGCTGACGGACCGGCTCGTCTTCGAGGAGAGCGACGCGCTGACGCTCCGGGTGGACGACCCGTCCGTCCCCGCCGGCCCCGAGAACCTCGTCCTCCGCACGGCCCGGCTGCTCGCGGAGGCGGCGGGGGTGAAAGCGCGGGCAGCGATCGACCTGGAGAAGAGGATCCCCGCGGGTGGCGGGCTCGGAGGCGGCAGCTCGGACGCGGCCGTGACGCTCCTCGGCCTGTCGGCGCTCTGGGGCCTCGACCTCTCCCTCGAAAGGCTCGCGGAGATCGGCGCCCGCCTCGGCTCCGATGTCCCGTTCTTCCTCCACGGGGGGACCGCCCGCGGGACCGGACGGGGGGAACGGATCGAGCCGCTTCCCGACCTTCCGTCGAAAGGGGTCGTCCTCGTGATGCCGCCGTTCCCCGCGGCGACGCCGGAGGTCTTCCGCCGCCTCGGGGCGCCGGAGTGGGACGGTCGCCCGAGCGGCGACGGGAGCGGGCCCTCCGACCGGAACGACCTCGAGCCGGCCGCCGAGGCGCTCTTCCCGCCGCTCCGGGTCGTCCGCGAGGCGCTCGCGGGAGCTGGCGCCGAGCAGGCCCGGCTCTCCGGGAGCGGGTCGACCGTTTTCGGTCTCTTTCCCGATCTCGCGGCGGCGGCGGAGGCTGCGCGCAGGCTCGACGGCCTGCCCGTCGGCTCCGCGATCCGAGTCGTCCCGACGTGGACCCGCGAGGAGTGCCGCTCCCGGAGCGGGCCGCGGCGGGCAGAGTAAGATCCGGCCCGGCATTGGGGAGTCGACAAGTGGTAAGTCAGCGGTCTTTGGAACCGCCATTCGGAGGTTCGAATCCTCCCTCCCCAGCCAGGATGAGAGAGCCATGACGCTGAGGGTTCCGTACGGAGAGCTGAAGGTCTTCGGAGGGCGCGCGCACCCGTCCCTGACCGGCGAGATCTGCCGGGCGCTGGGACGCGAGGCGGGACGGGTGACGCTCTACAACTTCTCGGACGGCGAGAACTACTGCCAGATCGAGGAGAACGTCCGCGGGGCCGACGTCTTCGTCGTGCAGCCGACCTGCCCGCCGGTGAACGCGAACCTCATGGAGCTCCTCATCATGCTCGACGCCTTCAAGCGCTCCTCGGCGTCGCGCGTGACGGCGGTCCTGCCGTACTACGGCTACGCCCGCCAGGACCGGAAGGACAAGCCGCGCGTCCCGATCACCGCCAAGCTCGTCGCCGACCTCCTGACGTCGGCGGGGGCCGACCGCGTCCTCGCGGTCGACCTGCACGCCGCGCAGATCCAGGGCTACTTCGACATCCCGGTCGACCACCTCTTCGCCTCGCCGGTCCTCCTCGACGCGATCCGCGACGCGAAGCTCGACCCCCTCACGGTCGTCTCGCCCGACGCGGGGGGCGTGGAGCGCGCCCGCGCGTTCGGCAAGCGGCTCGGTGTCTCCCTCGCGATCGTCGACAAGCGGCGGAAGGGGAAGAACGAGGTCGAGGTCATGCACGTCATCGGCGACGTGAAGGGCCGGAACGTCCTGATCATCGACGACATCATCGACACGGCGGGGACCCTCATCAACACGGTGGCGGCGCTCAAGGAAGCGGGCGCGGAGCGGGTCTTCTCGGCCTGCGTCCACGCCGTCCTTTCGGGCCCGGCGATCGACCGGCTGAACGCGAGCTCCATCGAGCGCGTCTTCTGCTCGAACTCGCTCCCGATCGACGACAAGCTGGCCCGCTGCCCGATCCTGACGCCGCTGTCGGTCGGGCCGCTCCTCGGCGAGGCGATCCACCGGATCCACGAGGGGACCTCGGTCTCCTCGCTCTTCGTCTGACGCCGGCAGGGGAGAGTCCGGGTCCGGAACCGGCCCCCGAGGGCCCCGGACCGGGTCGTGTAGAATCTGCGGCTCTGCGCCGGACCGGACGCCCGGAGCCCGCCGGACCGTCCGCCCGGGGAAAGGTACGTACGAAATGCTTCAGGACAACGTCGTCGTCGAGGTCGAGAAGCGGACCGAGACGGGCAAGAATGCCTGCAACCGCCTCCGCGCGAAGGACCTCATCCCCGCCGTCCTCTACGGCGGCCACTCCGGGGCCGAGTCGCTCGCTCTGAGCGTCCCCCGGAAGGACCTCCTCTCCCTCTTCCGGAAGGGGCTTCACCAGAACGCCGTCTTCCGCGTCCACGTGAAGGGGGCCGACGAGCAGCCGCACGTCATGGTGCGCGACGTGATGCTGAGCCCCCTTCGCCGGGAGCTCGTCCACCTCGACTTCGTCCGGGTCCTTCTCGACCGGAAGCTGAAGGTGAAGGTGCCGGTCGAGACCGTCGGCACGGCGGCCGGCGTCAAGCTCGGCGGCCTCCTCGACCTGGTCACCCGCGAGCTCGAGGTCGAGTGCCTGCCGGCCGACATCCCGACCACGATCCAGGCCGACGTCACCGCGCTCGACGCCGGCGGCGTCCTTCGCGTGGCGGACCTCGCGCTGGGCGAGAAGGTCCGGATCCTCGGCGACCCCGACCGCGTCATCGCGCACGTCGTCACCCACAAGGCCGAGGAGGCCGGCGCCGCCGACGCCGCCGCCCCCGCGACCGCCGAGCCCGAGGTCGTGAAGAAGGGCAAGAAGGAAGAGGAAGGCGCCGCCAAGCCGGCCGCCAAGGCCGCGCCGAAGGCCGAGAAGAAGGAGAAGAAGTAGGCTTGACGGAGCTCGCCCTCGTCGTGGGGCTCGGCAACCCGGGCGACCGCTACGTCGGGACGCGGCACAACGTCGGCTGGGAGGTGCTGGACGCTCTCGTCCGGCGGCTCGCAGCCGACCCGTCCCGCCCGACGCGCGTCGACCGCCTCGACTGCCGGGCCCTGACGGGGCGGGTGAAGATCGGCGCCACGCCGGTCCTCCTCGCGAAGCCTCAGACGTATATGAACCTCTCGGGCGAATCCGTGAAAGGGCTCCTCCTGAAGCACGGCGTCCCGCCGGAGCGGATGCTCGTCGTCTCGGACGACGTCGCCCTTCCGGTCGGCCGGCTGAGGATCCGCCCGTCCGGCTCCTCCGGGGGGCAGAAGGGGCTCCAGAACGTCATCGACTGCCTCGGGACCGACGGCTTCCCGCGCCTCCGGATCGGCATCGCCGGGGACCACTTCCGGCCCGGGGAAGACAAGGCCGACTACGTCCTCGAGCGCTTTTCCAAGGCCGAGCGGGCCGCTCTCGCGCCCGTCCTCGGGACCGCCTGCGAGGCGATCGAGTCCTTCGTCGCCGACGGGCTCGACGCCGCCATGAACCGCTTCAACCGCCCGCCGGAGACCGCCCCGGCGGGCTGAATCCAACCCTTGGCTCGGCCGAAGGGCCGCGCCTCGCGGGCTCGCCCCGCGATCCGCAAGGAGGACAAGTGACCGAAACCCAGAAGCGTCTCTACGACCTGGTTTTCCTGATCGCCCCCGACAAGGACGAGCAGGGAGCCGCGGCCGTCGTCGAGGAGTTCCGAAAGCTCCTGACCGAACTCGGCGCCGTCATCGACAAGGACGAGCCGATGGGCCGCCGCCGCCTCGCCTACCAGATCAAGAAGCGGAGCGAGGCGACGTACCACAACTTCCTGTTCCGGGCCGACGCGAAGGCCGTGGCCGAGCTGCAGCGGAAGATGAAGCTCTCCGAGAGCATCCTCCGCTTCCTCACGGTCCGCATCGACGAGGAGCTGCGCCACGGCCAGAAGGTGGCGCGCCGGACCAAGACGCGCACGCCGCGCGTCGTCCCCGCCTCGCCCGAGTTCGCTCCCGCCCCCGAGGCCGTCGCGGCCCCGGCCCCCGCCCCGGTCCCGGCCGCCGAGCCCGCCCCGGCGCCTGCACCGGCCCCCGAGTCCGCCGCCCCCGAGGCGCCGGCCCAGCCCGAGAGCTGATTCAGGAGAGATCGATGGCTGCTCCGTCCGGTCCCGCCGCCCGCCGCCCCGCGAAGAAGAAGTTCTTCGTCCGCCGCAAGCGCGTCTGCAAGTTCACCGTCGAGAAGATCGGCTACATCGACTTCAAGGACGTGAAGCTCCTCCAGAGCTTCGTCCCCGAGCGGGCCAAGATCCTCCCGCGCCGCATCAGCGGGACCTCGGCCTTCTACCAGAGGAAGCTCGCCGTCGCGATCAAGCGCGCGCGCTACCTGGCGCTCCTGCCCTACGTCGCAGATTAGCGAGCCTCCGTCCGGCCCCGCCCCTCCGGCCCGGCGCCGGAGGGGCTTGCCGTTTCTGGCCCCCCCGCTGGCGGGTCTCTCTGCGGCGCTCGCCGTGGTCCTGCCGCCGCTCGCCCCGTGGCTCCTGCCGTCGGCGGCGGCGCGGCTGGCACGGGCCGGCCGCGACATGAGGAGCCCGGCGGCCGCTTTCCCGCTCGCGGCCGCCGTCCTGCCGTTCGCCACCTTCTTCGGCCTCGCCGGAGGGGGAGTCGGGTCCGCCCTCGCGGCGGCGACGGCGCTCGCCTTCGTCGTCCTGCCCGCTCTCGGCCTCGTCGCCGGGGCGACCTCCGGCCGGCGGCGCGAAGAGCTCGCCTGGCTCGCGGCCGCGCTCGCCGGGATCGGCGCTCTGGGCACCGTCCTCGCGTTCACCGTCGCGGAAGGGGCCGACCCCGGGGCCATCCTCGCCACGCGGCTCGACGCGGCGCGGCCCGAGCTCCTCGGCTTTTACCGGAACGCGGGATGGTCCGAGGAGACGCTGGCGGCGACGGGCGCCGCGTTCGACCGGCTCCGCGACCTCGTGGCGTGGCAGCTGCCGGGGCTCCTCCTCTCGGCCTGCGTCCTTCACGGCGCCCTGCTCGTCTACGCCTTCGGCCGTCGCGCGGGGCTCGACGAGGCCCCCCTCGCCGCCGGCTCGTTCGCGACGTTCCGGACCCCTCTCGCCGCCGCCGCGGCGTTCGTCCCGGCCGGCGCCCTGGCCGCGCTGGCGGATGGAATCGTCGCCCGGGCCGCGACGACGGTCCTGATCCCCCTGGGCGTCTTGTTTTTCCTCCGGGGGATGGCGATAATCCGCGCTCTGCTCGACAGGGGGCGTGTGAGCCTCCTGATCCGAGCGCCGGTGTACGTTCTCGCCGTCCAGATGCCGATTCCGGTCCTCGTGGCCATCGGCGGGCTCCTCGACGAGTTCCTCGACTTCCGCGGGAGGTTCCCCCGGAAGGAAGAGAGCGGCGGCGAAACGGGAAGAAGGGAGTAAGCGGAACATGTCCGACGTGAAAGTGATCCTGACCGACGAGGTGCGCGGCCTCGGCAACCGGGGCGAGGTCGTCTCGGTGGCGGCCGGCTACGCCCGCAACTTCCTCCTTCCCAAGGAGCTCGCCTATCTCGCGACGCCTGGCAACGTGAAGCGGCTCGAGCAGGAGCGGAAGCGCTACGACGTGGCCCAGGCGAAGGAGAAGGAGCAGGCGGCAACCGTCGCGAAGGCCTTCGACGGGCTGACGATCACGATCCGCAAGAAGGCGGGCGAGAACGACGCCCTCTACGGCTCCGTCACGGCCGCCGAGCTGGCCGAGGCGCTCGAGGCGAAGGGGATCACCGTCGACCGCCGCCGGATCGAGCTCGACGAGCCGATCAAGCGGCTCGGCGCGTACACCGTCCACGTCCGCCTGCACCGCGAGGTGATCGCCGGGCTGAACGTCGAGGTCGTCGCCGGATAGGCCGTCCCCCGACCGGCCCGGAGAGAAAGCCCCGCGCCCGCGGGGCTTTCGTGCGTCCGGCCGAGCCGGGCCGGGTCCGCCCTCAGCCCGGCGGGCCGCTCTCCCCGAGCGCGCGCGGCAGCCCCGCCTTCCCGGGCGGCGGCGCGTCGTCGACCCGCACCTCGGCGCCGGCAGGCTCGCCCCGCTTCGGGGAGTAGACCGCCTTCTGGAGGTAGTGAGGGAGCGTCGACACGGCGTGAGGCCGCTCGCCGCAGAGCTCGGTCGGCTGGGTGCCGTTCGCGAACGCGCCGAGAACGACGCGGCGGCAGTCGGGCGTGGCCCGGTAGCCGGTTGCCAGGTCGAACGGGACGAAGACGACGCCCTGCGGGACGTCGAAGTCGTCCGAGGCCTTGACGAGCCCCGCCTCCTTCATCCGGGAGACGATGGCCATCCAGATCGGGAGCGCGGTGTCGCCTCCGGTCGACTTCGCGCCGAGGCTCTTCTTCGCGTCGCGCCCGATCCAGACGCCGATCGTGTGGCGCGGCGTCACGCCGACGAACCACGCGTCGGTGTGGTCGTTCGTCGTACCGGTCTTCCCGGCCACCTTCAGGCCGAGGGAGCGCGCCCGGGCCCCGGTCCCGCGCTCCGTGACCCCCGTGAGCATGTTCAGGAGGACGTAAGAGGCGGACGGGGACGTGGCCTCGCTCGGGTCGGGCGGGTTCTCCTCGAGAAGGACGCCTTCCGAGTCGCGGACCCGCTCGACGAGGCGCGGCGGGAAGAGGAGGCCCTGGTTCGCCAGGACGGAAAACGCGGCCGTCATCTCCATCGGCGTCACCTCGAACGAGCCGAGAGCGAGGGACGGGTAGGCGAGGAGGTTCTGGCGGATGCCGAGCCGGCGCGCCGTCTCGATCACCTTCCGCGTGCCGACGAGGAGGTCGACGCGGACGGCCGGGACGTTGATCGAGTTCTCGAGCGCGTGCTGGTACGTGAGGATCCCGCCGTAGCTCCGCGTGTAGTTCTGCGGCCGCCACGGAGGCTGGCGCGGGTCGATCGTGATCGAGATCGGCGAGTCGAGGACGGTGTCCGCGGGGGTGAAGCCGGCCTCCAGGGCGGTTAGGTAGACGATCGGCTTGAACGCCGAGCCGACCTGCCGGAGGGCCTGGACGGCGCGGTTGAATTTCGACCGCGAGAAGTCGTATCCGCCCACGAGCGCCCGGACCGCGCCCGTCCCGTTCTCCAGGACGACGACGGCCCCTTCGACGGCCGGCTCCTGCCAGACGATCGTCTCCTCCTTCCCCTTGTCGTCCTCCACGCGCTCGAGGAGGACGACGTCACCGCGCCGGACCGCCTTCGCCGGGCTCTCGGCCCGGGTGAAGCGGAACGCTCGGGCCGGAAGGGCGAGGCGGCGGCCTCCCACGCGGAGCTCCGCTCCGCTCCTCGACGCCGAAAGGACGACGGCCCGCTCCGCGCGCGGGTCCCGCCCGGGTGCGTCGGGCTCGTCCCATTCGGGGTCGCGGTACTTCTCCGGGTCGATCCCCTCGGCCACGAGGTTCCGGGGCGCGCGGAACCCGAAGCGGCGCTCGTGCCGCCGCAGCCCGCGCCGGAGCTCCTCCTCTGCCCAGGCCTGGATGCGGGGGTCGACCGTCGAGTCGACCCGCAGGCCCTGGCGGTAGAGGCCCCGGTCGCCGTACGTCTTCTCGAGGTACTGCCGGACCTCCTCGCAGAAGTAGGGTCCGATCGTCGCCTCGCGCGCGGAGCGGGAAAGGACGACCGGCTCGGCCTTCGCGGCGGCGGCCGTCGCGGCGTCGATGTACCCGACCTCGGCCATCCGGCGGAGGACGAGGTCGCGCCGCGACTTGGCGCCGGCGGGGTTCCGGACCGGGGAGAAGGCCTCGGGACGCTGGATGAGCCCGGCCAGCAGCGCGGCTTCCGTGAGCGTGAGCTCCCGGGCCGGGTGGTTGAAGAGCCAGGTCGATGCCGCCTCGACGCCGTAGTTGCCGTGGCCGAGGTAGACCTGGTTGAGGTACATCGTCAGGATCTGGTCCTTCGAGAACCGCTTCTCGATCTCGACGGTCAGGAAGACCTCGTTGATCTTCCGGGCGAACGACTTCTGGGGCGTCAGGAAGACCGACCGGGCGAGCTGCTGCGTGATGGTCGAGGCGCCCTCGGCCAGCCGGCGCGTCGCGAGGTCGCGGAGCGCGGCGCCGCCGATCCGGATGATGTCGACGCCGCCGTGGTCGTAGAAGCGGGCGTCCTCCGCGGCGAGGACGGCGTGGACGAGGACCTCGGGGATCTGGTCGCGCGTGACGAGGAACCGTCGCTCGATCGCGAAGCGCGCGACGATCGAGCCGTCGGCTCCCCGGATTTCGGTGACGATGTCGGGCCGGTAGCTCGCGAGCTGCTCGACCTTCGGGACGCGGATGAGCCGCGACGCCGCCCAGCCGGCACCGACCCCGAGCCCCGCCGCGAGGAGGACCGGGAGGAGAAGGACGAGGAGCGCGGCGGCGCGGCGCCCGAGCACGGGGGTATTCTCACACGCACCTCCGTCCCGGCCCCCGGGGCGGAGGCACCGCGAGGAGGCAGAGGATGAGCAGCACCCCGCCCCCCCCGATCTCCCCGGGAGGCCCGGCAACGACCCGAGAGGAGAAGGACGCGCGGCCGGGCGGAGTCCTGAAGTGGGGCCTCGTCGGCTGCGCCGGCCTCTCGGTCCTCCTCATCGTCGGGCTGGTCCTCTTCATGAGGAAGGCGCCCCAGCTCATGGAGTCGCTCCTCGGGGCCACCGAGAGCCAGGTCGTCTCCGCGATCGCGGCCGACGTCCCCGCCGCCGAGCGGGAGGCGTTCCGGATGGAATACGCCGCGTTCGTCGAGACGGCGAAGGCGGGGAAGGCGAAACCGGACGACATCCAGGGGCTCCAGAAGAAGATCGTCGCCTCGCTCGAGGACCGGACCGTCTCCGGGGAGGAGCTGAAGGGCCTGACGGAGCACCTCCGCTCCATGCCGAAGAAGTGAGCCTCTTCGAGGTCGTCTCCGAGCTGACGCCGCAGGGGGACCAGCCGGCGGCGATCGAGGCGCTCGTCCGCGGCTTCCGGGAGGGGCGCGAGCAGCAGGTCCTCCTCGGCGTCACCGGCTCGGGGAAGACGTTCACGATGGCGAAGGTCGTCGAGGCGCTCGACAGGCCGACGCTCGTCCTCTCGCACAACAAGACGCTCGCCGCGCAGCTCTACCAGGAGTTCAAGCGCTTCTTCCCGCGGAACCGGGTCGAGTACTTCGTCTCCTACTACGACTACTACCAGCCCGAGGCGTACGTCCCTCAGTCCGACACGTTCATCGAGAAGGAAACCCAGATCAACGAGGAGATCGACAAGCTCCGGATCGCCGCGACGGCGGCCCTCTTCGAGCGGCGCGACGTCCTGATCGTCGCGTCGGTCTCGTGCATCTACGGCCTCGGAAGCCCCGAGTCGTTCGGGCGGATGGCGATCGAGCTGAAGACCGGAGCCCGCTACGGCCTGACCTGGTACCTGAAGCGTCTCGTCGAGGCGCAGTACGAGCGGACGAGCCTCGACCTCGACCGCGGGACGTTCCGCGTCCGCGGGGACGTCCTCGAGATCCACCCCTCGTACGAGGACACGGGGGTCCGCGTCGAGTTCTTCGGCGACGAGATCGAGAAGGTCTCCCGGATCGACCTCCTCCGCGGGAAGGTCCTCGAGACGGTCGGGGCGTTCTCCCTGTACCCGAAGTCGCACTACGTGACGCCGGAGGAGGTGCGGCAGCGGGCGCTCGGCTCCATCGAGGCGGAGCTCGTCACGCGGGTGGCCGACCTGACGGCGCAGAAGAAGCTCCTGGAGGCGCAGCGGCTCGAGCAGAGGACCCGCTTCGACCTCGAGATGATGCGGGAGATCGGCTACTGCGCCGGCGTCGAGAACTACTCGCGGCACCTCTCCGGGCGGACCGCGGGCGAGCCGCCGCCGACCCTCCTCGACTACTTCCCGGCCGACTACCTGACGATCGTCGACGAGAGCCACCAGACGATCCCGCAGCTCCGCGCGATGTACCACGGCGACCGGTCGCGCAAGGAGACGCTCGTCGAATACGGCTTCCGCCTTCCGTCCGCGCTCGACAACCGCCCGCTTCGGTTCGAGGAGTGGCTCGAGCGCGTCGGCCCGCGCTTTTACGTCTCCGCGACGCCCGCCGCGTACGAGCTCGAGCAGGCCGGGGGCGAGGTCGTCGAGCAGGTGATCCGCCCGACCGGCCTCGTCGACCCGAGGATCGAGGTCCGCCCCGTGAAGGGCCAGGTCGACGACCTCCTGGGACGCGTCCGCGAGCGCGCGGCGAAGGGAGAGCGGACCCTCGTCACGACGCTCACGAAACGGATGGCCGAGGACCTCACGAGCTACTTCCTCGAGCTCGGCGTGCGGGCGCGTTACCTCCATTCCGACGTCGAGACGCTCGAGCGAGTCCAGATCCTCGGCGACCTGCGCCGGGGCGTCTTCGACTGCCTCGTCGGGATCAACCTCCTCCGCGAGGGGCTCGACCTGCCGGAGGTCTCGCTCGTGGCGATCCTCGACGCCGACAAGGAAGGCTTCCTCCGCTCGGAGACCTCGCTCGTCCAGACGGCGGGGCGGGCCGCGAGGAACCTGCACGGTCTCGTCGTCTTCTACGCGGACGTCGTGACCGACTCGATGCGTCGCGCCCTGGACGTCATGAACCGCCGGCGGGCGACGCAGGAGGCCTACAACGCCGAGCACGGCATCGTTCCGGAGACGATCGTGAAGTCGCTCGACTCGCCGCTCCTGAAGATGTCGAACCTCGACTACGGCGACTCTCCCGCGCTCCGGGCGTCCGAAAAGGACGCCCTGCGCGACGACCGCTCGATCGAGGAGGAGATCGCCTCCCTGACGAAGAGGATGAAGGAGGCGGCCCGGGAGCTCGAGTTCGAGACGGCCGCGCAGATGCGCGACCGGATCCGCGAGCTCCGAGGCCTTCAGGTCTTCCGCTGACGGCGCGGGGCGCCGTCAGCGCTTCTCGATCTTCGACGCCTGGACGACGCCGTCCGGGTTCTTCAGCCCCTCGACCTCGACGGTATCGCCCACCTTCGGCTCGCCCCGCACGACGGTTCGGCTCGTCACGACGACCCTCGTCTCCCCGACGAGCCAGACGCCGGTCGGGTTGCCCGGCGGGATGCTCTTCACGACGCCCTCGAACTCGACCTCGATCCGCGCCGGGCCGGAGAGCGTCGTCTTCGCGATGACGACGGCGAGCCAGGTGCCGTCGTCGACCTTCTTCGCGAGGATGCCGACGCCGTCGCCCACCGTCGGGCTCCCCAGGGCCTTCGTCTCTCCGTCGACGGCGAACGTCCGGTCGGGGCCTCCGGCCTTCGGCGAGATCGTCCAGGCGGCCGTCCCGATCGCCTTCACGACGCCCTCGAAGCGCTCGAGCGTGACGGCGGGAGGCGGGACCGACCTCAGGATCGCGACGGCGAGGAGGGACCCGTCGGACTGGGGGCGCGCGAGGACGTCGACGGTGTCGCCGACCCTCGGGGCGCCGGTGACCTTCGT
>CAYVPO010000060.1:0-2646 GCA_964453825.1 uncultured Holophagales bacterium
TCCCAGTAGTCGGCGAACGAGAACGTGTGGCGGGTGTCGAGCCAGCCGTGGTCGAAGTGGCCGCGGTCGGCGCTCTTGCGGATTCGGATCATCGGGACCTCCCCGGGACCCCGGAGCCGGGGGCCCGCTCTCCGGGTCATTGCACGGACCGGGCCACCCCCGCGCGAGCCCGATGGACGGCCGGGAGCCGCGCCGGGCCGCACGGAACCGGCGCCGAGCGCGCCGCGGCCGGCCGGGACCCGTCGATTCGAGAGGCGGCGACCTCTCGCTTTGAGAAGATCCCCCCATGCGCGCAGACGACCTGACGCTCGACGCCCTGTTCGACGCCGATCCGAAGGGCGGGATTTACCGCTTCGCCGGGGAGCGGGCGATCCTCCTCGACACGGCCGCGCTGGGCCTCCTCCGCAAGGAGCTGATCGACACGCTGTCGTCGAGCGTGGCCCGCGGGGTCCTCTACCGCTTCGGCTGGGCGCACGGCTGGCGGACGGCCGAGGCGATGCGCGACGCCTTCGAGTGGGACAGCCCGAAGGAGTGGATCCACGCCGGGGGGCGGCTCCACCGTCTGAAGGGCCTCGTCACGTTCCGCCCGGTCCCGCGCGCACCGGACGAGCCGCCGAGGCACTTCTCCCAGGCGTTCTGGGACGAGTCGTACGAGGCCGAGCAGCACCTCCTCCACTTCGGCCGTTCCGACGAGCCCGTCTGCTGGACCCTCACCGGCTTCGCGAGCGGCTACCTCTCCGCCTGCCACGGCCGGTCGATCCGCGTCGTCGAGGAGGATTGCGTCGGGAAGGGGGACCCGGCCTGCCGGATGGCGGGCGAGCCCGAGGAGGATTGGGACGAGGCGACGCGGAAGGCGCTCTCGGGCCTTTCGGAGCGCGGACTCGAGGGAGAGCTGGGGCGCGTCCGCGACGCGCTCCTCGCGACCGAGCAGAAGCTGAAGGCGCGGCGGAGCGAGCTGACGCGGCTGAAGGTGGAGGAGCCGCACCCGGGCGTCGTGGCGCAGAGCCCCGGGATGCGGCGCGCGTTCGACCTGGCGTCCCGCGTCGCGCGCGTCGACTCGACGATCCTCCTGACGGGAGAGAGCGGCTCGGGGAAAGAGGTCCTCGCGCGGGTGATTCACGAGCGCTCGCCGCGCGCCGCGGGCCCCTTCGTCGCGATCAACGGCGCGGCGCTCCCCGAGAGCCTCCTCGAGAGCGAGCTCTTCGGTCACGCGCGGGGCGCGTTCTCCGGCGCCGCCTCCGATCGCCCCGGGCTCTTCGAGGCGGCAAACGGCGGGACGCTCTTCCTCGACGAGATCGGCGAGGTGCCGCTGGGCCTTCAGGCCAAGCTCCTCCGCGCGCTCCAGGAGCGCGAGGTGCGGCGGGTCGGCGAGAACCGGAGCCGGAAGGTCGACGTGCGCGTCGTCGCCGCGACGAACCGCGACCTCGGCAAGGACGTCGAGACGGGGCACTTCCGGCGCGATCTCTACTACCGACTGCGCGTCATCGAGATCCCGATCCCGCCGCTCCGGGAGCGGCCGGAGGACGTCCTGCCGCTCGCGAGGGCGCTCCTCGTCGACGCGGCGGCGCGGACGGGCGCGAAGGTGAAGGGCTTCACTCCGGAAGCCGCGCGCCTCCTCCAGCGCCACCGCTGGCCCGGGAACGTCCGGGAGCTGGCGAACGCCGTGGAGCGGGCGGCGGTCCTCGCCGACGGCGCGCGCGTCGGCGCCGAAGACCTCCCGGACGAGATCGGCCGCCCCGCGCGCGGCGCCGGCGCGGACGGCGAGACGCTCGCGGAGGTGGAGAAGGCCCACGTCCTCTTCGTCCTCGGCGAGGAGGACGGCCACCGGGAAAAGGCCGCGCGGCGGCTCGGCATCGGCGTCGCGACGCTCTACCGGAAGCTGAAGGAGTGGGACGAGAGCGGCCGCTGACGGTCAGCGGCCCGTTCCCCGGCGGTCGAGCCGCGACGGCACCCGCACCGTGAACGTGGAGCCGACGCCCGGCTCGCTCGCGAGGTCGAGCGAGCCGTGGAGCAGCTCGCAGTAGCCGCGCGAGATGACGAGGCCGAGGCCGGTCCCGCCGAAGCGCGCCGCGTGCCCCGGGCTCGCCTGCGCGAACGGCGTGAAGATCCGCTCGCGCTGCTCGGGCGTCATCCCGATCCCGGTGTCGGCCACGCGGATCGTCAGGAAGCCCCCGTCGATCCCGGCATCGACCGACACCGTCCCCCCCTCCGTGAAGCGCGCGGCGTTCGACAGGAGGTTGAGGAGGACCTGCCGGAGCTTCCCCTCGTCGGAGAGGACGCGCCCGAGACCGTCGACCCCGCGGGTCTCGAATCGATTGCGCCCCTTCTTCAGGAGGGGCCACGCCGTCTCGACCGCCTCTCGGACGAGCGCCCCGGCGTCGAACTCGGTCAGGTGGAGCTCGGCGCCGCCGGCCTCGAGCTTCGAGAGGTCGAGCGCCTCGTTGACGAGCGAGAGCTGCTGCCGGGCGGCGCGCTCGATCTTCTCGACGTCGGGGAGGAGGTCGTCGGCGCCGCGCTCCCGCAGCTCCTCCGCGAGGAGGTCCGCGTAGCCGAGGACCGCGCTCAGCGGCGTCCGCACCTCGTGGCTCATGTGGGCGAGGAAGCGCGCCTTGCTCTCCATCGCCGACTGCGCCGCGTCGCGCGCCG
>CAYVPO010000060.1:2746-18135 GCA_964453825.1 uncultured Holophagales bacterium
GCCTCCCGCCCTTCGAGCTGCGTTCGGTAGCGGACGAGCGACTGGCCGTGGAAAGCGAGGAGCGCGTACTCGAACGCGACGTCGGCCTCGCGCGGCCGCAGGGTCACGGAACCGCGCGTCGGGCGCGCGGCGCCGCCGGCGACGAACCGCTCGAGGACGAGCGGGTGGGGCGACGGCTTCGCCGCGGAGGCGCGCGCCGGGTCGAAGAGCGCCGCGCCCGCCGCCGTCGAGATCCAGACGCGTCCGGCGCCGTCGACGAGGCTCCCCTGGTTGCAGGCGGCGCTCGGAAGCCCCTCGTTCGTGCCGAAGGCGGCGATCTCGAGCCCCCTGCCGGAGCGGGAGCGCTCGAGCCGCGCGACACCCCGGTTCGTCCCGAGGTAGACGGCCCCGCCGGGGTCCGGCGCGATGGAGAGGACGACGTCGCTCGGGAGCGGAGGGCGGCTCTCTTCGGAGAGGATCGACCAGCCTCCGCCGGGGTCGTCGAGGCTCCGGCGCGCCAGGCCGCCGCGCGTTCCGACCCAGAGCTCGCGCGGGCCCCCGGGCAGCGTCACCTCGGCGAGGGCGAGGACGACGTTGTTCGGAAGGCCGTTCGTCCGGTTGTGGACTTTCACGACCCGGCCGTCCGCGATTTCCGCGAGGCCGCCGCCGCGCGTCCCGGCCCAGAGCGTCCGCCGGGGGCCCGTCCGCGTCTCGAGGAGCGAGAGGACGGAACGCGCCGGAAGCCCGTTTTCCTCTCCGAGCGTCGTCCAGCGGCCCGCCGCGAAGCGGCCCAGCCCGGACCTCTCGCTCCCGGCCCAGACGACGGGGCGTCCGGCCTCGTCCCGCGTGGCGAGGAGGACGCTCGCGTCGTCGGATCGGAACGCCGGCCGGGCCTCGATCGGCCGCCACCGCGCCCCGTCCCGACGAAAGATCCCCGCGCCGGTCAGGCTCGCCCAGATCTCCGCCCTCTCTCCCGGGCCGCGCACCTCGGCGAACGAACGGACTTCGCCGGCGGGAAGCGCCTCCGCGGGACCGTGTACCGACAGGTGACCGCCGCGCAGCAGGGCGGCGCCGCGGCTCGTGCCGATCCAGATCTCGGAGAGACCCTCCGCGCCACGAGCCTCGAGGAACGAGAAGACCTGGTCGCCCGGAAGGCCCGAGTCGGCGTCGAACGGCGCCCACGGCGTCGGCTGGACCCGCAGGAGCCCCGACAGGCGCGTGCCGACCCAGAGCGTCTCCGTCGCTCCGGCGCCCCCGCCGGCGAGGGCGTAGATCGAGAGGGGCCCCGCCCCGAGGGCCACCGGCTCGAACGCGCTTCCCCGGAGCCGGAAGAGGCCCGCGTCTCGCGTCCCGACCCAGACCGTCTCCGAGCCGCGGGGGCCGGTCGCCGCGAGGCTCGTGACGAAGCGGCTGCCGAGCCCGTCTTCGGGTCCGAACCGCGTGACTCCTTCCGCCCGGACGCGGAAGAGGCCGGCGCCGAACGTCCCGATCCAGAGCGACGACTCTCCGCCGGCGCCGGTCTCGAGGAGCGCGTTCACGCTGAAGCCGGCGAGCGACGTGCCGAGGTCGATCGTCGTGAAACGCCCCCCCTCGGCCAGCTCCGCCACCCCCCCTTCGCAAGCCGCCACGAGGCGCGTCCCTCCGGACGGGCCGCTTCGTTCCAGGAGCTTCCAGACCCGCGCGTCGGGAAGCCCGGTGCCGGCCGGCACGAACCTCTTCCCGTCGAAGCGGGCGACGCCCCCGCCGTGAGTCGCCGCCCAGAGCGTCCCGTCCGAGGTCTCGAGCAGATGGTTGACCCGGCCGGAGGGAAGGCCCGAGGCGCCGTCGAACACTTCGGCGACGCCTTCGCGCCGCCGGACCGCGCCGCCCTCCTCGCGGCCGAACCAGAGACTCCCGTCCCGCGTGCCGACGACGGCGCGCACGTAGTTCGACACCGCCCGGTCGGGCATGTCGAGAGGCTGCCAGCCCCGTCCGTCGAAACGCGCCGCGCCGTCCTGAGTGCCGACCCAGAGGTAGCCGCTGCGATCGAATGCGATCGCGTGGATCGTCCCCTGCGGGAGGCCGTCGCGTTCGCCGTACGTCGCGATCGAGGGGCGGGCGAGATCCGCCTCCGGACGAGCCCCCGACGCGGGCGTCCCGACGAGGAGGCCCAGCGCCGCGGCGGCTGCGATCGGAGCGCGCATGCTCGGGGGAGACTACCGTGCCGAAGACGGATGAGGGCGGGACGTCCTCAAGGCGCGTCGCCCCCTTCGCGGTGGCGCTCGGCCTCCCCGACGAACGGGACGAACCGGACCGGCAGGACGCTCGTCTCCCGGATCCCGTCGGGCGTCCGTTCGAGGACCTTCAGCTCCTGATAGAAACCGCCGACCGGGATCACCATCCGCCCTCCCGGCGCGAGCTGGGCGACGAGGGGCTCGGGAACCCGCTCGGGAGCCGCCGTCACCAGGATCGCGTCGAAGGGGGCCTCCTCGGGCCAGCCGAAGTAGCCGTCGCCGGCGCGCAGCTCGACGTTCGTCGCCCCGAATTCCTTCAGCCGCGCCGCCGCCTGCTCCGCGAGCTCGGGACGGATCTCGATCGAGAGGACGCGGGCGGCGAGGCGCGAGAGGACGGCCGTCTGGTAGCCGGAGCCGGTTCCGATCTCCAGGACCTTCTCCGTACCCGTGAGCCGGAGTTGCTCGCTCATGAAGGCGACGACGTAGGGCTGGGAGATCGTCTGGCCGCTTCCGATCGGAAGGGGGTGGTCGTCGTAGGCCTGCGCCGCCTGGTCCGGCGGGACGAAGAGATGCCGCGGGACCTCCCGGAGCACCGCGAGGACGCGTTCGTCCTTCACGCCCCGGGCGACGATCTGCCGATCGACCATTCCCGCGCGGGCGCGGGCCGTCGGGTCGGGGCCTCCCGTCGAGCCGGGACACCCCGTGCCGAGGAGCCCGCCGAGGAGAGCCACCACGCTTCCGATTCTCCACCCGGCGGTCGGCGGCGCGTGCGATGTCCTCACGAGGGGGCATTCTAGCGATCGTCGTGCCGCCCCGGCCGTCCTGAAAGGGAGAACGCCCGCCGGGAGCGCCGAGCCGGTCCTGCGAGCGGCCAGACTTCAGGTCGGGCGGGCGACGAGGACCGTCTGGTCGTCGTACTGCGGGACGCCCCGCGTGAAGCTCTCGACCGCAGCGAAGATCCGGTCCTTGAGGACGTTCGGCGGCAGCGCGCGCCCCGACTCGAGCAGACGCGTGAGCCGCTCCATCCCGAACTCCTCGTCCTTCGCGTCGACCGCCTCCGTGATCCCGTCGGAGTAGAGGACGATCAGGTCTCCCGGGGAGAGAACGAGCCGGCTCTCGGCCTGGGTCGCCAGCTCGAACATTCCGATCGGGACGCCGCCGCTCGGCAGGAGCTCCGTGCCCGCCGCGGAGATCCGGATGCCGGGGTTGTGCCCCGCGTTTACGTAACGCAGGCTCCGGTCCGACGGGTCGTAGACCGCGATGAAGAGCGTCACGAACTTCCGCGTCGAGGAGAAGCGGGCGAGGTGACGGTTCGTCCGGGCGACGAGGGCCGTCAGGTCGGACGCCCCCGCCTCGATCAGGAGGTGGATGCAGGCGTGAACCGTCGAGACGAGGAGCGCCGCCGGGATCCCCTTCCCCGCGACGTCGGCCACGCAGAAGGCGACTCGGCCGTCCGGGAGCGGGTAGACGTCGTAGAAGTCGCCCCCGACCTGCCGCGTCGGGCGGTTCCCGGCGGCGATCAGGACGCCGGAGACGGCCGGAAGCGTCGTCGGGAGAATCGCCCGCTGGATGGAGGCGGCGATCTCGATCTCGCGCTCCATCTTCTCCTTCTCGACCGCCTCGCGGTGCAGGCGCGCATTCTCGAGCGCGATCGCGGCCTGGTTCCCGAAGAGCGAAAGGATCCTCACGTCGGCGGGGCCGAAGTCGTCGATCCCTCCCTGCCGGTTCTCCTTGTCGGCGACGATCAGGAGCCCGAGCGGACGCCCCTCCGACGAGATCGGGACCGCCAGGAGCTTCTCGGCGGGCGCGCCCGCGAGCGACGGAGGCCGGTCCTCGCGCCGGTTGCAGACGAGGACGGCCCCGTCGGGCTCCTCCACCGAGCCGGGCTCGACGAGCGGGGTCCCGAAGCTCCGGACGAAGACGGCGTTTCCGCCGTCCGCCGGGCCGCCGGGGCGGACGACGAGCGTCCCGCTCCGGGCGTTCAGGAGCGAGACCGACTTCATCAGGATCTCGTCGGCGAGCGACTCGAGGTCGAGCGTCCTCGCGATCGAGAGGCCGACGTCGTAGATGCTCTCGAGCTCCCAGACCCGGTACTTCAGCTCGAAGTCCGCCTCGCGGACCTTCTCCGACATGCGCACCCAGGCGAGGAGGGAGGCGGCGTGCGCCGCGACCGAGGCGAAGCCGACCGGGTCGGCCGGGGAGCGCTCGAGCGCGACCCAGGCGAGCGTCTCCTCGCCGACGGTCAGCGGGACGACGCGCGGGTCGAACGGAGGCTCCCCGTCGGGCGGGTTCGTCCCGATGATTCGGACGAGGAGGTCCTGGTCGTAGCTCGCCACGTGCGCGCTCCCCCGCGCGAGGCCGGCGGAAAGCTCGGCGAGGTCCGCTGGGAGCGGGTCGAGGCCGCGGACGGCGGGGTGACAGCGCGCTCCCGCGTCGAGCGCGAGGCCCCGGGCGCCCCCCGCCCCCTTCAGGAGCGCTTCGAGAACCGGCTCGAGGAGAGCGGTCCCGACCGAAGCCGGGTCGAGCGTCGCGAGGAGCGCGTGGGCCCCCGGGACGTCGGCGTGCATCGGACCGCGCTACTCCGCCTCACCGCGAAGCCACGCCAGGGCGTCCTCCGGCGCGGGGAAGATCCGTGCGTACTGCGCGAGGCCCATGATCTGGAAGGTCTTCTCGATCGTCGGCGTGAGGCGGCAGAAGGCGAGACGCCCCCCCTGGTCGAGGACCTTCTCGAGCACCTCGATCAGGATCGAGATCCCGATGGAGTTCACGATCTTCGTCTTCTCGAGGTCGAGCAGGAGGCGGACCGTTCCCTCGCCGAGGAGCGTGTAGGCCTGCCGGGCGATCTCCTCTCCGCCGGTGTTGTTGATGTACCCGTCCGTCCGGAGGATCGCGACCGTCCCGTCGGGCTTCTCCAGGGTCACTTTCAGCGTCTCGCTCATCGTCGCCCTTCAGCGGTACTTCCGCATCACGATCATCGTCCCGCGCTCGCCGCTCTCGATCCTCACGTCATCCATCAGGCTCCGGATGATACGAAGCCCCCACCCCCTCTTGTGCGGTGCGCGGAGCTTCTTCCCGATCTCGGGCGAGGCGATGCACGCCGGGTCGAAGCCGTGGCCGTTGTCGAGGACCTCGACCTCCAGATAGGTGCGGCCGCCGTTCCCCATGCTCTCGGTGCAGACCCGAAACCTCAGCTCCACGCGGTGGTCGGGGGTTCCGCTGTGCTCGAACGCGTTGATGCACGCCTCGACGACGGCCATCTTCACTTCGTCGATCTTGTCCCGGCCGAGCTCCATCCACTCGCCCAGCGCCGCGACCTGAGCCGTCGCGGCGATCTCCATCTCCGGCGCGACCGGAATGGTGAGGTGGACCTCTCGTGCGTCGGCCGTCGGCATCGGCGGTGCTCGGCCCGTCAGAGCAGAAGGAGAGCCCGGACGAGCACGGTCACGATCTCGGGCATGTTACCCGACGCCTGGAGCGCCGCGAACGCCGCGGCCTCGCCGAGGAGGAGAAGGGAGAGCAGGCCCGGGACGCGGCGCTCGCCTTCGACGGGAGCGGTCCGGTCGCCTTCCGCGCGGGCACGCCCGACGGGACACCCCGGCACCGGCCGATCCGACAGTCCCATGCTGCGTTCCATCGACTCCTCCCGCGACGGAATGACGCAACAGCTGCGCCAGAACGACCTCGTCGACAGACAGAGACATAAACATCTTGTTTACAGATACTTATGAAAATCGCCCCGCCCGGCTCTACCGGCATTAGCGACACAATGCCACATGCCGTCGATTCGAGCGAGCAAGATCATTGTAATCAACTGCAAACACTAAACTTATCCAATATGCGGCAAATAGCCTCACCGTGCTAATTAGACACGTGCTTTCGGTAAAGGGTTCGTCTGTTGATGCCGAGAATGCGCGCGGCCTCGCTCTTGTTCCCCCCGACCGACTCGAGGACCCTGCGAATGTGCTCGAGCTCGAGCGTCGCGAGGTCGAGGGAGCTGTCCGACCCGGGCCCCGTTCGCCCCCCGCGCAGCTGCAGGTCGCCCGCCTCGATCGTCTCGCCCGGCACGAGCGCCACCGCTCCCTCCAGCAGGTTCTCGAGCTCGCGCACGTTCCCGGGAAATGGGTAGTCGAGCAGGCGCGCGACCGCCTCGCGAGCGAGCGACTTCGGCCGGCGCCCCTCGCGAGCCCCGATCCGCGAAAGGAAGTGCCCGATCAGGCGCGGGATGTCCTCGCGCCGCTCGCGCAGCGGCGGCAGCGGGATCTCGACCACCCGGATCCGGTAGTAGAGGTCCTCGCGGAACCTCTTCTCCCGGATCGACCGCTCGAGGTCGGCGTTCGTCGCCGCGACGACCCGGACGTCGACCGGTATCCTCCGCCGCCCGCCGAGCCGTTCGATCTCCCGCTCCTGGAGCACCCGGAGGAGCTTGGCCTGGATCGCGAGCGGGGCGTCGGCGATCTCGTCGAGGAAGATCGTCCCGCCGGAGGCGAGCTCGAACTTCCCCTGTCGCGCCTCGACCCCCGTCGCCACGCCCCGTTCGATGCCGAAGAGCTCGGCTTCGAGGAGCGTCTCCGGCACCGCCGCGCAGTTGAGCGCCAGGAACGGCCCGTCGCGGCGCGGCGAGGCCGCGTGGAGGAGCCGGGCGACGAGCTCCTTGCCCGTTCCGCTCTCGCCGCGGATCAGGACGCCGACGCGCGACGCCGCAGCCCGCACGACGAGCTCCTTGACGCGCCGCATCCCGGTCGAGTCGCCCACGAGGAGCTCGTCGATCCCGAGCGACCCCTTCAGGGCGCGGTTCTCCTCACGGAGGCGGTCCACGTCGGCCTCGAGCGCGCGCAGCTGGCGGAGGGCGTCGAGCGCCGGAGCCGCGAGCGCCGCAACCGACTCGAGGAAGCGCCGGTCGCCGTCGTCGAACGCCGCGGCGGGCCCTTCCCGCGCCTCCCGGTCGAGCGCGACGACGACGCCGAGGACACGGTCCCGGACGACGAGCGGCGCCCCGACGACGCTCTCTGCAGGGCTTCCGAGGACGGTCTCGCCCGTCCGCGAGAGGGGGCCGCGCGCGCGGCAGAGGTCGAGGACGAACGGGTCCGAGGAGGCGGCGAGGCTTCCCGGAAACGCCGGGAAGGCCACCGTCGAGACGACGGCCGGCCCCGACTGCTCCTCGAAGACGACCCCGAAGCCGCGCTCGGCGTCGAGGAGCGCCACGGCGCGGGCCACGATCTCGTCGACGAGCGCCTGCTCGTCCCGAAGGACGTTCAGAGCCCGCGAGACGTCGTAGAGCGTCTCGAGGCGGAGGACCTTCTTGCGGAGGTCGAACGACTCGCTCGAGCGGGCGACCCGGACCGCCATCTCAGCGCCCGGCGGCTCCCGTCGTCGCGGCGGGACGCCCGTCGATCCGGGCCAGGACCTCGAGCGCCGGCGCGAAGCGCGGGTTCACGGCCAGCACGGGGCGCAGCTCCTCCCGCGCCTCCTCCTTCCGTCCGAGGGTGACGAGGGCGTCCGCGAGCCGGGTCCTCACGCGGAAGATCGACGGGTAGTAGGAGAAGTCCCCCATCCCGCTCTCCTTCTCGGCCGCGAGGATCTCCCGGAAGTGCCGGACGGCCCCCTCGAGGTCTCCCCGGGCGGCCGCGATGGCCGCCTTCGGCCCCGAGAGGCTCTTCTCGAGAGCCGCCTTCCCGTCCGCGTCGAAATCGGGAGGGAGCTCCGGAAGGCCTGCGAGCTCCGCCTCGGCCTCGTCGACGCGTCCGGCGAGGGCGAGGACGATCGCCCTCGAGCGGAGGTAGCTCCACCGGATCACGACCGCGTCGGCTCCCTCCCGGGACGGAGCCGCGGCGACGACCTCGTCGAGGAGGGCGAGGGCGTCCTCCGGCCGCTCCGCGTCGAGCAGAGCCATGACGGCGGCTCCGGCGAAGGAATACCGCTCCTTCCAGGTCTCCGCCATGTCGGAGGCGCGCCGGTACCACGCCACGGCACCCTCCACGTTCCCCCGGCACGCCTCGAGCGTCCCGAGGTGTCCCACGGCCGGAAGGAAGTCGGGCTTGATCTCGAGCGCCTTCTTCAGGTGCTCCTCCGCCTCCGTGTAGCGGCCCGTGTTCGCGTAGAGCTCGCCGAGGGAGTCGTAGGGGTTCGCCTGGTCGGGGGCGAGGAAGCGATAGCGCTTGAAGAAGTCCTCTCCCTTCACGAAGTCGCGGCGCCTCACGAAGTAGTACCCGAGGTAGTTGTAGGCGATGGCCTGGTTCGGGTCGAGCGCCACGAGCCGCTCGTAGGTGGCGAGCGTCTCGTCGGGCTTTCCCTCGCGGACGAGGACGCCCGCCAGCCGGAAATAGCCCTCAGGGTCCTCGGGGAACCGCTCGACGTAGGCCCGGATCCGCTCCGCCGCCCGCTTCGGCTCGCCGACGAGGAGCTCCGACTCGGCGATGTCGAGGAGAAGGCGCTCGCGCTCGTTCAGCACCTCGCGGTTCTGGGCGGCGCACTGGACGAGGGACTTCGCCCGGTCGCGATCCCTCCCGGCGAAGAGGCCGGCCAGCCGGAGCGTCGCCATCGCGAAGTGAGGGTCGAGCTCCAGCGCCTTCGCGTACGACGCGAGGGCGTCCTTGTGGTAGAGCCGGCGCTCGTTCTCGAGTCCCTGCCGGTAGAAGCGGTAGGCCTCCGGCGAGCGGGTCGTCACCTCGCGCCGGTCGCGCGCGAAGACGGCGAAGGCGGTCCCCCCGGCCACCACGGCGAGGGCCGCGGCCGCGAGGAGGAGCTTTCGGACGCGCGGCTTCGTCACGGAATGGTCCCTTCCGGGCCTCCGGGCCCTCGGAAATCTATACGGACCCCGCCGGTGCGGGTTTCGCCCCCGTCACGCGGAGGAGGACGAACGTGGCGTCGTCGGACTGCTCGGCCCCGAACGTGAACTGGCGGATGTCCTCCAGGATCTCCTCCGCCATCTCCGGCAACGGCGCGGCGCTGTGGCGGACGAGGGAGGCCTTCAGGCGCTCGTCTCCGAAGTAGGCGTTTTCGACCGACATCGCCTCGTTCAGGCCGTCCGTGTAGAAGAGGAGGAGGTCTCCCTTCCGGAGCCAGAAGGTCTTCGCGTCGTACGTCGTGTCCCGGAGGGCGCCGAGCGGGAGGCGGCTCACGGGAGCCGGCAGCTCGACGGCCTCTCCCCCGCGGACGACGAGGGGGAGTGGCTGCCCGCCGATGGCGTAGTGAAGCGTCAGCTGGACCGGGTCGTAGAGGAAGTAGCCGAGCGAGACGAACATCCTCCGCTTGATCTCGTAGATCCGGCGGTTCGACTCGCGGAAGACCGTCGAAGGCTCCGGGTCCTGCATCGACCGGGCGTAGACGATCTCCTTGGCCGCGACCATCAGCAGCGACGCGGGGATCGACTTCCCGGAGACGTCGCCGACGACGAGCGCGACGCGCCCGTCGAAGCCGCCGTCGACGGGAAGGAAATCGTAGAAGTCGCCGCCGACGACCTTCGCCGGGAGGCTGACGCCGTAGAGCTCGATTCCGGCGATCCGGGGGAGCTCGCGCGGGAAGAGGCTCACCTGGATGTCGCGGGCGATCTCGAGATCGCGCTCGACCTCCGCGCGGCGGGTCAGCTGCTCGTGGAGGGCGGCCACCTCGAGGCCGAGGGCGCCCTGGTTCGCGATCGTGACGAGGTTGTCGAGGTCCTCCTTGTGGAACTCCTCCTCCGACTTCTTCTCCCCGGCCGCGAGGACCCCGAGGAGCCGGCCGCGGGTCGCGACCGGAACGAGGACCCGGATGCCCCGATCGAGCTGGGCCTTGAGGAAGCTCCGCGAGGGGGCGTCGAGCGCCCGCCCGTCGAGGTCGCGGAGCGGGACCGGAGCGTCCCGCTCCACCAGGAGCCGCCCGAGCGCCGCGCCGACCGGGAGCGCGACGTCCCCGCGCCGAGGGTCGGCGAGGGCTCCGTCCTCGGAGCGAGGCGTCAGCAGGTCGAGCCGGGAGAGCCGGAGGAGCTCCGCCGTCCTCTCGGTGAGGAGCTGCTGCATCTTGCCGCGGTCGAGCTGGGCGACGACCTGGCGGCTGATGTCGCGGAACGCCGACTGGAAGTCGGTCCGGTCGCGGAAGAAGACCCGGTCCACGAACGCCTGCATCCTCCGGCGGAGCGGGTCGACGAGGAGGACGACCGCGAGGCCGAAGGCGAACGCGAAGAGCGGCGAGAGCGTCCGCGAGGAGACGAGCGCGTTCCCCGCCACGACGGCGAGCGCGTAGAGCCCCGTGACGACGGCCGTCAGGATCGCGTAGACGATCGACTTGCCGACGATCACCTGGACGTCGAAGAGGCGGAACCGGACGATCGCGTACGCGAACGTGAGCGGCACGAGCGCCATCGGGACGACGCCCCAGGCGAGGTAGCGCTCGTCCCGGAAGAGCGACGGGAAGTAGACCGCGAAGAGGACGAACGGGACGATCCCGCCGAGCGTGCCGAGGAGGAGGACGAGGATCGGCCGCCGCGTCGTCTTCTCGCGCGCCGTCCACCACGAATGGGCGAGAGCGAGGAGGCCGAGGACGAGGTAGTCGGCGAGGAGGATCCAGTTTGCCCGGGGCGCGCCGTAGACGAGCGCGGAGCGGTCGCCCGTCCTCCGGAGCACCGCCATCTGGAGGGCGTAAAACGCGGGCGGCAGCGTGTAGAGGAGGACGAAGAGGGCGGGCGACCCGTTCAGGAACCGCTGGAGGAGGACGAGCGGCGCCGCCGGAGGGTCCTCCCCCGGACGCGCCTCGGCGAAGCGGAAGACCTTCCGGCGCGGGAAGAGGAGGAAGAAGTGGAGGAAGACCGCCCCGAGGAGGAAGAGGGCGAGCGTCCCCGCCACCTGCACGAACCAGTCGATCCAGTAGTAGCTCGACGGCCGGAGGCGGCAGACGAAAAAGAGCATGAAGAGGACGCAGAGGAGGAAGAAGACCTCCGCCGCCTCGTCTCCGGCCCGCCGCGAGTAGACGAAGAGGCCGAGACCGAAGAAGAGCCCGCCGAGGAGGGCGTAATAGACGTACGACGCCGACCCGAGCCGGTAGGGCGAGAGGAGGACCTCGCGCTCGAGGACCTGCTCTCCCCGCTTGACGAGGTACGGGACGGTCCCGCCCGCGGCATGCCGGCCGAGCTCGGTGGCTGCCTCGGCCGGCGTGTTCAGCATCCGCCGCCCGATTCCGAGGATCGTGTCGCCGGGACGGATTCCCGCCGCGGCGGCGGGCCCGCCCCGGACGACGGCCCGGACCTGGAGCCCCGACTCGGCGTAGCTGTCCGGCACGACGCCGTCCCACGCCTTCGGCAGGAACATGTCGGCCACCGACATCAAAGCGATCAGCGCGCCGACGATCCCGACGACGACGATGGCCCTCCGGCGGGCTGCGGGCGGCGCGGGGGTCAAGACGGTCTTCTCTCGATCAGCTCTCGCTTCGGGGGGCGCACGAAGTATACGGAGGCCGTCCCGGCCGGTTCGGCGAGCTGAGCCGCCTGCATGCGAGAATCGCGCCTCGTGACCGCCCGCAGCAGGCGGGGCCTCTTCGTCACCTTCGAGGGGATCGAGGGCTCCGGCAAGACGACCCAGCTTCGGATCCTCGCCCGGCGCCTCCGCCGGCTCGGCGTGCCGCTCCTCGTGACGCGGCAACCGGGCGGAACGCCGGCCGGGGCCCGCCTCCGGCAGCTCCTCCTCCACGCCGGAAGGATCGACCCGCGGGCCGAGCTCCTCCTGATGTTCGCCGACCGGAGGCAGCACCTGACGGAGTCGATCGAGCCGGCGCTCGCCGCCGGCACGCTCGTCCTCTGCGACCGGTACACCGACGCCTCTCGCGCCTACCAGGGGGCCGGGCGGGGGCTTGGCGAGGAGCTCGTCGACCTCCTCCACGTGCGCTTCTGCGGCCTCGAGCCCGACCGGACGTACCTCTTCGACTGTCCGCCCGCGACGGGGCTCGCCCGCGTCGCCGCCGCCCGCGGCGGGAAGGACCGGATCGAGCGCGAGGCTCTCGCATTCCACCGGCGCGTCCGGGCCGCCTACCTCGCCCGGGCGCGGAAGGAGCCCGCCCGCTTCCTCGTCCTCGACGGGACCCGCCACGTCGAGGCCCTCGCGGAGCGAGTCGCCGGCGACCTCGACGCGCTCCGGGCCTCGCGATGACCGACGTTCCCGTCCAGCTCCTGACCGGGCGCGGGTCGAAGAGGCTCGAGGCGGAGGCGCTCGACGTCGCCGCCTCGCTCCTCTGCCGAAGCGGCGACCGGACGACCGCCTGCCCGGACTGCCGCCGCGTGGCGCGACGGGAGCACCCGGACCTCCTCGTCGCCGCCCCGGAGAGCAGCCGGCGCGCGAATACCCCTCCGTTCGACGAGACCTCGGGCTCGAAGGAGACGACGATTCCGACGGCGCTCGTCCGCGCGATCTCGGCCGACGCCTCGCGCCTGCCGTACGAAGGGACGCGCCGCGTCCTCCTCCTCCTCGACGTCGACCGGACGGAGTCGGCCGCGTTCAGCGCGCTCCTGAAGGTCCTGGAGGAGCCGCCGTCGCGCGCCCGATTCGTCCTGACCGCAACGCGCCCCCGGCTCCTCCCGCCGACGATCCTCTCGCGGCTCGTCCTTCGGAGGCTCCCCGCCCTCGCCCGCGAGGCGCTCGTCGCCGCCCTCGTCGCCGGCGGAATGTCGCCCGAGGAGGCGTCGGCGCGCGCGGCGTTCGGCCCTCCCGGCGAAGAGGAGGCGCGCGACCTGGACCTCGCCGGCGCGCGGGAGACGCGGGACGCCCTCCTCGAGGCGGTCTCCGGGCTCCTCCTGTCGCGCTCGCCGGGCTGGGCGCTCGTCCTGGCCGCCCGGCTCGGCGCGGAGGACGCCGGCGCGACCGCGGATCGACTCTCGCTCCTCGCGCGCCTCCTCAGGGACGCGGTGGCCGCCGGCACCGACCCCGCCGGCCGGACCGTCCATCACGTCGAGCGCTACAGGGACCTCGCCCGCCTCTCCGAGGCGGGGAGCGACGTCCTCCTCGAGGCGGCGCGCCGGGCGCTCCAGGAGGCCGGCGACCTGCCCGACTCGCGCCGGAACCCGCGCCTCGCCGCCGAAGCCTTCGCCCTCTCTCTGCGGGCCCTCTGAAACGCGAAACGGGCGGGGCGCCCCCAAAGGGGTACCCCGCCCGGACGGAAATGAGAGCCGTTACTTCTCGAGCTCGACGACGACGTCGATCGCGGCCCCCGGTTTCGCCTCGACCTCGATCGTCTTCGTGACGAAGCCCGGGCGGACGACCGAGACGGTGTGCTTTCCGGCGTCGACCGGGACGCCCCGGCGCAGGCCGGCGAGCTCCTCGCCGGTGCCGACGTACTCGTCGTCGAGGTAGACGGCGGCGTCGGCCGGCTCGATCTCGAAGCGCAGCCGGCCGCGCTCAGCGGGGAGCGCCTCGCGAGCGGAGCGTCCTTCCTTCACCTCACCGCGGGCCTTCGGCGCCGGAGCGACGTCCTCGTCCGCGTCCTCCATCTCGTCGGCCAGCTCCTCGAGCTCTTCGAGCTCTTCCAGGTCGTCGAGCTCCTCTCGGTCGCGCTCCCGGCCGGAATCCGCCCGCGCGTCGAAGCGACCCGTCCGGTCCCGGCGGGGCTCCTCGGGCTTTCCGAAGACCCGCCCGTGGGGCGTGCCCCGGCGCGGAGGCTCGGTCGCCTCGAGCCTCTTCCTGCCGGGCTCGAGCTTCAGGTCGTCCCGGAAACGAAGAGCCTGCCCCGGCCGGACGTCCACCTCGTGCTTCACGCTCTCGTACGAGGGGTGCCGGAACTCGATCGTGTACTTGCCCGTCTCGAGCCAGAGGAAGTCGGGATACCCGTCGAAGTCGTCGGCCGACCCGATGAACGTGCCGTCGAGATAGACCTCCGCCGCCTCGGGGCTGACGTCGGTGTCGACCCGCGCGTAACGGTAGGGGTCCGGACTGTTGTCCTCGACGATGACGACACCGCCGAAGCCCCAGTGGTACGGGCCGAAACGGCTGCCCCACCACCACCAGTCCCAGGGGCCGCCCCACCACCACGACGTCCCGCCCCAGCCCGTGTAGGGCGAGTAGTAGCGGCGCCGCGGATGGCGGTGCGAGCCGGAGCCCGGTCCGCGCGGATGCGCCGGGACGATCCCGGTGCGCCGTCCGCCCCCTCCGCCTGCGGTCGCAGAGGTCGAGCCGCCGCTCCGCCCGTCGCGCGGCTCGGCGCCGACGACCCTCCGTCCCGGGCGCGTCGGCGTTCCCGCGCTCGGCTCCCTCGGGGCGGCCGCGCGGCGCGGCGTGGAGGGAGAGCCCGCCGACGGCGCCGGGGCGCTCCGCGGCGCCGTCGGCGCCGGGGCCGAGTACGACGGCGACGGAGAGGAGTGGGACGGCGCCGGGGCCGAGTACGAGGGCGACGGCGCGGAATACGACGGGGCCGGTGCCGACCCCGTGTCCGGCGAGGCCGTGCCCGGCTCGCGCTGGGCCGCGGCGGAGGTCGCGAGGAGGAGGGCCGGAAGCGCGACGAGCGCGCCGGCGAGGCCCAGCCGCGACCAGGACTTCTCCCTGAGGGACGAGAAAGTGCTCTCCGGGTGGTTCATGTCGGCCTCCGCTGCGGTCCGTCCTCCCCGAGGGACCGGCGGGCCGCTCGGGGAGTCTGAAGCAATCTCCCTGCCGCCCCTCGCCCGTCCTGTCGGCGAGACGCACCCCCGCGGAACGGTCACCGGCCCGACTGGAACGCCCACCCCACGAGCGCGTGGTAGACGCGCAGCGGGAGCGGGACGGAGGCCGCGTCGAGGAGCGCGGCCACGCGCCCCAGGGCGCGGTACGCGAACGAGAAGGCCCGGTGGCGGAAGCGGGGCCGCGGAGGGGGAAGCCAGCGGTTCCCCTCGAGCTCGGGGTGGATCTCGTAGAGGACGTCGATCGCCCGGCCGACGTGCGCCTGACGCTTCAGGAACTGCGACATCGTCTGGGGGTGGACGTGCCGGGTCGCGGCGGCCTTCCGATAGACGATCGGGAGCCCCGCCGAGGAGAGACGCCAGCCGAGCTCGCAGTCTTCCCAGCCGTACGACGTGAAGCGGTGGTCGAACGGCTCCGTCCCGAGGAGCGCGCGCGGGATCGAGACGTTCGAGGTGTAGAGCGTCGTAAACGGGACTTCCTTTTCGTCCCGGATGAGGTCGAACGAGAACTGAGGCCCGTGCCCGTTGACGAAGTCGAGGAACGGCGTTACCCGCATCCTGTCCCGGTGCCAGCCGGTGAAGCCGATGACGGC
>CAYVPO010000061.1:0-4393 GCA_964453825.1 uncultured Holophagales bacterium
GCGGAGAAGAGCGACGGGTCGGCCGGGTCGTACGAGAAGAGCGCCGCGACGAGGAGGAGGCCGGCTGCGACGAAGAGGATCCCGAGGAACTCGTCCCGGCGGCGGCGCGGGGCCTCTGGGCTGCGAGGGCTCTCGCTCATCGGCTTCAGAGGAGGCCCACGGCGAGGACCGCGACGCCGAGCAGCGCGCAGTAGAGGACGAAGGGCTGGAGCTTCATCGCGACGACGAGGCGGAGGAGGAGGGCGACGGCGGCGTAGCCGACGACGGCGGCGGTCGCCATGCCCGCGAGGTAGACGCCGAGATGGCTTCCGTCCGTGACGAGGTGCCCCGAGGCCCGGTACTCGCTGACGTTCTCGACGAGCGCCGCCGAGAGGATCGTCGGGACGGAGAGGAGAAACGAGTACTCCGCGGCGGCACGTCGCGAGAGGCCCGTGAAGAGCCCCATCGAGATCGTGTTCCCCGAGCGCGAGAGGCCCCGGAAGAGGGCCGAGAGGGACTGGAACGCGCCGATGAGCGCCGCGTCGGAGAAGCGCATCTCCTCGAGCGTCCGGCCCCCCTCGCCGCGCCGCTTGCCGACCGCCTGGGCCGTCGCCAGAAGCGCGGACGTCGCGAGGAGAGCGAGGCCGATCCGGGGAAGGCTCTCCATCCCTTCGAGGGCGAGCTTCTTCAGGGGGAGCGTGACGACGCCCGTCAGCGCGACGGAGGTCGCGAGGAGCATCGCGATCTTCCAGGCCGGGCGGCGCACGGCCGGGTCGCGCGAGACGGCTCCCGCGAGGAGGCTCCCGATCCGCTCCCGGAAATAGACGACGACGGCCACGAGCGTCCCGACGTGGAGCATGACGTCGAAGAGGATCCCCGGCTGCGAGAAGCCGGGCAGGAGCCTCTGCGCGAGGATCAGGTGCGCGCTCGAGGAGACCGGGAGAAACTCGGTCAGACCCTGCAAGATGCCCAGCAGGATGGCCTGCCAGAACGTGACCGACATCGACGGAGTTTAGCAGTTCGGGAGCGCCGCTCCGCGGATTCAGCGGGTTCCGGCCGGCGAAGGCCGGGGCCCGAGGCGCCGGGCGAGCGCGAGGAAGCCCTCGGGCGGGAGCTCCTCCGCCCGGACCGTCGGGAGGAGCCCGGCCGACGCCACCGCCGCGGCCGCCGCTTCGCGCCCCCAGGCGGCGGAGAGCCCGTTGACGAGCGTCTTCCGCCGCACCGCGAACCCCGCCGACGCCACGGCGATCGCGGCGGCGGCGTCTTCCGGAGGCGCGACGGGGACGAGCTCGATGACGGTGGAGACGACCTTCGGCCTCGGCGAAAAGTCGCCCGGCGGCACGTCGAACAAACGGCGCGCGGCGGCGTGGAAGGCGACGTCGACCGAGAGGAAGCCGTAGCCGTCCTCGCCGGGCCTGCCGCAGATTCGCTCGGCGACCTCGCGCTGCACCATGACGACGAGGCGCGAGAAGAGGTCCCGCCTCCGGGCGAACGCGCGCACCATCGGCGTCGCCGACTCGTAGGGGAGGTTCGCCACGAGCGGCACGGGCGGTTCCGCCCCGGCCTCGGCGAGAGCCTCCGCGGGGTCGAACACGAGCGCGTCGGCCTCGACGACCCGCAGGTCCTCCCCGCCGAGCCCTTCGCGCAGGCGCGCGGCCAGGCCGGCGTCCACCTCGACGCCGAGGACCTTCAGGCCCCGCGCGAGGAGCGGACGCGTCAGCGCGCCCCTCCCCGGCCCGATCTCCACGACCCAGCTCCCGGCGGGCGCTCCGAGCGCGTCGACGATCCGACCCGCGGTCCGCGGGCTCGAGAGGAAGTTCTGGCCGAGTCGAGGCCGCCTTGACGCTCTCACGAGCGCCAACCTACCATGCGCGCCCGGCGTCTGGCCTCACGGCCTCCGCCGTCCCGCCGGCAGAAAGGAACCGTCATGGCAGGAAACGTCCAGGAGTTCACCGCAGCCAATTTCGACGAGGTCGTCCTCGCGAGCAAGACCCCCGTTCTCGTCGATTTCTGGGCCGTCTGGTGCGGCCCGTGCCGCCAGGTGGCCCCGGTCGTCGAGGCCCTCGCCTCGAAGTGGGGCGCGGCGGTCCAGGTCGGGAAGGTCAACGTCGACGACCACCCGTCGATCGCCGAGAAGTACAACATCATGTCGATCCCGACCCTGATGCTCTTCAAGGACGGCGTCGTCGTCGAGCGCGTCATCGGCTTCGCGTCGCAGGCCGCCCTCGAGCAGAAGTTCCAGCAGCACGTCGCCTGAGCCCGCGGGCGGACCCGCCTCTGCGGCGGGTCCGCCCGATCAGGGCGTCCGGGGCGACGGCGTCGCCGCGATCGGCCCCGGCAGGATCCTCCGTGCGACCGGCCCCTCGGGCCGATCCTCGTAGAGGATCCGCAGGCGGACCCCCTTCCGGACGTCCGTCTCTATCTTCGTCTCGCCGTCGACCCGGAAGACGCGACCCGTCGCGCCGACCTCGGCGACGACGAGGTGCTGCCCTGGCGTGTACTCCATGCAGGCTCCGGCGGCCCGCCGCCAGGGCGAAGGCGTCGGTGCGGGCGGACCGTAGTAGGGACGCGCCGTCGGGGTCGGGACGGGCCGGCGGACCTTCTTCTTCCGGCGTTTCGTCGCCGCGTCCGCGGGCCCCGGAAGGACGAGCGCGAGGGCGAGGAGCGCCGCGACGAGGAGGGGTGCGAGGGGCCGGCGCATCGGGGGAGCGAGGATAGCCGAGGCGTGCCGTTCCGTCGCGGCACCGGCGTTGCTCGATGAGGATCGGTTGGCCCGGTGGCGCGCCAGAACGGCAGCGTTCTGTCCGCCGAACGTCCGTCCGCGCGTCTCGATGACGCGCCCCGAGGAAGCATGAGCATCGCCCCCGCCGACACGGCCGCCCTCACCGAGAAGATCCGGGAGAGCTCCCTCGCCGTCACCGCCCTGCTCGCCGAGGTCCGCAAAGTCATCGTCGGCCAGCCCAAGATGGTCGAGAGGCTCGTCATCGGCCTCCTGGCCGACGGACACGTCCTCCTCGAGGGAGTCCCCGGGCTCGCGAAGACGCTCGCCGTGAGGACGCTCGCCCGCGGGCTCGACGCGAGCTTCTCGCGGATCCAGTTCACGCCCGACCTCCTCCCCGCCGACCTCGTCGGGACTCTCGTCTTCAACCCGAAGACGCAGGAGTTCGTGGCGCGGCGCGGCCCGGTCTTCGCGCACATCCTCCTCGCCGACGAGGTGAACCGCGCTCCCGCGAAGGTGCAGTCGGCCCTCCTCGAGGCGATGCAGGAGCGCCAGGTCACGATCGGCGACGAGACGGTCCCGCTCCCGAAGCCGTTTCTCGTCCTGGCGACGCAGAACCCGATCGAGCAGGAGGGGACCTACCCTCTCCCCGAGGCGCAGGTCGACCGCTTCCTGATGAAGCTGAAGGTCGGCTACCCGACGAAGGCCGAGGAGCGCCAGATCCTCGACCGGATGGGGGACGCTACGGAGAAGACCGCCTCCGACTCCGTCCGCCCCGTCCTCACCCCGGCCCAGATCGTGGAGCTGCAGGCCCTCGTCCGCCAGCTCTACGCCGACGAGCGGATCAAGGGCTACCTCGTGGAGCTCGTCGCGGCCACGCGCGATCCCCGGGCCTACGGCCTGCCGGAGCTGGCCGACTTCGTCCAGTACGGGGCCTCGCCCCGCGCCACGCTCGCGCTCCTCTCGACGGCCCGCGCCCACGCGTTCCTCCAGGGGCGCGGCTACGTCGTTCCCGAGGACGTCAAGGAGATCGCCCCCGAGGTCCTCCGCCACCGCGTCCTCCTCTCGTACGAGGCCGAGGCCGAGAACGTGTCGAGCGACCAGGTCGTCTCCCGGATCCTGGAGAGAATCGAAGTTCCCTGAGGGCCCGGTGATGCTGCCCCGCGAGATCGTCAAGAAGATCCAGCGAATTCGGATCACGACGAACCGGATGGTGGATGCCGGGCTCGGCGGGGAGTACCACTCCGTCTTCCGCGGGAGGGGAATGGAGTTCTCGGAGGTCCGCGAGTACGTCCCGGGCGACGACGTACGGGCGATCGACTGGAACGTCACGGCCCGTACGGGCGTCCCGCACGTGAAGAAGTTCGTCGAGGAGCGCGACCTGACGACGCTCCTCGTCGTCGACCTCTCGCGCTCGCAGGAGTTCGGCTCGCGCTTCCTGACGAAGCGGTCGCTGTTGGCCGAGCTCGCCGGGCTCCTCGCGTTCGCGGCCGTGAAGAACAACGACCGGGTCGGGGCGCTCCTCTTCACGGACCGCCTCGAGCGCTTCGTCCCGCCGCGGAAGGGATTCGACCACGCCCTCTCGATCCTGCGCGACGTCCTCGTCCAGCCGATGGCGGGGACGCGGACCGACCTCGGCCTCGCGCTCAAGACGGCCGCCTCGCTCCTTAAGCAGCGCTCGGTCGTCTTCGTCCT
>CAYVPO010000061.1:4493-18100 GCA_964453825.1 uncultured Holophagales bacterium
CGCGTCCCCGAAGGGGCCGAGCTCCGGCTGACGCACCTCGTCTCGCCGCCCAGGCCCGAGGGACAGCCCGCCTCCGCCGGCTTCGTCCTCGACTTCGAGCCGGTCGGGCCGGTGGTCGCGGAGCGCGTGAAGGGGGGCGGTGGCCGCGTCGACCTCCGTCAGACGGTCCGCGTCGCCGCGTTCGTGCCGGGAGAGACTCGCGTCCCCGGCGCCGTCTTCACGTATCGGGCCCCCGACGGCACGACGGCCGTCCTCCGCGCGCCAGACGTCGCGCTCTCGATCGCCTCCCGCCTCCCCGAGGGAGAAGACACCGAGGCGCTCGCCCCGAAGCCGGCCCGCCCCGTCCGCATCCCTGCAAGAAGCGCCTGGTTCTGGGCCTCGATCGCCGCGGGCGTCCTCGCCATGGCCGGGCTCGTCACGTGGCTCGTGAAGCGCCGGAAGAAGGGGGCGACGGCAGGGACCGAGGCCGCCCCGCCTCCCGTTCCGCCCGACGTCGAGCTCGAGACCGCGCTCGCGGCTCTCGCCGCGCGGGCCGCCTCGCTCGACGGCGACCCGCGTCCCTTCTACTCCGACCTGACGCACGCCGCGAAGCGCTTCCTCGAGAGGCACCTCGGGGAGCCTGTCCTCGAGTGGACGACGTTCGAGACGGTCCGCCGCCTCCGCGACCTGGGAGCCGAGCCGCCCCGGGAGGTCGCGCTCGCCGACCTCCTCATGGGGGCCGACCGGGTCAAGTTCGGCCGCGCGGGCGCGTCAGCCGCGGATGCCGCGGGGGCGCTCGACGGGGCCCGCCACCTCCTCGCCTGGGGCCGGACGCGGATGGCCGCGCAGGCCGCGGCGGAGCGGGAGGCGGCGAAGGCCGCAGCCCGTGCGCCCAGGCCTCCGGTCGCGGCGAAGGGCGCGCCGGCCTCGAGGCCGGCGGGAGGCGCGCGATGAGCCTCCTCGCAACGCTCCTTCCGCCCGGGCTGACGTTCCGCGACCCGCTCGTCCTCCTCCTCCTGCTCGTCGTCCCGATCGCCGTCGCGCTCCGGATCGCGCGGGAGCGGAAGGGGGACACGGCCCTCGTCGTCCCGACCCTCGCGTTCGTCGCGAGCGTGCGGCCCGGGTGGCGGGTCCGTTTCCGCCACCTCCCTTTCATCCTCGCTTGCCTCGGGTTCGCGGGCCTCGTCGTCGCCCTCGCGCGCCCGCGGGTCGGGCTCGAGAGGACCGAGTCGTGGACCGAAGGGGTCGACATCGTCGTCGCGCTCGACGCGTCCGGCTCGATGGCGGCGGAGGACTTCAAGCCGAAGAACCGCTTCTTCGTGGCGAAGGCCGCGACGCGGACGTTCGTCGAGGGGCGGCCGCAGGACCGGCTCGGCCTGATCGCCTTCGCGGGCCGCTCGCGGACCGTCGTGCCGCTGACGACCGACCGCGACATGCTCCTCCAGCGCCTCGCCGCGCTCAACATGGGGGAGCAGGGGGACGGGACGGCGATCGGAATGGCGCTCGGGAACGCCCTCGCGCGGCTCGGCGCCTCGAAGGCGAAATCGAAGGTGGTCGTCCTCGTCACCGACGGCGGGAACAACGCCGGCGAGATCGACCCCGACACCGCCGCGAACGTGGCGAAGGGGCTCGGCGTCCGCGTCTACACGATCGGGGTCGGCACGGCCGGAGGGCCGGTCGAGATCCCGGTCCCGGTCCGCGATCCCGAGACCGGGCGCGTCGTGGAGCGGCGCGTGATGGCCGAGGTGGAGGTCGACGAGAAGCTCCTCGGACGGATCGCGGACGCGACGGGAGGCCGCTTCTTCCGCGCGACGGACCCCGAGGGCCTCGCCCGGACCTACGCCGAGATCGACCGCCTCGAGAAGACCGAGGTGAAGACGACCACCTACACCCGCTGGCGGGAGACGTTCCCGCGCGTCGCCGTCCCCGCGGCCGGCCTCCTCGCGGCGGCCGCGCTCCTCGCGCTCCTCGCGTTCCCGGTGGCCCCGCGATGAAGGACCTCTTCCTCTCTTCGGCCTGGCTCGGCGGGACGCTCGCCGCGGTCCTCCTCGCCGCGGCGGCCGCGTGGCTCTCCGCTCGCCGCGTCCGCCGCCGGCGGGAGGGGCTCGTCGCACCGGCCCTCGCCGAGAAGGCGGGGCTCCTCTCGCGCGACCGCTGGACTTCCTTCGCGGCCCTCCTCGCGGTCGTCGCGACGCTCGGCACGGGCCTCGCGCTGGCCCGGCCCCGCTGGGGCCTCGTCACCGAGACGGTCGAGAGGCGCGGCGCGGACGTCGTCGTCCTCCTCGACACCTCCGCTTCGATGCGCGCGACCGACGTCACGCCGTCCCGGTTCGTCCTCGCGCGGCAGGCGGCGCTCTCCCTCGCCGAGAAGCTCCCGGGCGACCGCCTCGCGCTCGTCGGCTGCGAGGGAGAGGCGCAGGTCCTCGTCCCTCTCACGCTCGACACCGCGGCCGTGGCGCTCTTCCTCGAAGCGCTCGAGCCGGGGATCGGCGCGCTCCCTGGCACCTCGCTTTCGGCCGGCCTCGCGGCCGCCGCCGAGCTGATGCCGCCCGGCACGTCCGCGGGACGGCAGGTCGTCGTCCTCTCCGACGGCGAGGACCTGGAAGGGGGCGTCGACGAGGCGATCGCGAAGGCGAAGAGCGAGGGGATCGTCGTCCACGGCGTCTTCGTCGGCGTCGAAGGACGCGGTGCGCCCGTCCCCGAGGTCGACGTCGCCGGCCGGCCTTCGGGGTTCAAGACGGAGGAGGGCGCCCCGGTCCTCTCCCGCCCGGACCCGGGTCTCCTTCGGCGGCTCGCCGCCGAGACCGGGGGGAGCTTCTCCGTCGTCGCCCCCGGGAGAACCGACCTCGACGGCGTCGCCCGCGAGATCGACAAGGCGGCTCGACGGCCTCTCTCCGGCAGCGTCGGGACGAATCGGCGGGAGCGCTTCCAGATACCGCTCGCCGTCGCCGTCGGAGCGCTCGCGCTCCTCCTGATCGGTCCGCTCGGGTTCCTCCGGCCGCGCCGCGCGCGAAGCGTCGTGGCCGCGGCCCTCCTCCTTCTCGCCAGTGTCCCGTCGGGCCGCCCTCTCCTCGCCCAGGTCCCGCCCGCGGCGCCCGCCGGCGCCGGCGCGCCGGCCGTTCCCGTGGTCGCGCCGACCCCGGCGTCGCTGAAGGAGCGCGTCCTCTCCCGTCCGCCGTTCACGACGGCGCGCGGCGAGGCCGTCGCGGGGAAGAAGGCGCTGGAGGAGAAGCGCCTCGACGAGGCGGTGGCCCGGTTCGCCCGCGAGGCGGCGCTCGCCCCGAAGGACCCCGCCGGCAGCTACAACCTCGGGACCGCGCTCGCGCTCGCCGGCCGAGGCGACGAGGCCCTCGCCGCGCTGAAGAAGGCGAAGGGGGCCTCGCGGGGCGACGTCGCCGCCGACGCGTCCCACAACGCCGGGACCGTCCTCCTCTCCGGCAAGCAGTGGGAGGCGGCCGCGGCCGCGTTCCGCGACGCGCTCCGGGCCCGGCCCGGCGACGCGGACGCCGCGTTCAACTACGAGCTCGCCCTCCGGCGGCTCGAGCAGCAGAAGCAGCAGCAGAGACCGCAGCAGGGGGATGGCCCGCCGCCCCCGCCGAAGAAGGACGACTTCGAGAAGAAGGCGAAGATGAGCCGCGACAAGGCCGAGCAGCTCCTCCAGGCGATCGCCCGGAACGACCTCGAAGAGCAGCGGAAGAAGGTCGCCGAGCAGAAGAAGAAGCGGCGTTCCGGGAGGGACTGGTGAGTCGCGCCGGGCGCGCCGCCGCGCTCCTCGCGCCCCTCGCGGCGCTGGTGGCCGTCCTCGCCGCCGGGCCTCTCGACGGGGCGCAGGAGGAGCCCGAGGTCCGGGTCGTCGTCGACAACCCGCGCCCCGCGGCCGACGACGTCGTCCGCCTGACGTTCGTCTTCTCGGGCCCCGGCATCGGAGGCCGGCTCCACGCCCCGGCCGAGCTGCCGCTCCGGAACCTCGTCGCCCTCGGCCCTCCCAGCAGCGCGACCCAGGCCACCCTCATCAACGGCGTCTTCTCCCGCTCCTCCAGCCTCACCTATTTCCTTCGACCCACCGGAACGGGTCCCGCCGAGATCGGCGAGACGACCTTCCGCCTCGGAGACAAGGAGCTGAAGACGGGGGCCTATCTCCTCGAGGTGGGGCCCGCGCGCCGCGAATCGGGCTCCGGCGCGGCCCCCCCTCCGCGTGAGGAGGACCCGTTCGATCGCGTCCTCCCGCGGCGGGGGACCCGCCCCGCCGGAATCGAGCGCGGCCTCCCCGCCGCCGAGCCGACCCTCGCCTTCGTGGCGACCCCGAGCCGGGAGACCGCCTACGTCGGCGAGGAGGTGACGATCTCCTTCGACCTCGTCACGGAGGCCGAGGTGCAGGGGATCGAGTACGTCGACGCCCCGCAGTTCCCCGGCCTCTGGGCCGAGGATCTGGAGCGGCCCGAACGCCCGCAGGGGCGAAAGGACACGTTCGAGGGGCGCCCCGTCGCGCGTTTCACGCTCCTGCGGAAGGCCGTCTCCGGTCTCACGCCCGGCACCGTGACGCTCCCGGCGGCGAAGATCCGAATCGGCGTCCGCGTCGCGCTCGACCCCTTCGGGGATCCGTTCGCGATGCTCCGGCCGCGTGTCGTCGAGCGCTCGACGAAGCCGATTACCCTGAAGGTCCTTCCGATCCCCGGACGCCCCGACTTCAAGGGCCCGGTCGGGCAGTTCGGCGTCACCGCGAGCGTCGACCGGAAGCGCGTCCCGGCCGGCGAGGCCGTCACGCTCAAGGTCCGTCTCGCCGGCACCGGGAACCTCCGGACCGCGAACGAGACTCCCCACCTCTCGATTCCGGGCGTGAAGGTCTACCCCCCGTCCTCCCGGACCCTTCCGACCCGCGGCGGGACCAAGGGCGGGACGAGCGCCGAGTGGGACTTCGTCCTCGTCCCGACCGAAGCCGGCAGCCTCGTCGTCCCCCCCGTCTCCTTCGAGGTCTTCGACACCGTCGAGAAGAAGGTCGTCGCCCGGTCGACCGCCCCGATCCCGATCACGGTCGAAGCGGCCGCTCCCGGTTCGGTGATCGCCGAGGGCCCGCCGCCCGTCCCCGACCCCGCGACCGGAGCGGAGGCGGCCACGACCCTCCCAGGGGTGCCTCCGACGCCGACGCCCCTCCCCTCGGCGCGCGAGCTCGCGCAGTCGACGGTCGCCGTCCCTCTCTGGGTCCTCGTCGCGGTCCCGGGCCTGCTGGCCGTCGCGGGGGGCGCGACCTGGGCGATCCGTCGCCGCGGGCGCGCCCTCGGCCCGGCCGCGGCCCTGCTCGCGCCGGAGCCGGGAGAGACGAAGGAGCGGGCCGTGGCGCGGGTCGAACGTGCCGTCCGCGGGCACCTGGCGCGGCGTACGGGAGCTCCCGAGACGGCGCCCGTCGGAGAGCTCCTCGAGGAGCTCTCCGGCCGCGGGGTCGGCCCCGAGCTCCGCGAGGAGGTCCGACAGCTCCTCGCAGAGGTCGAGTTCCTCCGCTTCGCGCCCCAGCTCGGAGACTACTCGGACGAGCTCGCCCGCCTTCGCGAGCGGGCCCGCGAGGTCCTCGGCCGGGTCCGGAACGGTGGGCGCGGCTAGAATCGCCCCGTGGCCCTGACGACGCGGGTCCTCCCGCCGCCGAAGCTCGCGCGCTTCATGGAGCGCCATCGCCTCCTCGACGAGACGAGCGGCATCGCCCCCGAGCGTTTTCTCGTCACGCTCGTGAAGAAGGCGCTCGATTTCGTACCGGCGGAGGCCGCCATCCTCCTCCTGGACGACCCGGTCGCGAAGGAGGAGGACCGGTCCCGGAACGAGCTGACCGTGATCGCGTCGGCCGGAGACATCCGGGACCCGGCCGTCGGGACTCGGGTCCGGCCCGTCGACGGCATCGCCGGCTTCACCTACGCGCGCGGGGAGCAGACCGCGGTGAACGAGATCAAGGGAGCCCGCGCCCTCTCCCGCGAGGCGGACGAGGTGTTCGGCTCCCCGGTGAGGAACGCCCTCGGCGTCCCCGTCGTCATCGAGTCGCACGTCTGCGGGTCGCTCGTCCTCGTGAACCGGCTCGAGCCGGAGGGCTTCGACGCGCTGGACCAGCGCCTCATGTCCCTCTTCGGCGAGACGCTCTCCCTGGCGCTCCAGAACCTCCTCGACGAGCGGCGGGCCCGCGAGGTGGCGCGCCGCGACTCGCTCACCGCGCTCTACAACGACCGCCACTTCCACAAGAAGCTCCGGCAGGAGATCGACCGCCTCTCCCAGACCCCCGACGGCGACCTGACGCTCCTCTTCCTCGACTGTGACCACCTCAAGTCGGTCAACGACGAGCACGGACACCTGGCCGGGAGCCAGATCCTGCGGGAGGTCGCCTTCATCCTCCAGCGCCAGCTCGCCCAGACGACCTCCCTCCCCTGCCGCTACGGCGGCGACGAGTTCACGGTCATCCTCGTCGACTGCGAGCTCGCCCGGGGGCTGGAGATCGGGGAGAAGATCCGCGCCGCGATCGCCGACTGGACGTTCCTCCCGATGGCGATCGGTCCGGGCGAGCCCGCCCTCAACCTGAAGGGCGTGATCACGATGTCGATCGGCGTCGCGTCCTACCGGAAGCACTGCACGCCGCGCCGGCCGCCGAGCGAGCAGAAGAACGAGATCCTGAAGAAGGCCGACGCCGCCCTCTACGCCGCGAAGGAGGCCGGGAAGGACTGCGTCGTCGCGGCCCGGCGCGAGAGCGGCCCTCCCTCGATCTCGAACGTCGTCCTCAAGAGCTGAGCGGCCCGCGCCGCTGCTAACATGCGCGCTCGGCTCCGGGACGGCGCCGAACGGCGGAGGGAGCATGACGACGACCGTCAACACCGGGATCGGCCCGAAGAACGTCCTCGAATCGCTCGGCCGCCACATGCTGGTGGACGGCTACCACGTCGTGATGGACCTCGACCGTTCGCACGGGAGCTTCATCCACGACAGCCGGCACGGCGTCGAGATCCTCGACCTCTTCTCCCACTTCGCCACCATCCCCGTCGGCTACAACCACCCGAAGCTGAAGGACCCCGCGTTCCTCGAGGAGCTCGGCCGGGCCGCCCTGACGAAGCCGGCGAACAGCGACATCTACACCGAGGAGATGGCCCGCTTCGTCGAGACCTTCGCCCGCATCGCGGTCCCGTCGAGCCACGCCGGGCACCTCTTCTTCGTCGAGGGGGGCTCCGTCGGCGTCGAGAACGCGCTCAAGGCCGCCTTCGACTGGAAGGTGCGGAAGAACTTCCGGAAGGGCTACCGGCGCGAGGTCGGCCACCAGATCGTCCACTTCGAGCAGGCCTTCCACGGGAGGACCGGCTACGCGCTCTCCCTGACGAACACGGCCGACCCGCGGAAGACGATGTACTTCCCGAAGTTCCGCTGGCCGCGGATCGTCAACCCGAAGCTCCGCTTCCCGGTCGACGCGGCCGAGGTCGAGCGCGTGGAGAAGGTCGAGGCGCTCGCGATCGCGCAGGTGAAGCAGGCGCTCGTCGAGAACCGCGACGACCTCGCGGCGCTCATCGTCGAGCCGATCCAGGCGGAGGGGGGCGACAACCACTTCCGGACCGAGTTCCTCGCGGCGCTCCGGCAGCTCTGCGACGAGAACGAGATGCTCCTGATCTTCGACGAGGTCCAGACCGGCATCGGCCTGACGGGCCGGATGTGGGGGTTCCAGACGGCCGGCGTCGTCCCCGACCTCTTCGCCTTCGGGAAGAAGATGCAGGTCTGCGGCTTCGCGTCGAACGACCGGATCCTCGATGAGGAGGAGAACGTCTTCACGGTCTCGTCGCGGATCAACTCCACCTGGGGCGGGAGCCTCGTCGACATGGTCCGGGCCCGCAAGTACCTCGAGATCATCGAGGAAGAGAAGCTCGTCGAGAACGCCCGGGCCGTCGGGGAGCTCCTCCTCGGCGAGCTCGCCGCTCTCGCTGCCGAGCTCCCGGGGAAGGTGACGAATGTCCGCGGCAAGGGGCTCTTCATCGCGTTCGACCTGCCGGACGGCGCGACGCGCGGCAAGGTCCTCTCGACGATGCTCCAGAAGCACAACGTCATGGCGCTCGCCTCCGGCGAGAGCTCGATTCGCCTCCGCCCCGCGCTGACGCTCGGCCGCGACGAGGCCCTCCTCGGCGTGAAGCGCCTCCGCGCCGCGCTCGCGGAAGTCCTCGGCTGAGCCGGCCGTCCCCGCCGGAATGAAGACCGCCCGAGGAGCCTCGCGCCGCGCGAGGCTCCTCGCCCTCGGCGCGGCGGCGCTTGCCGTCCTCCTCTTCGGCGTCCTCGTCCCGCTCCCCCGGATCGTCGCCCTCCGCTTCGGCCCCCCGTCGACGACGGCGTTCCTCGAGGCCCGTCGCGAGCGGCTCGCCACCGAGGGGAAAAACGCCCGGATCGACCGGCGGCCCGTCCCCCTCCAGAAGGTCTCCCCTCACCTCGTGACGGCCGTCCTCGTCTCCGAGGACGCCCGGTTCTTCGAGCACCACGGCATCGACTGGAGCGCCGTGGCGGCCGCCCGGGCGCGGAACCGGCGCTTTCCGAAGCGCCGGCCGCTCGGAGCCTCGACGATCACGCAGCAGCTCGCCAAGAACCTGTTCCTCTCTCCGTCCCGGTCCTGGTTCCGCAAGGGGCGCGAGGCGGCCGTCGCCACGGCGATGGAGCTCCTCCTCCCGAAGCGGACGATCCTGGAGCACTACCTGTCGGGGATCGAGTGGGGAGAGAGGGTCTGGGGGTGCGAGGCGGCCGCGCGGGCCTACTTCGGGCGCCCGTCCTCCGCGCTGACGCGCGAGCAGGCGGCCTGGCTCGCCGCGATGATCCCCGGCCCGCGCTTCTACCTCGCCCATCCGGGCCGCCACCAGCGCCGCGCCGCCCGCATCCTCGCCCGGATGCGGCGCGCGGGGGACGTCCGGCCGCTTCTGCTCGAGGAGGCCGACGATCCTCCCTCGCGGTAAGATTTCGGGAAATGAACCGCCTCACCCGCCTCCTCTCCGGCGCGGCGCTCCTCCTCGCCCCCCTCCTCCTCGCCTCCTGCGGACCGAGAGCCACCGAGATCCGCCTCAAGGAGACGAAGCTGAAGGTCTACGGCCTCGACCGGGTCGTCTCGGTCGGCGGCGACGTCGTCGACAAGAAGGGGGAGATCGTCCCCGGCCTGAACGTCGCCTGGGAGAGCTCCGACCCGAAGGTCGCCACCGTCGACCCGCAGACGGGTTCCGTGAAGACGGTGTCGGCAGGCAAGGCGACGATCACCGCGCGGCTCGGCGAGCCGCCCCTCGAGGCGCGGGTCGCGCTCGAGGTCGTCGACGTCGCGTCGGTTCACGTCTCTCCCCAGCGGATGACGCTCGCCGGCCCCGCCGGGACGACGTTCCCGCTCGTCCTCGACGGGAAGGCCAGCACCGGCGCGCCGCTGTCGATGGCCGCGGAATGGGTGTCGTCCGATCCGAAGGTGGCGACCGTCGACGCGTCCGGCGTCGTCACCTCCGTCGCGGAGGGGAAGACGACCGTGAAGGCGTCGATCGGCGACGTCTCCGGCGCGTCCGACCTCGTCGTCGTCCTCCGGTCGATCGAGTCGCTGGAAGCGACGCCGCTGAACATTCCGCTGAAGGTCGGAGAGGCGGTCGACGTCACGCTCGTCGCCCGGGACGCGCAGGGGCAGCCGATCCCCGACGTCGCCGCGACGTGGACCTCGTCCGACCCGGCGGTCGCCACCTGCTCCGGCGGGAGGGTCCTCGGCATCGGACCCGGCTCCGCCACGGTGCGCGTCGTCTGCGGCGCGAAGTCCGCCGAGGTCGCGGTGATCGTGTTTTGACCGAATCCGTCCGCCTCCCCGCGGTCGCCGGACTCTTCTACGAGGGCGACGCGCGGGCGCTGCGGGCGGACGTCGAACGGCACCTCGGGGCTCCCGAGGGACCGCGCAGGAACGTCTCGGAGTGGCGGGCGCTCCTGCTGCCGCACGCCGGGCACGTCTACTCGGGCGCGGTCTGCGGCGCCGGGGTCGGCTCGGTCGAGCTCCCGGCGACGGTCCTCCTCCTCGGGCCGAACCACCACGGGACGGGTCACGGAATCGCCCTCTCCGGGGCCGCCGCGTGGCGGACGCCGCTCGGCGACGTCCCCCTTGCAGCGGGCCTCGCGGACGAGCTCCGAAGGGCCTCCCCCGCGGTCCGGATGGACGAGGCGGCCCACGGGCGCGAGCACGCGCTGGAGGTGATCCTCCCGTTCCTCCAGGTCGCACGGCCCGGCGTCTCCGTCGCCTGCCTCACGCTGGGCGAGCCGGAACTCGCGGTGTGTCTCGAGGTCGGCCGGGTCATCGCGGAGGCCGTGACGCACGTCGAAGCGCGCGGCGAGCGCGTCGGAATCGTCGTCTCTTCCGACCTCAACCACTACCTGCCGCGCGAGCGGAGCCGCGAGAAGGACGACCGCGCGATCGACGCGCTCCTCCGGGGCGACCCGTCCGAGCTCTTTACGCGGGTCCTCCTGCGGGAGCGGATCTCCATGTGCGGCGTCCTGCCCGCGACGACGCTCCTCGCGGCCCTGCGGGACCTGCCCCCCACCCGGCCCCGACTCGTGGCGCGGGGCGACTCGGGAGACGCTTTCGGCGACACGGGCCGCGTCGTCGGCTACGCCGCCGTCCTCTGGGAGAACCGAACGGAACCGGAAGGATCGGAAAGGATGGAGTGCTGATGCGCATTGCGAACTTCTCGGCCGAGGTCTCGCCTTTCGCCAAGACGGGCGGCCTCGGCGACGTCGTTTCGTCCCTCCCCAAGGCCCTCGCCGCGACCGGGCACGACGTGGACGTCTGGGTGCCGTTCTTCCTCGAGGCCGCGGAGTGGTTCCGGCGGCGCGGGACGTGGCCGGAGCAGGAGATCGAGCCGTTCGAGGTCTCGATCCTCGGAGCGACCTACACGGTCGGGGTGCTCCGAGCGACGCTCCCCGGCAGCAGCGTCCCGGTCCACTTCGTGGCGCACGACCCGCTCTTCCACCGGCCCGGCGGGCTCTACGCGAAGAACGACCAGGGCGTCGACGACGGAGTCTGGCGCTTCTGCCTCTTCGTCCGCGCCGCGATCGAGGCGATGAAGCGGACGGGGGACCGGCCCGAGGTGATCCACGCGCACGACTGGCACCCCGGGCTCGCCCCGATGCTGGGAGCCTGGAGCTCCTGGCGGGACCCGTGGTTCGACGAGGTCGCGTCGGTCCTGACCATCCACAACGTCGGCTACCAGGGGATCTACGGCCCCGACCAGCTGCCCGCCCTGGGTCTCCCGCCGGAGACCTGGACCGGAGGCCTCCTCGAGCACGCGGGCTCGCTCAACATGCTGAAGGGGGCGATCGTCGCGGCCGACATGGTGACGACGGTCTCTCCGACGTACGCCTGGGAGATCCGGACCCCGGAAGGGGGCGCCGGCCTCGACGGCGTCCTCCGGCTGAAGGCGGCCCGCCTCACCGGGATCCTGAACGGCATCGACGGCCAGGAGTGGAACCCGTCGGTCGACGCGCACCTCGCCTCGCGCTACTCGGCCGAGGACCTGCGCGGGAAGCTCGACTGCCGGGGCGAGCTCTGCCGGCTCGCGGGGTTCGAGCCGGGCGACCCGGCGATGATCGTCGGCTCCGTCGGCCGCCTCGTTCCGCAGAAGGGATACGACATCCTCCTCGAGGCCGCGCCCGAGCTGCTCCGGCGCGGCGTCCGCCTCGTCCTCCTCGGCTCGGGAGAGCCGGCGCTCGAGGGCTCCATGCGGATGCTCGAGGCGCATTACCCGGGCCGCTTCAAGGGCTTCATCGGCTACGACGAGGCGCTTTCCCACGAGATCCAGGCCGGGAGCGACGCGCTCGTCATGCCGTCGCGCTACGAGCCGTGCGGCCTGACGCAGATGTACGCCCTCGCCTACGGCACCGTGCCGATCGTGAGGAGGACCGGCGGGCTCGCCGACTCCGTGATCGGCCTCCACGGCGAGAACCTCGACTGGGCGACCGGTTTCCACTTCGACGACCCCTCTCCGCACGCCGTCGCCGCCGAGGTGCTCCACGCGCAGAGCGTCTTCTTCCGACGCGAGGCGTGGGCCCGGCTCGTGCGGAACGGAATGAAGGCCGACTTCTCCTGGGGCCGCTCCGCGAACGACTACGAGCTCGTCTACCGGAGGGCCCGGGAGGTCCGCGGCCTCCCCTGGTAGGAGAGGCCGGAGGCCGCGCCTCCCTCGAGGGGAGGCGCCGAAGGCGACGCGGGGAGGCTCGTGGCGAGCCTCCCCGATCCGCTACAGCTGCTCGTCGCGGACCCCGAGGTCCGCGACGAGCTTCGCGAGCGCGTCGTGGACGCCGGGTCCGGCCGCGAGGATGTTCCCGCAGCGCCTCCATGCGTCCTCTCCGTCGAAATCCGTCACGCGCCCGCCCGCCTCCGAGACGAGGACGGCCCCGGCCGCGAAGTCCCACGGCGAGAGGCCGAGCTCGAAGAAGCCGTCGAAGATCCCCGCCGAGACGTAGGCGAGGTCGAGGGCCGCGCTCCCGGCCCGACGGATCGACTGCGCCTCGAGGAAGACCGCCTTGAAGACGCGAAGGTAGGTGTCGATCCGCGCCTGGACCCGGAACGGGAAGCCGGTCGCGAGCGCTGCACCCGCGAGCCCTCCCCGGTCCGTCACCCGGACGCGGCGGTCGTTGCGGTACGCGCCCGCCCCCTTCTCCGCGACGAAGAGGTCTTTCTTCACCGGGTCCCAGACGACGCCGAGGACGAGCTCGCCCGCGGCCCCTCCCGCCGTGCGGCCGATCGAGACCGCCCAGTGGGGGAACCCGCGGACGAAGTTCGCCGTGCCGTCGAGGGGGTCGACGATCCACGCCGGTGCGTCGCCGTCCCGCCCCTGGACGCCCCCTTCCTCGCCGACGAAGAGGTCTCCTGGGAACGCGCCGAGGAGGAGGTCCTTGACGAGCGCCTCGCTCTCCCGGTCGGCGCGCGAGACGACGTCGTTCCGCCCCTTCTCCTCCACCTCCGACGGATCGAGGGACCCGAAGTAGCCGAGGAGAAGGTCGCCGGCACGGCGGGCGGCCTCGACGGCCGCCTCCAGGGCGCGGGAGCCCTCCATCAGTGACGGTGGACGACGCTGTCGAGGATCATCAGGAAGGCGCTCTGCTGCTGCGCCTCGGTCTTGTTGATCACCGCGAGGCAGGCCCCCTGCGGGAAGAGGACGTGCAGCTCGTCGGCGTCGTGCCCGGAGACGATGACGATCTTCTTCTCGCTCACGCCCCGCTCCTTCGCGAAGCGCGCCACGGAGCGCCCGTCCAGGACCGGCATCTCGAGGTCGACGAGGAGGAGGTCGACGCCGGGGCCCAGCTTCTCGAGCGCGGCGACCGGGTCCTGGTAGGCCTCGAAGACGACGCGGTCGCCGTAGCGCTCCGCGAAGATCGCGCGCCAGGAGGCGGCGTACGCGGGGGAGTCGTCGACGAGGACGACGCGCTTCGGCGGGGCGGGGGGATCTTGCGGAGGCATGGCGACGGGGCTCGCAGGAGGGTCGCGCGGAGCGGACGGCGTCAGCCGGCCGCCGGCGCCGTGCCGGCCCGGTAGACCTCGCGCCCCCCGAAGAACGTCCTCTCGATGCGGCCCCGAAGCGTCTTCCCGGCCCAGGGCGAGTTCGCGGAGAGGGAGCGGAACGACGAGAACG
>CAYVPO010000062.1:0-18033 GCA_964453825.1 uncultured Holophagales bacterium
GAGGCGGCCGAGGGCGAGAAGACGACGTCGACCGGTCCCGGCTGCGGCGGGAGGCCGGGCACCGGTCGGGTCGCATCGTGGAGCGCGAGCGCGAGGGCGTCCGCGGCCTCGGAGAACGGCCTCGCCGACTGGAAGGAGAAGGCGCGCTCGGCGCCGGCCCGGCGGATCGTCCCCGTGGCCACGAGGCGCGTCCTCGCGCCGCAGGAGAGGAGGGCCCGAGGCGTCACGACCGTCCGCTCCGTCACGACCCGTGAGAGCTGGAGAGAAGCGGTGATCCCTCGCGGGTCGGGGAAGGCGCGCGCGAGCGCGGCCGCGAGCGCCGCGGAGCGCCCCTCCTCCTCCTCCGGCCGCTCGACGACCCGCTCGCTCGGAGCGGACCCGGCCGTGTGGTGGGCCTTGAAGAACGGCGCGTTTCCGGCGAGACGTCCTGCCTCGCGGACGGCGTCCCGGAGCGCCTCGGGGCCCGCGCCGGAGCGGGCGACGAGGAGGAGGCTCCCTTCGCGCCGGATCCGCACCGCCGTTCCGCTCTCCACGGAGAGGGCGGGCGCGAGCAGGCCCGACTCCGTGGCGGACCAGCTCTCCGTCCGGACGCGCTCCCGGAACGCCTCCCCCGACTCCCCGCGGCGAAGCAGCCCCGACACGAGCCGGACGGCGTCCTCCGCGTCGCGCGCGAGCTCCGACGGTTCCTTCGTCACCAGCCCGATTCTAGGCAGTCGCAGGACGGAGCGCTCGGGCCGCTGCTGTATCCTCCGCGGCCATGGCCGCGCCCGACGCCCGACTCGCCGCCTGCGCCGCGTTCGTGGCGCGGCGCCTCCTCGACTCGGGCCTCGTGAAGGCGGGCTCCGGCGCGCCCGTCCGGAAGGCCGTCGAGACCGTTCTCCTCTTCGACCGCGACCGCGAGCGGCAGCTCGAGGCGGAGGTCGAGAAGCTCCTGCGCGCCCACGGCGCCGCGACGCTCGGAGCGGGCGTCGACTACGCCGAGATGTTCCGCAAGGCGAAGCGGCTCCTCGCCGAGAAGAAGAAGATCCCGCTCTGAGGGACGGAGCGACGCGATGAGGACGACCGAGGAGAGGATCCGCCACCTCGACGGGCTGCGCCGGGCGGCGCGGCTCGGCGGCGGAGAGGCGAGGCTGAAGAAGCAGCACGAGGCCGGCAAGCTCTCGGCGCGCGAAAGGGTCGAGCTCCTCGGCGACCCGGGCTCCTTCGAGGAGACCGACCCGTTCGTCGTCCACCGCTGCCGCGACTTCGGCATGGACGCGGAGGGGAACACGGTGCCGGGCGACGGCGTCGTGGCCGGCGCGGTGCGCGTCGAGGGGCGCCCCGTTTTCGTCTTCGCGCAGGACTTCACGGTCTTCGGCGGCTCCCTCTCCGAGACGAACGCGGCGAAGGTCTGCAAGGTGATGGACCTCGCGATGAAGGCCGGGGCGCCCGTCGTCGGCCTGAACGACTCGGGCGGCGCACGGATACAGGAAGGGGTCGCCTCCCTCGCGGGCTACGCCGACATCTTCCTGCGCAACACGCTCGCCTCGGGCGTCGTCCCGCAGGTCTCGGCCATCATGGGCCCCTGCGCGGGGGGCGCGGTCTACTCGCCCGCCATCACCGACTTCATCCTGATGGTCCGCGGCACGGCCTCCATGTTCGTCACGGGCCCCGACGTCATCAAGTCGGTCACGCACGAGGAGGTGACGAAGGAGGCGCTCGGCGGGGCCGAGACCCACGCTTCCGTCTCCGGCGTCGCGCACGTCGTCGCGGACTCGGACGCCGACTGCATCCTGAAGATCCGGACGCTCCTCGGCTTCCTTCCCTCGAACAACCGGCAGGACCCGCCGCGGCGCGAGTGCGCCGACCCGTGCGACCGCGAGGACGCCGAGCTCGACACTCTCGTCCCCGCGAGCCCGAACCAGCCGTACGACATGAAGGACGTGATCCGGCGCGTCGTGGACGACGGCGAGCTCTTCGAGATCCACGCCGACTTCGCGAAGAACCTCGTCGTCGGCTTCGCGCGGCTCGGCGGGCGCCCCGTCGGGATCGTCGCGAACCAGCCCGACTTCCTCGCCGGCGTCCTCGACATCGACTCCGCGACGAAGGGGGCGCGCTTCGTCCGCTTCTGCGACGCCTTCAACGTCCCGCTCGTCACGTTCGAGGACGTCCCCGGCTTCCTCCCCGGCACGCAGCAGGAGTTCGGCGGGATCATCCGGCACGGCGCGAAGCTCCTCTACGCGTTCGCCGAGGCGACCGTCCCGAAGGTCACCGTCATCACGCGGAAGGCTTACGGCGGCGCCTACTGCGTCATGTCGTCCAAGCACATCCGGACCGACTTCAACTACGCCTGGCCGACGGCCGAGATCGCCGTCATGGGGCCCGAGGGAGCGGTGAACGTCCTCTACGGCCGCGAGCTCGCGCGGAGCGCCGACCCCGTCGCGGACCGCAAGGCGAAGGTCGAGGAGTACCAGGAACTCTTCGCGAACCCCTACGTCGCCGCCCAGAAGGGCTACGTCGACGACGTCATCCTCCCCCGCACGACCCGCCGCCGCCTCATCCGCGCCCTCGACCTCGTCGAGAACAAGCGCGACGTCCTCCCCCCCAAGAAACACGGAAACATGCCCCTGTGAGAGCGCGGGGTCTGAGAGCGCGGGGTCTGGTCTACACTCTACAGTCTGCGCCGTCCGGGCCTCTCGTAGAGTGGAATTCCAGGGGGCCTGACCCCCACTCTACGGGGTGCGCGTGAGGCTGCTGATCGCGAACCGGGGGGAGATCGCCGTGCGGATCGCGCGGGCGTGCCGCGACCTCGGGATCTCACCCGTCGCAGTCTTCTCGGACGCGGACCGCGCCGCTCTCCACGTCCGGCTCTCCGACCACGCGGTCGGGATCGGGCCGGCACCGGCGCGGGAGTCGTATCTCGTCGCGGAGAAGCTGGTCGACGCGGCGAAGCGGACCGGCGCGCACCTCGTCCACCCCGGTTTCGGCTTCCTCGCCGAGAACGCCGCGTTCGCCCGCGCCGTCCGCGACGCCGGGCTCGTGTGGGTCGGCCCCGACCCGGAGTCGATCGCCGCGATGGGGAGCAAGACGGAGTCGCGGGCCCGGATGCAGGCGGCGGGCGTCCCGATCGTCCCCGGTATGACGACGCCGGCGAAGGACCCCGCCGAGATCGCCGCGTTCGGGCGCGAGCACGGCTTCCCGCTCCTCCTGAAAGCGGCCGCCGGCGGCGGCGGCAAGGGGATGCGCGTCGTGAGGATCGAGGAGGAGGTCCCGGCCGCGTTCGAGAGGGCGCGGAGCGAGGCGCGCTCCTTCTTCGCCGACGAGGCGGTCTACTGCGAGCTCTACGTCGAGCGGCCGCGGCACGTGGAGGTGCAGGTCCTCGGCGACCGGACGGGGCGCGTCGTCGCGCTCGGCGAGCGCGAGTGCTCGCTCCAGCGGCGCCACCAGAAGGTGCTCGAGGAGTGCCCCTCGCCCGTCGTGACGCCGGACCTCCGCGCCCGGATGGAGGAGGCCGCCGTCGCCGCGGCGCGCTCGGTGAGCTACGTCTCGGCCGGGACGGTCGAGTTCCTCCTCGCCCCCGACGGACGTTTCTTCTTCCTCGAGATGAACACGCGGATCCAGGTCGAGCACCCGGTGACCGAGATGGTCTACGGCGTCGACCTCGTGGCCGAGATGATCCGGATCGCCCTCGGCGAGCCGATGAGCGTCGCGGCGCGCCCCGAGCCTCGCGGGCACGCGCTCGAGTGCCGGATCTACGCGGAGGACCCCGCGAACGCCTTCGCCCCCTCGCCCGGGACGATCGAGCGCCTCCGCTGGCCTCAGGGGCCCGGCGTCCGCGTCGACTCGGGCGTGGAGGAGGGGGATGGGATCCCGCTCGACTACGACCCGATGGTCGCGAAGGTCGTGACGCACGGCCGCGACCGCGACGAGGCGCTCCGCCGGATGCGGCGGGCCCTTCGGGAGACGCGCGTCGACGGGATCGAGACGTCGATCCCGTTCTTTCTCGCGCTCCTCGAGGACGCCGACGTCCTCTCGGCGAACGTCTCCACGCAGTTTCTCGAGTCGTTCGCGTTCGAGCCGCCCGCCCCCTCCGCGGACGCGGAGGAGATCGGCCTCGTCGCGGCGGCCGTCGCGGCGGCGCGGGCGAGCCTCGCCCGGCGCGGGGCCTCGCAGCCGCGGCCGCCGTCCGCCTGGCGGACCGCCCGCCCGACCTACGGACACCGCGAATGAAGTACCGCGCGAAGCTCTCCGGGCCGTCCGGGGACCGGACCGTCGAGGTCGAGGTGCAGCTCGACCCCGCCGGCGTGGTCGTGACGCTCGACGGCCGGCCGAACCGCTGGGACGTCGTTCCGACCCCCGGTGGGGGCGCGTCGCTCGTTCGCGCCGACGGCCGCCAGGCCGAGGCGGTTCCGGGCCGGACCGCCGACGGTGCCGTCCTCGTCCGCGTCGGGGCCGAGCGTGTCGCCCTCGAGCTCCTCGACGAGCTGACGGCGCGCGCGCAGGCCGTGGCCGGCGCGGGGAGCGTCCGCGGCTCGGGCGACGTGAAGGCGGCGATCCCGGGCCGGGTCCTCCGGCTCCTCGTCGCGCCGGGCGATGGAGTGCAGCGCGGCCAGCCGGTCGTCGTCCTGGAGGCGATGAAGATGGAGAACGACGTCCGCGCGCCGCGCGATGGCGTCGTGGCCTCCGTCGAGGTCGCTGCCGGACAGCCCGTCGGCGCCGGGCAGCTCCTCCTGCGCCTCGAGCCGGCCGGCTGAGCGCCGGAGCGCGGCACGCCCTTCGCTATCATCCCGGCCGCATGCCGGTACGACGTCTTCCGTCCGAGGGAAGAGCGCCTCGCGCGCTCCGGCCCGGCGCTCGCGAATCCACCGTCCAACTCGACAGAGGAGGCTCGTCCATCCGATGAAGCACCACCGTTCCCTCGTCCTTTTCGCCGTCACGACGCTGCTCGCGTGCCGGGCCGGCGGAACGCCGCAGGCGTCCGCGCCAGAGAAGCCAGCGGCCGCGCCGACCGCCGCGCCGGCTCCGGCGGCCTCTCCGGCCGCCGCGGTCCCGGAAGCGAAGCCCGCCGACCCGCGGACCGAGGCGCTCGCCTCCTGGCTCGGGGATTACTTCCCCTGGGGGCCGGGACAGGTGAAGGTCGAGCCGCTCGACGCGATCCGGGTCCCGGGCTGGCGTCTCTACCGGGCGCAGAAGATCTTCGAGGGCGACCAGAGGGCGAACGACCAGGCGTTCCTCCTCGCGGACGACGCCGGCAGGACGGTCCTCGCTGGCGACATCTTCGTCGAGGAGGAGCGGCTTCGGGCGCCGAAGCCGGTCCGCGGTCCGGACGACATGAGCGCGCTGAAGGAGCTCCTGGCGCGGTTCCTGCGCGGACGCTTCGACGTGGCCTTCGAGCCGTCGCGCGACCTCCCCTCGTTCAGGGGGCTCACGGTCAAGCACGATACGGGCTACGGCGCCTATGACATCGGCGCCTACGTCACGTCCGCCGACGGCGCCGTCCTCCTCGTGGGGCGCGCGTGGGAGCGGGGGAAGAGCATCGCCGCGCAGCGGCGCGCGCTGATCCGGGTCGACGGGGCGCCGACGTCCGGCCCGGCCGACGCGGCGGTGACGATCGTCGAGTACTCCGACATGCAGTGCCCCTTCTGCAAGAAGCGCGCGGCCGACCTCGACGCGCTGACCGCGAAGATGTCGAAGGAGCTGAAGATCCGGCGCGTCTCGAAGTCGTTCCCGATCGCCGACCACGCGTGGGCCTTCCGCGCCTCGTCGGCGGGCGCCTGCTTCGCGGACTTCAAGAAGGGGCTGCATTCCTACTGGAAGTCGGCCGTCTTCGCCCGGCAGGAGACGCTGTCGGTGGCCGAGCTCGACACCTTCGCGCTCGACTTCGCCGTCGCGAACGGAATGTCGGAGGAGGCCTTCCGCGCGTGCTACCTCCAGGGGAGCGCCGTGACGAAGGTCCTGGACGACCTCGCAGAGGGGTTCGCCGTGCGCGTCCGGTCGACTCCGACTTACTTCGTCGACGGCGTCCCGCTCTCCTGGTTCGCCGACCCGCTGATGGAAGACTATCTGCGGAAGACCTACCTGAAGGGGGCCGCGGCGCCGCCCGCTGCGAAGTAGCGGTCCGCGCCGCGGGGCGGCGAAAGAGAAAGGGCGGGACGCCGTATGGCGCCCCGCCCTTTCTGCGTGGTCCCTGACGGTTCGCGGCTACTTCAGGACGAAGGGAAGCGGAACGACGTACCAGGTCTTTACCGGGACGCCGTCCTTCATCGCCGGGGCCCACTCCCACTGCTTCACGGCCCTCGCGCTCGCCTCGCCATAACCGACCTTCGGGCTCGTGTCGCGGTAGACCTCGACCTGCTCCGCCTGGCCCTTTTCGTTGACGAGGACGCGGACGAGGACCGTCCCGGAGATCTTTCTCTGCCGGCCCAGGGACGTCGGCTCGGGCTTGACGACCTTCGTCGCCCGGGGAGGCTGGGAGACCTGGCTGATCTCGACGAGGTCGCCCGCCTTCACCTTCGGCACGGCGGCCTCGGCCGCCTTGCGCGCGGCTTCCTCGCGGGCGCGGGCCTCCTGGGCCTCCTTCGCGAGCCGCTCGGCCTCGGCCGTGTCGGACCTCTCGCGGGCGGCGCGGACTGCTTCCTCGGCCTCCCTCGTCTTCGCCGCGGCGGCCTCGAGCGCCGCCTGCTCCTCGGCGCGCCGCTTCGCCGCGGTCGTCTGCTCCTTCGAGATCTGGTCCTGGACCTTCTTCATCTCCTCCTGGAGGCGGGCCTGGAGCTGGGCCTGGAACTCGGGGTCTTCCTTGCCGACGATGACCGGAGTCGGCGCAGGCATCGGGGTCGGGGTCGCGACCGGGACGGGGGTCGGCGGAGGAGCCGCCGGCTGCTTCGGCCCCCGGCCGAGGAGGAGCCACCCGGCCAGGCCGAGGACGACCACGGCTCCTCCGGCCACGACGGGAACGGGGATGCCGCCGAGGCCGCCCTTCTTCGCGACGGGCGAGCCGCCGAGGGTCGTGGTGCCGGGGGAGGTGCCTCCGCCGAACGACGGGACCGGAATCGAGGCCGCCGCGCGCGCGGCCTGCGCCTTCAGGCGATCGTCCTTGTCCTTCTTCTCCTCCGCCGCGACGAGCGGCTTCGGGTCGATCGACTCCTCCTTCCCGAGCTCGGTCCGCTCGCGCTCGATCGCCTTTTCGAACTTCTGGTGCATGAAGAAGGCGAGGTTGAACGTGGAGGGGGCGTAGGGGCCTCCGTAGAGAAGCTTGCCGAGCGTCTTCCGGTACGCGACGACGTCCTGCTCGCGCTGGGCCGGGTCCTTTGCGAGGCCGCGGGCCACGAGCTTCCCGAGGTCGTCCGGCATCGGGCTGCCGTCGATCGCGAGGACGGCGCCCGCGAGGGCGTCGGCGCCCGCGCCGGGGGCCGGGGGCTTGCCGGTGAGGGCGTGGAAGAGGATCGCCGCCGCCGAGTAGATGTCTCCGGTCACGGACGGTTTGCCCGAGGCGAGGACCTCCGGCGCGATGTAGGAGGCGAACGCGGAACGGATCGGAGCGGACTTCAGCGACGGGAGGAGCCCGGAGCCGAGGCCCGCGCCGTAGACCCTCACGTCGCCGTCGTTCGAGATCGTGACGAAGCCCGGCGTCAGGAAGCCGTGCGGCGCCCCCATCTTCTTCTCGAACGGCTTGCCCGCCTCGAGAGCGACGAGGAGCTTCTCGGCGATCAGGAGCGCGTGCTCGACGGGGAGCGGGATCGGCCCCTGCCCCTCGCCGGAGAAGAGGCGGTCGAGCGTGCGGCCCGCCACGTACTCGATGCCGGCGAACGGCACGTCGTCCACGATGCCGAGGACCGCGCCCTTCGCGACCGCGGGCCCGCGGACGACCTCCAGGTACTCGGAGGCCTCCTCCATCGCGGGGACGAGGGCGGCCTGGGCGATGCCGGCCCCCTCGAAGACGCGGATCAGGAGGAAAGGCGCCAGCTGGGCCCCCGTCGCCGTCCCGGCCCGGTAGATGCTGCCGAGCGGGTCGGTTCCGAGGTGCCGGGTGAGGACGAAAGGACCGAAGATTCTGGGGACCGGGCCGCTGCTGCTCATCTGCGCTCCGCTTCCGGATGACGTTCCGGAGAACGAAAAGTCTACCTCAGCGGGGAGCGGCGGAGACGGTTTCCCGTGCGGCCCGGGCGCGCCTGTAGAGCGCCACGTTCGCGAGGTGCTCCTCGTACGTCACCGCGAAGCGATGCCCTCCCGAGCCGTCGCCGACGGCGACGAAGTAGAGGTAGGGGACGGAAGCGGGCGCCACGGCGGCCTCCAGCGCGGCGGCGCCGGGGCTCGCGATCGGGCCCGGGGGGAGGCCGCCGCGCGCGTAGGTGTTGTACGGGTCGTCGAGAGAGAGGGAGCCGCGCGTCAGGCCCCCCGTCCAGAGCCCGCGCCTCTTCAGGGCGTAGACGACGGTCGGGTCGCACTGGAGCGGCATGCCGACCCGGAGGCGGTTGTTGTAGACGGCCGAGACGAGCGTCCGCTCCTCGGCGACGCCCGTCTCCTTCTCGACGAGCGACGCGAGCGTGACGGCCTCGAGCGGCGTCCGGCCGAGGGCGGCGGCCCGCTCGGCGAACCCCTCCGGCAGGGAGCGGGCCCAGGCCCTCACGAGCGTGGCGACGATCTCGCGGGGATCCTGCGAGCGGGTGAGAAGGTGCGTCTCGGGACCCAGGAATCCCTCGAGGCTCGGGGCGTCCGGCGGGACCTCGGGGAAGAGGGCCGGCTGGAGGAAGAGCTCGCGGAGCGGCTCGGCCGGGGCGAGCCCTTCGCGCGCGAGGAGGGCGAAGATCTCCTCGGCGGTCCACCCCTCGGGGATCGTCAGGCGATGGGTGACGACCTTCCCCTCGACGAGGTCGCGGAGGACCTCCTCGGTCGAAACGGGGCGCGAAAAGCGGTACTCCCCGGCCTTCAGCGTCTTTCCCTCGAAGAAGAGGCGGTATGCGGCGCCGGCGAGGTGCCGGTTCCGGAGGACGCCCGCGCGCTCGAGGCGGGCGAGGATCGAGCGGGCCGAAGCGCCCGACGGGAGCTCGACCGTGATCTCGGCGCCCGTCCAGCCCTTGTACGGGCTCCTCGCGAGGAAGAGCGCGGCGCCGGCGCCGAGCGCCGCGACGAGCGCGAGGAGGGCGAGCGCGCCGAGGCCGAGGCGGAGAAGACGCCTCACCCTGGCGTTCCGTCCGGGCGGGTGGAAAGCCAGTCGCGGAGGAGCTCGGCGGCGGCCTCGGCGTCGACCGCCGCGGAGCGCCGGCCCCGGGAGAGGCCGGCCTCGCGGAGCGCGCTCTCGGCCGAGACGGAGGTGAAGGCCTCGTCGTGAAGCTCCACGGGGAGCCCGGTGGCGGCCGCGAGCTTCTTCGCGAAGCTCCGGGCCCGGGCGGCGAACGGGCTCTCGTCGCCGCTCTCGGGCCGGACGGGGATGCCGACGACGATGAGGGCGGCCTCCCTTTCGCGGGCGGCGGCGGCGACCGCCTCCACCGCGAGTGCGTCGCTCTTTCGAGGCACGACGCCGACCGGCACGACCAGCTCGGCCGACGGCCCGGAAACGGCGAGACCAATCCTCCGCTCGCCGAAGTCGACCCCGAGGACGCGCACGGGTCGAGGATAGGGGGCCGCCTCCGGGGGTGTCCATCCCCGGCGAGACCGCCCGGGAGGGGATGAGTAGAATCCTTCGGTCCCCCGGAGGCCCCTGCGTGGCCCGGGGGGCCTACGGAGCGAGCGAAAGATGAAGAACGTCCTCGTCCTCTCGGCGACCCGAACGCCGATCGGAACCTTCCTGGGGTCCCTCTCTACCCTCACCGCGTCCGAGATCGGAGCCAGGGCGCTCAAGTCGTGCCTCGAGCGGACCGAGATTCCCGGCTACCGCGTCGACCAGGTCCTGATGGGGAACGTCCTCCAGGCCGGTCAGGGGCAGGCGCCGGCCCGGCAGGCGCTCATCGCCGCCGGCCTCCCGAAGTCGACCGGTGCCGTGACGATCCACAAGGTCTGCGGCTCCGGGATGCGGGCCGTCATGGACGGCGCGAACGCGATCCGGGCCGGGGAGCACGAGATCGTCCTGGCGGGCGGCATGGAGTCGATGTCGAACGCGCCCTACCTCCTCGCGAAGGGGCGGACGGGGCTGCGGATGGGGCACGCCCAGCTGATCGACGGGATGATCCACGACGGCCTCTGGGACCCCTACAAGAACGTCCACATGGGCAACTGCGCCGAGATGTGCGCGGCGAAGTACTCCTTCACGCGCGAGGCGCAGGACGCCTTCTCGCTCGAAAGCTACCAGCGGGCGCGCCGGGCGAACGATTCGGGCGACTTCCGGGCCGAGATGGTCGCCGTCTCCATCGAGGGGAAGAAGGGGACGGTCGTCGTCGACCGCGACGAGGAGCCGTTCGCGACGCCGCTCGAGAAGCTCGAGAAGATGGGCTCCCTGAAGCCCGCCTTCCAGAAGGACGGGACCGTCACGGCCGCCAACTCCTCGAAGATCAACGACGGGGCGGCCGCGCTCCTCCTGGCCACCGAGGCGGTCGCGCAGGAGACGGGGGCGAAGCCGCTCGGCCGGATCGTCTCGTTCGCCTCCCATGCCCACGAGCCGGAGTGGTTCACGACGGCCCCCTCGTTCGCGGCGAAGAAGGCCCTCGAGAAGGCTGGAGTGCCGCTTTCCCAGATCGACCTGTTCGAGGTGAACGAGGCCTTCGCCGTCGTCACGATGGCGTTCGTGAAGGAGCTCGAGGTCGACCCGAACAAGGTCAACGTGAACGGCGGGGCCGTCGCGATGGGGCACCCGATCGGGGCCTCCGGCGCCCGGATCCTCGTCACTCTCCTCCACGCGCTGAAGGCCCGGAAGAAGAAGTACGGCCTCGCCGCGATCTGCATCGGCGGGGGCGAGGCCACGGCGATGGTGGTGGAGGCGCTGTGATCGACAAGGTCGTCCTCTCCTCGTCCCACCATGAAGCGGCGGTCCGGGCCGTAGCGGACATCCCCTCGGGGGCGACGATCGCCGTCGGCGGATTCGGCCTCTGCGGGATCCCCGAGAACCTGATCCAGGCGCTCGCCGACCGCGACCTGAAGGACCTCGTCTGCGTCTCGAACAACTGCGGCGTCGACGACTGGGGCCTCGGGATCCTCCTCGGCAAGAAGATGATCCGGAAGATGGTCTCCTCCTACGTCGGCGAGAACGCCGAGTTCGAGAGGCAGTACCTCGCGGGCGAGCTCGAGCTCGAGTTCTGCCCTCAGGGGACGCTCGCCGAGCGCCTCCGGGCCGGGGGCGCTGGCATCGCCGGCTTCTACACGCCGACGGGCGTCGGCACGATCGTCGCGGAGGGGAAGGAGACGAAGGCGTTCGACGGGCGCGAGTACGTCCTCGAGCGGGGCATCGTCACCGACTACGCCCTCGTCGCCGCCTGGAAGGGGGACCGGCACGGGAACCTCGTCTACCGGAAGACGGCGAAGAACTTCAACCCGATGGTCGCCACGGCGGGGAAGATCACGATCGCCGAGGTCGAGCAGCTCGTCGACGTCGGCGAGATCGACCCGGACGAGGTCGACACGCCCGGCGTCTTCGTGAACCGCCTGATCGTCGCTCCCCGCGCCAAGCGGATCGAGCGGCGAACGGTGAGGAAGGACTGAGGGGGCGGCGATGGCGAAGCTCGACACCATGATCGCGGGGGTTTCTCGATCCCCCCGCACCCCCCGCCGGGGGCTCCTTGGGACGGGCAGGTAGGGGACACATGGGCAAGCTCGACAGAGACGGAATCGTCGCCCGCGCGGCGCAGGAGCTGCGCGACGGCATGTACGTGAACCTCGGCATCGGGATGCCGACGCTCGTCGCGAACGCGGTGCCGCCCGGGATGGAGGTCGTCTTCCAGTCGGAGAACGGCATCCTCGGGATGAGCGGCTTCCCGACCGAGGCCGAGGTGGACGCGGACCTGATCAACGCCGGAAAGGAGACGGTCACCGTCATCCCCGGAGCGTCCTTCTTCTCGTCCGCCGACTCGTTCGCGATGATCCGCGGCGGCCACGTCGACCTCTGCATCCTCGGCGCGATGCAGGTCGACGCCGAGGGGTCGCTCGCGAACTGGATGATCCCCGGCCGCCTCGTGAAGGGGATGGGCGGCGCGATGGACCTCGTCGCCGGCGCCCGCCGCGTCATCGTGACGATGGAGCACGTCGCGAAGAAGGGCGACAAGAAGATCCTGAACCGATGCACGCTCCCGTTCACCGGGAAGCGCTGCGTCCACCGGATCGTCACCGACCTCGCCGTCCTCGACGTGAAGCCCGACGGGGCGGGCCTCGTCCTCGTCGAGCGGGCGCCGGGCGTGACCGTCGAGGAGATTCTTGCGGCGACGGAGCCGCCCCTCGAGGTTCGCGGCGACGTTCCCGAGATGAAGCTCTGAGCCGCCGGGGCTCCCGACGGAACCGGACGCCGTGGCGGGCCCCCCTCGCGGGGCTCGCCGCGGCGCTGCTCCTCGCCACGGCGCCCGCCTCGGGGCAGTCCTCCTTCGAGAGCGACCCGTTCGCCTCGCGCTTCCGCGAGCGTCCGAACCTCGACATCCGCTTCCGGGTCCCGGAGGCGGGCGGCGTCATCACGGTCTCGGTCTCCGACGGCGAAGGGGGACGCCAGAGCCTCCTCTCCGAGACGGTCTACGAGGTCCAGGCCCCGAAGGGGGGCGTCGTCACGCTGGAGTACCAGGACGTCCGCCTGACGGCCGACTGGGTGCGGGCCGACACGAAGACGAAGCAGGTCGTCGCCGAGGGGGACGTCGTCCTCGAGCAGGGGACGACGCGCCTGACGGGCCTGCGCCTCGAGATGGACCTGACCGACAAGACCGGGATCCTGACCGACGGGAGCGCGGAGCTCGCGGGGATCCTCGTCCGCGGGGCGACGCTCGCCAAGACCGGGGCGCGGACGTTCGAGGTCCGGGACGGCACGGTTACGGCCTGCGAGGGGGACGACCCGGCGTGGGAGTTCCGGGTGAAGGACGGCGCCGTCACGCTCGACGACTACGCGAAGCTGAAGTCGGTCGTCTTCCGCCTCGGCGGCGTCCCGCTGCTCTACACCCCCTACCTCCTCTGGCCGGCGCTGCGCGACCGGGCGTCGGGCCTGCTCGTCCCGGGGATCGGCTACAGCACGAGCCGGGGCGGCTTCCTCGGGCTCTCGTATTTCCAGACCCTCGGGCGGTCGGCCGACGCGACGTTCACGACCGACCTCTACACGAAGAAGTACTTCGGCCTCGGGACCGAGCTCCGCCTGCGGCCGAGCGAGGGGACGACGTTCACCGGCTCCTACTACACCGTCGTCGACCCCGACCGGCGCTGGCAGTGGAAGACGTGGGGGACGCTCTCGGCCGACGACCTCGCGCCCCGGACGCGCGCCGTCGTCAACTGGACGGACTTCTCGGACCTCGCGTTCTTCCAGCGCTACGACCGCGACTTCGCGCTCACGTCGGCCCGGACGGTGGGCCAGAAGGCCTTCGTCACGCGTTCCGAGGGGCCGGTCGCCTTCAACCTCCGCCTCGAGCGCGAGACCGCGCTCTACGGCTCGAGCGAGGTCGTCCTCGAGCGAAAGCCGGTCCTCGAGACGCGGCTCCGGCCCACGGGTCTCTTCGGGAACGCGCTCTTCGTCGAGGCGCAGGGCTCCGCCGGGTTCCTCCGCTCGATCCGGCCGGCGGGACAGCCGGCGGGGGACTACGAGCGCCTCGACCTCTACCCGAAGCTTTCGGCGCCTCTGTCGCCTCTCCCGTGGCTCTCCCTGAACGCGGAGGCCGGCTACCGGGTCACGCGGTACGGCGCCTCCGTCTCGACGGACGGACGGACCCTCACCGACGAGCCCTATACGCGCGGCTCGGCGACGGCCGGGCTCGAGGTGACGGGACCGTCGTTCTCGCGCGTCTTCGACGTGAAGCTCGGGAAGTTCCGCAAGCTCAAGCACGTCCTCGAGCCGCGGGCCGACTACTCCTACCAGACCGAGCCGGAGGACCTTTCCCGGACCCCCGTCTTCGACGAGGTCGACACGATCCTCCCGTCGCACCAGGTGCGCTACTCGCTCGTCCAGCGGCTCCTCGCGAAGGAGGAGAAGGGAGCGTCCCGCGAGATCGCCTCGTTCGAGCTCTCGCGCACGCACTATTTCGAGCTCCCCGTCGGCGCGGCCACGACCGTCCGCGACTCCCCTCTCGACGCGACCCTGCGCGTCAACGCGGGCTCTGCCCTCAACTTCGACGCCCGGGCGACGTGGGACCTGAAGGAAGGGATCGTCACCTCCTCGAGCGTCTCGGCGAACGTCGGCTCGGCCGAGCGCTTCCTCCGGCTCTCCTTCTTCGACAGCCGCCCCGTAGGGGCGCCGAGCCCGTCGACCCAGCTCCGGTTCGGCGGGGGCTCCTCGCTCCTGCCGAAGCGGCTTCGCCTCGACGTCGAGGCGAACTACGACGTGGAGCGCGGGAAGATGCTCGAGTGGCGGAGCCTCGTGACCTGGGAGGCGTCGTGCTTCAAGATCCTCGGCGAGTACCGCGACCTGCGGATCGGCGCGATCCCGACGCGCGACTACCGCATCGGCCTCAACCTGAAGAACATCGGGAGCTTCCTCGACTTCACCGGGCGCGTCGGGAACTGACGCGGCCCGCGCCGTCGGCTCCCCGGAGGGACACGGAATGAGCGAGCTGATCCTCGGCGCCGGCGGCATGCTGGCCCGAGGCCTCGCGGCGCTGCGGCCGCAGGCGACCGCGCTCGGCGTCGCCGAGCTGGACGTGACGGACGCGGCCGCCCTCGCCCGGGCCATCGCCCCGGGCGTCTCGGTCGTCTGGAACGCGGCGGCCGACACGCGGGTAGATCTCTGCGAGAGCGACCCCGGCCACCTCGCGGTGAACGACGTCGCCGTTGGCGAGATCGCGCGCCTCTGCCGCGAGGCCGGGGCGCTCCTCGTCCACGTCTCGACGGATTACGTCTTCGACGGGAGGCCCGGACGGCCCTGGCGCGAGGACGACCCGGTCGACCCGGTCAACGCCTACGGCCGCGGAAAGCTCGGCGGCGAGCGGCGCGCCCTGGCGAGCGGGGCGGAGGTCCTCGTCGTCCGGACGTCGTGGGTCTTCGCGCCGGGAGGCGTCAACTTCGTCGACACGATCCTGGGCCTCGCGGCGTCGGGGCGCGAGGAGCTGAGGGTCGTCGACGACCAATGGGGCCGCCCGACGTTCGCCCCCGACCTCGCGCGGGCCCTCGTGAAGCTCGTCGCCGTCGGCGCGCGGGGTCTCGTCCACTTCGCGAACGGGGGGGAGACGACCTGGTACGGCCTCGCGAGGGAGGCGCTCGCGCGGGCGGGCTTCGCCGGCGTGCGCGTCGTCCCCTGCGCGACCGACGAGTTCCCGCGGCCGGCCGCCCGGCCCGCGAACTCCGTCCTCGACACCTCCCGCTACGAGGCTCTCGCCGGGGAGGCGCCGCGGCATCACCTCGAGGCGCTCGACGAGCATCTCCGGATCCGCGCGGAGGCCGGTCGGGCGTGAGCCTCGACGCCACGGAAGCTCGGAGGAAGGCCGTCCACGTCGGGATGGCCGCGTTCGCGCTCCTCCTCCGGTGGCTCGACTGGAAGGGCGCGGCGCTCTGCGCGCTCGCCGCGTTCGCCTTCAACCTCCTCGTCCTCCCGCGGCTCGGCGGAAGGGGCCTCTTCCGCGACGACGACCGCGCCCGCGGCTTCCCGCTCGGGATCCTCCTCTACCCGCTCGTCGTCCTCGCGCTCGTCCTCCTCTTCCCGCGCCGCCTCGACCTCGCGGCGGCGGGGTGGGGCTTCCTCGCGTTCGGCGACGGCTTCGCGACCCTCGCCGCTGCGACGCTGGGCGGGCCGCGCCTCCCGTGGAATCCGCAGAAGAGCTGGAGCGGCCTTCTCGGCTACGTCGTCTTCGGGTGCCTCGGCGCCGTCGCGCTCTCCTCGTTCGTCGCGGGGAGCCTCCCGGCGCCGGCGGGCCTCGTCGCGTTCCTCCTCGCCGCGCTCGTCGGAGCCGTCCTCGAGAGCCTTCCTTCGGAGCTCGACGACAACCTCGTCCCCCCGCTGGCGGCGGCGGGCGCGCTGGCGCTTCTCCTCCACGCCCTCCCGAACGCCGCGCTCCTCCTCGAGCCGGAGGCCCTCCGGCGCCTCGGCGTCGGCGTCGGGGTGAACGTCGCCCTGCCGGCGCTGGCGGCGGCGCTCGGCGTCGTCCGTCCCTCGGGAGCCGTGGCCGGTGGCATCGTCGGCGCGCTCGTCCTCGGCCTCGGCGGCCTCGGGCCGTACGCGCTCCTCTGGGCCTTCTTCGCCGGCGGGACGCTCGCGACCCGGTTCGGCCGGGCGCGGAAGGAGGCGATGGGGAAGGCCGAGCCGGCGGGTGGGCGGCGGAGCGCGGCGAACGTCCTCGCGAACTGCTCCGTCGCGGCGTTCCTCGTCGCCTGCGCGGCGCTGACTCCGGGCGCGGCGGCGCTCCTGCACCTCGCGGCGGCCGCGGCCTTCGCCACGGCGCTGATGGACACGATCGGGACCGAGGTGGGGCAGGCGATCCGGACGCCGACGGTCCTCCTCCCCGACCTCCGCCGCGTCCCGCCGGGGACCGACGGCGCCGTCTCGATCGCGGGGACGCTCGCGGGCCTCCTCGCGGCGGCGCTTCTCGGCCTCCTCGGAGCCGTCCTCGGCCTCTACGCCACAGGAGCGGCCTCCGTCGTCGTCGCGGCGGCCCTCGCCGGCACCGTCGTCGAGAGCCTTCTCGGCCGTGACAGCGCCCCGTGGCGCGTCACGAACGGCCACGTGCTGAACCTCTTCAACACCCTCGCCGGCGCCTCGGCCGCCGCGCTCCTCGCGCCGTTCGTTCTCTGAGCGATCCGGGAGGGAGTTCCGTCGACGCCCCGGCGCACCCCGGGGCCGCGCTGCCCGTCACAGGGGATCGCGTGCCCGGGGGAGCGAGCCGGAGTCGTCTTCGGTGAGACGGACTCTACGGAACGGGCGTCCGCGCTGCGATGACGGTCGTCACGCGCAGCGCGGACGGTCGCGCGGGGCCGTCAGGAGCGAAAAGCGTCGACGACGCGCCGCAGCCGCGCGCCGATGTCGGCCCCGACCTCGGCGAGCGCCGGGGAGCCGAGGACGCCCATCACGCCGGCCGGGTCCATCGCTCGGACGACGGTCGTTCCGTCTTCCACAGAGACCGTGACGTTGCACGGGAGGAGGACGCCGACCTCGGGCACGGCCGAGAGAGCCCTGTGCGCCGAGGGCGGGTGACAGGCGCCGAGGATGAGGTACGGCTCGCGGTCGACGTCGAGCTTCTTCTTGAGCGTCGCCTGGACGTCGATCTCGGTGAGGACGCCGAAGCCTTCCTTCGCGAGCGCCTCGCGGGCGCGGGCGACGGCCTCGGCGAATGGGAGAGGCGTGGTCGTCTGGAGAGCGACGGGGGAGTCCTTCATCGAAGCTCCTTTCGCGCCCTCGGGCGCCGGATCGGTGAGCGGGGGAGTTGCGCGGCGGAGGCCCGACGGGCCCCCGGGGCTACCCTCACGTGAAGCGGGTGCCGCAGCCGGAGCCCCCCTTCGCCGAGCCGGACGAGCTCGCGCCGGAGGCGAAGCTCGAGAGCTTGCGGGAGGTGCGCCGGGATTCGCAGGAGGGACAGTCGATCGCGGCGTCGGCCTCGCTCGAAGGGCGGAGCTCCTCGAAGGTCCTCCCGCATTCGTCGCATCGGTATTCGTAGAGGGGCATCGTCTCCTCGTCAGGGCGCCGCGTCCGCGGAGCCGTCTCGCCCCGCGGGGGTGGCGGGCTCCTTCGGGGCGGTCGTCGTCTTATCCGTCGTTCCGGGTCGCGTCGCGCAGCTCCGGCCGCCGGCCGGATTCGGGACCGCTCACGTAGGGACGCCGAGCTTCGGGAGGACGACGTACTGCAGGAGCACCCAGGCGACGAAGAAGCCGCCGATCCAGAGGAGGTCGGAGCTCATGCCCGCGCCCCGGCGGCGAGCGCCGCCTTGCCCGCCTTCAGCTCGACCCTCTTCTCGTCCAGGCTCCGCTGCATGGCGCCACAGACGACGCCACAGATCGCGAAGACCGCGGGGTCCGCGATCCGGTAGT
>CAYVPO010000063.1:0-1871 GCA_964453825.1 uncultured Holophagales bacterium
ACGAACTTCGTCAGGGAGTGCATGACGAGGTCGGCGCCGAGCCGGAACGGCTGCTGCAGGTAGGGCGAGCAGAACGTGTTGTCGACGACGAGGAGGACGCCGCGCGGCTCGGTGAGGCGGGAGATCGCCTCGATGTCGGCGATCCGGAGCGTCGGGTTCTCGGGCGATTCCAGGAAGGCCATCGCGACGTTCGGGTGGGCGTCGAGCGCGGCCTCGACGGCCGCGACGTTCCCCATGTCGCAGAAGACCGCCTCGACGCCGAACTTCCCGAGGCCGCGGAAGAGGCTGTCGGTGCAGCCGTAGACGTTCCCCGCGAGGACGGCGTCGCCGGCCCGGCAGACCGCGAGGGCGAGCGTCGAGATCGCCCCCATCCCCGAGCCGAAGATCAGGGCGCCGATCGTCGGCTCCTTCTCGTCCACCGCGAGCGCCTTCTCGATGACGTGGTGCGCCTCGAGCTGGAAGAGGACCCGCTCGAGGTACTCGGTCGTCGGGTTGCCGAGGCGGGTGTAGATCCGCGCGTAGGGGCGCTCGCCCCCCTTGGCCATCCCGAGGAAGCGGTCGGCGCCGTCGCGGACGTCCTTGAACGGGAACGTGGAGCGCTGGTGGATGACGGGGAGGCCGGTGCCGGCGGCGAGGGTCCGGAAGACCCCCTCGTCGAGCTGCTTCTCCTCGTCGCGGACCCAGCGGGTCTTCCGGTCGAGCCACCAGTCCCACCACTCCCAGCGAGCCGATCCGAGAAGGGGCCTGGAGGTCGTGCACTCTGCAGTCAGCATGGGGCGATCTTAGAACGCGGGGCGATCGTCCGTCTCCGCGCGGAGAGCCCATCGCAGCTTCGCGGGGCGGGCGCGCGGGTTCGCCCGGACCTCCTCCGGACCGGGGCGCACCGGCTCGCGCGACCAGTCGGCCCAGACGCCGGCCCTCGCTCCGGCCTGGAACGCCTTCTTCACGACCCGGTCCTCCCCGGAGTGGAACGTCAGGATCGCGACGCGCCCGCCGGGAGCGAGGCACGAAGGGAGCGCGGCCAGCAGGGCTCGGAGGGCGCCGAGCTCGTCGTTCACCTCGATCCGGAGGGCCTGGAACGTCCGTCTCACCGGGTCGTCCCCCTCCTCCTCGCGGACGCGCTCCGGCAACGTGGCGAGCGCGCGGCGGACGGCGTCCGCGAGGGCCGCGGTCGTGTCGACCGGTCCGATCCCGCGCGCGGCGACGACCTCCCGGGCGATCTCCGTCGCGTGCGGCTCGTCGGAGTTCTCCGCGAGGAGCGCGGCGAGCCGCTCTTCGGTGAGGCGCGCGAGGAGCTGCGCCGCGGAGAGGCCCCGGGTCGGGTTCATCCGCATGTCGAGCGGCCCGTCCTCGCGGAACGTGAAGCCGCGCGCGGGGTCGTCGAGCTGCATCGAGGAGACGCCGAGGTCGGCGAGGAGGAGGTCGACGGCTCCGAGCCCGACGGCCGCGAGGGCCTTCGGAAGCCCCGCGAAGCTCGATCGCCGGACCGTGAGGACGTCCTCGCCGAATCCGAGGCCGCGCAGACGCGCCTCCGTCCTCGGGAGCTCGACGGGGTCCGCGTCGAGTCCGACGAGCCGGCCGCCCGGGAGGAGCCGCGGCAGGAGCGCTTCGGCGTGGCCGCCCCAGCCGAGCGTCGCGTCGACGGCGACGAGGCCGGGCGCGGGTCGGAGCGCGTCGAGGACCTCCGCGACGAGGACGGGGCGGTGCGTCCCGGCCGGCGTCTTCCCCGAGGAGACGACCTTCGCGACGGTCTCGGGAAAGCGGGCCGGGTCGCGTTCCTTGTACTTCTCGCCGAACCGGCGCGGATTGCGTCCGGGATAGCGGGGTCGTCGGCGGTGGGGAGCGTCTTCCACCCGCCGATTGTGCGACGG
>CAYVPO010000063.1:1971-4480 GCA_964453825.1 uncultured Holophagales bacterium
CCCGACGGCGTCGGGGAGCGCCACCCCGAGGAGCTTCCCGACGGTCGGGGCGAAGTCGTACGGCGTTCGCTCGACGTCGGAGACCCCCGCCGCAACGCCGCCGCCCCAGAAGACGAGCGGGACGTGCGTGTCGTAGACGTACTGGGAGCCGTGGGTCCCTCCCCGCGGGTCGGGGTAGAGGATCACTCCTCGCCGTGGGACCAGGATCGCCTCGCCCGAACGCTCCGGGTCGAAGTCGTTCAGGGCGAACCGGACGTCGCGGTCGTTCCGGTCCCAGGATTCCCGCTGCGAGGCGAGCAGGACCGTTCGGAACTCCTCGTGCCAGAGACGGGCGACGGCCCCGGGGAGGACCCGGTCGACGTCCCCTCGCGTCACGGCGCGCCCGGCCTCGCCGCACGGGCCGGCGACGGTCCGCATCGCCGGCAGGGCCGGGAGGTTGTACTTCAGGTCGAATCCCTCGTTCCCGAAGATCGGACGCGAGCCGGGCGGGAGGCAGAGCTCCTCGCAGACGTAGCGGTTCAGGCGCTCCTCGAAGTTCGTCACGGCGCCGCTCCCGGTCAGGATCCGGCCGCCCGTGAACGTCTTGTCGGCACGGGCCTCGCGCTCGGGGATCGTCTGGAAGCCGTGGTCCGAGGAAAGGGCGAGGACGACCTTTCCGTCCGGAAACGTCCTCCCGAGCGTCTCGAGCAGGCGCCCGAGCTGGACGTCCAGCCGCCGGAGCGCGTCGAGGTTCTCCTCGGACTCGGCGCCGTACGCGTGGGAAACGGTGTCCTGGCCCGAGAGCGAGAGGCAGAGGATATCGGGCTGCTCCTCGTGCCCGAGCTCGAGGTCCTTCGAGGCGAGGACCTCGAGGGCGAGGTCGATCGTCAGTTCGTCGATGAACGGGCTGTAGTAGAGGCCGTGGAAGTAGCCGTTCGTGGCAAGGGACATGTCCTTGTCCCAGCCGAGCCCGTTCACGGGAAGCTGGAACGGCCTCATCTCGAGCTCGGGGACCGGACGGGGCGTGCCCGGCGAGGGCGGCGGGAGGCAGGAGGGGTCGGCCATCTTCCGCCACGCGAGCCCGATCCGCCGCGGCAGGTGCCCTCCGGCCCGCGTCCGGTTGTAGCGATCGACGATTCCGGAGACGACGGCGCCCCCCGGCGAGCGGACGTCGTAGGCCGGGGAGCTGACGAAGCGGCCGGTTCGCTGGTCCCACCAGTAGACGGCGTGCTCCCGGCGCTTCCCGGCCATGAAGATCGCGCCGCGGTCCTTGCCCGAGAGCGAGACGACGCGTGCGGCGGGGTACTTCGCGAGCAGCCGGTCTCCGAGCGTCGGGACCCGCAGGCTCGCTGGCCCGGGGCGGAAGCCCTCGACCCCGGTCTCCGGGTCGACGTACGGCTGGTCGGTGCAGTAGACGGGGCGGAGGGAGCCGTCGGCGCGCGGCTCGAACCAGCGGTTCGCGACGATCCCGGTAACGCGGGGCGGCGCCCCCGTGCCGAGCGAGGCGTGCCCAGGTCCGGTCTCGGTGTTCAGGTGGCCGTAATGCGTATTCCTTTCGACATACCCCTCGTCCAGGAGCTGCTTCAGGCCGGCGACGAAATAGGGCCGGTAGTCGAGCAGACGTTTCATCTGGAGGCCGTCCACCGAGACGAGGACGGCGAGCCGAGGCGACCGGGCCGGGGGCGCGGAAGCCTCGCGGCGCGCAGCCTGGGCCAGCGCGAGGAACGAGACGACGAGCGAGAGCCCGAGGGCGAGAGTGGAGGCGCGGAGCTTCTTCATTCTGCTGGGGGCGGCCCGGGAGGGGCAGCGCCGGTGGCGATTCTAAGCGCGGGCGGGAGCCGGACTCGGGGACGCGCCCCGTCGCGGGCCCTTCCCGAAAACGTCGAACGTGTTGCTAAGATCACGGAAAAGAACGGACGGCCTGAAGGAGCATTCGCGCCATGAGAACGCACGTGCACTCGTCTCGGATGATCGGCATCCTCTTCCTGGCCGCGCTCGTCGCGCTGCCGGCCTTCGCCGCGGGGAAGCGGTTCCAGGACGACGACGCCTCCCGCGAGAAGGACGAGCCGACGACCTGGCTCAAGGACTACGACAAGCTCGTCGAGGGGAAGGAGGCCGACTGGGTCTTCTTCGACGGCTATTCGGCCGGCAGCTTCAAGAGCGTCGTGGTGAAGGAGTTCTCCGCGACGGAAAAGGACAAGGAGGCGCGCCACGCCGCCGAGTACGGCAAGGAGTACGCCGAGCAGTGGATCCAGGAGTCGAAGAAGCTCGGCTGGGAGGTCGTGGGCGACGGAAAGGCGGACCTGACGATCGAGGGGCACGTCGCGCATGCGTGGGAGCCGAGCGGCGCGGCCCGCTTCTGGGGAGGCTGGTACGCGAATCCGGGAGCGGTCCAGGAGCTGATCGGCAAGGACGCCTCCGGGAAGATCGTCTTCCAGATCCGCCACAAGTCCCGCGGTTCCACGGTGAAGGACGCCATCGAGAACGGCCTCGAGGACGTCGTCAAGTCGCTCGAGAAGGGGAAGTGAGC
>CAYVPO010000063.1:4580-10489 GCA_964453825.1 uncultured Holophagales bacterium
TTCTGGTACGCGTAGACGACCGCTTCGAGCTTCGAGTGGACGTTCAGCTTCCGGAGGATGTTCTGGATGTGGTTCCTCACGGTGACGTCGCTGATGAAGAGCTGCTCGCCCATCTCGTCGGTCTTCTTCCCCTCGGAGAGAAGTCGAAGGACCTCCTGCTCGCGCTTCGTCAACGGCGAGCTCGAGGGGCGCGGCGGGACGAGCGGCGCGAGGCTCGGGTGCTGGACGGGGCCGGAAAAGCGCTGGAAGAATCCCCCCGGATCGGGATGGACTCCGTTCGTCTCGGCGAGGATGTGGACGAGCGTCGTCAGCTCCGGTCGCTGGCCGGGGATCGAGAGGATCGAGCAGCGGAGCCGCTTCGGCCCGGCGTCGCGCGATTCGAGGACGATCTCGAAGGGCTGGATCGTCTCGCCGCGGTCGCGCATCCGGAGGATCGGGCACTCGCCGAAGCAGTAGCGGTTGCCGTAGACGTCCCGGCCCGCCATCGCCTGGTGACAGCTCCGCCCGAGGACGTCGGCGGCGGGGTAGCCGAGGAGCCTCTCCGCGCCGGTGTTCCAGAGGACGATCCGGTCCGAGGAGTCGATCGCGAAGACGGCCTTGCCGCTCTTGGAGAGGAGCTCGAGGAGATCCTCGTGGCTGTCGGGAGCTTCCATTCCGGGGGCGGATTCTACCCTCGGACCTGATGCGAATGCACCAGGTTCAATCCCCATTTCTCATCAGGCGATGCATCACGCCGGCCAGATGGAAGTCGAGCTCCGTGACGCCCCCCGCGTCGTGCGTCGTGAGCGCGACGGAGACGCGCGACCAGACGTTCGTCCACTCGGGGTGATGGTCCATCTTTTCCGCCGCCAGAGCGACCCGCGTCATGAACGCGAATGCCTCCGGGAAATCGGCGAAGACGAACTCGCGGCGGAGCGCGCCCCGGGTGAACGTCCAGCCGGGAAGCGTGGCGAGGCGGTCGGCGATCTCGCCTTCGGAGAGCGGGGCGGGACGGGGCATCGGATCCTCCACGGGGCGGGTGGCCCCGACACGTAAACTGCGAAGTGTATGCGGATCGCGGTTGCCATGTCGGGCGGCGTCGACTCCTCGGTCGCGGCGCTCCTCCTCGCGAGGGACGGGGCCGAAGTGGTCGGCGTCTCGATGCACCTCTGGGACCACGACCGGGAGGGGTCCGGGGCAGGCGACGGACGCTGCTGCACCCTCGACGACCTCCGCACGGCACGCCGGGCCGCCGAGGCGGTCGGCGTGCCGCACTACACGCTCGACCTGAGGGAGAAGTTCCTGGAGGCGGTCGTCCGCCCGTTCGTGGCGTCGTATCTGGCCGGCGAGACGCCCGTCCCGTGCCTCGCCTGTAACACCGACGTGAAGTTCGACGCCCTCTTTCGGAGGGCTCGGGCGCTCGGGTGCGAGGCGGTGGCCACGGGGCACTACGCCCGTCTCGAGCGGGACGCGGGGACGGGGGAGCTCCGGCTCCTGAAGGCGCGCGACGCGGCGAAGGACCAGACCTACTTCCTCTACGAGCTGACGTCCGAGCAGCTCGCGGGCGCCCGCTTCCCGCTCGGTGAACTGACGAAGGCCGAAGTCCGGGAGCTCGCCCGCGAGGCGGGGCTTCCGAACTGGGACAAGCCCGACTCGCAGGAGATCTGCTTCGTCCCGTCCGCGGAGGGGCCGGCCGGCTTCATCCGGCGGGAGGCGGCGAGCCTCGGGTTCGAGCTCCCGAGCCATCCGGCGGCCCTTCCCGGCGACCTCGTCCGGGCGGACGGCGCCCCTGTCGGATCGCACCCGGGAACGCTCGGCTACACGGTGGGGCAGCGCCGGGGGCTGGGGGTGGCTGCGGGCGAGCCGCTCTACGTCGTCGGGATCCGCGCCGGGGAGCGGCGGCTCGTCGTCGGAAGCGGCGAGGAGCTCCTCTCGCGCGTGGTCCCGCTGCGGGACGTGAACCTGCAGGTCCCGCCCGCCGGCCGTTCGTATCCCGTCCTCGCGCGGATCCGGTCCCGGCATCCGGACGTTCCGGCGCGTCTCGAGCTCCCGGACCCGGGCCTGCGGCGCGGGGGCCGGGCCCGCCTGGTGTTCGAGGAGCCGGTCCGCGCGGCCGCGCCGGGCCAGTCGGCGGTCTTCTACTCGCCGGACCGGCCCGAGCTTCTGCTGGGCGGGGGCCGGATCGACCGGCCCGAATGGGCCACGGCCCCGGGCGCCGGACTCCTCGAATGGGGTTGCACGGAGGGGGGTACGGTGTAGCATCGGCCGGGGAAGGTGAAGGCCGCCGGGCGCGCGGGCCCGTGCGCGAGGTGTCCGATCGCCCGCCGACGTGATAAACTCTCGCGTCGTCCGCGTATGGCCAAGACCGCCTCCCCGCAAGTCGCTTCCCTCCTCAAGGACATTCGAGCCGCTCTCGACGAGAGGGTGGACGAGAAGGCTCGTCCCGTTGCTGCCGCCCGGGGGGCACTGAAGGTGATCGGCGTCCGCGCGGGCAGCGTCAAGGCCGTGGCCCGCGAGATCGCGGTTCACCACAAGGCGACGCTCGACTATCCCCTGGCCGCGGAGCTGCTCGACGCGGCCGCTGCCCGGAAGGTGCGCGAGGAGATCCTCGTCGCGGTCGAGCTCCTGGACCGGTTCCGCAAGGAGTACGAGCCGGCGCTCCTCGTCCGGATGGACAAGTGGAGCTCCGTCGCCGACGACCTCGACGTGGCGGAGGCGCTGGGTGAGAAGGTGGCGGCGTTCGTCCTCGCGCTCGACCCTTCGAAGATCACGACGATCCGCAAGTGGGCCCGGCTCCGGAGCGTCGGGCGGAAACGCCTCGCGCTCCTCGCCGCCGCCGGCCTCGTCTCCGAGGGGCGGCGCGACGCGGCGCTGGCGCTCGACCTCTGCGAGATCCTCCTGAACGAGGACCACCCGGTCCTCGTCAAGGAGGTCGCGAGCCTGCTGCGGACGACGACGAAGATCGACGCGAAGGCCGTCCAGGACTTCCTGTTCCGGCGCTCGATCGACGGGAACCCGGCGATTCTGCGGGCCGGCTCGGAGAACCTCGACGCCGCCCGCCGCGCCGCGCTCATCGCCAAGCTCGAGGCGCAGCAGGCGAGCCTCGGCGCCCTGGCCGCCGCCGGGCGCTGAGCACCGCGGGCGGCCCCGGCCGGGAGCCGGCGCCCCGAGGCGCGGCTCCCCGGCCTGCCCGGACGACTACTGCGGCGCGTCGGCCTTGAAGCGCTTCAGGAGCCAGGCGCGGACCTCGTCCTTCCCCTTGCCGCCGAGAGCCGCGGCCTCGCCGGCCTTCGTCACTTCCGCGACCTTGAGCGCCTCGTCGGAGACGACGAGGGCCGGGAACCCCTTCGCGGGGTCGATCCCGTAGCGCTCCAGGAGGGCCCGGTTCGGCGAGCCGGGCGCGACGTCGACGAAGACGGGGATGAACTGCTTGAAGAACGCCGAGAGGAAGGGTTCCTCGTAGATCGCGTCGTTCACGACCTGGCACGGAGCGCAGTCGTTCGTCCCGAAGTTGACGAGGATGCGCCGACCGGACTCCGTGGCGGCCTTCGAGGCGGCTTCGATCGCCAGGGCGCCGACGCTCGTCGTGTCGTAAATGGGGAGGCCCTCCGGCACGGGGGGCTCTGCGGCGAGGGCCAGCGGCGCGGCGGCGAGGAGGAGGGCGGCGGCGAGTCGGGTGGTCGGTGTCATCTTTCCCTTTCCGAGCGCGGACGATCAGTTCGGCCGAATCGGCGCGTCGGCACCGGGGCGCGGGGCCATGAAGTCGACGCGGATCGGGCCGTAGCTCTTCTCGTATACGGCGATGTTCTGCGCGAGGGCATTGAGGAGCTGTTTGGCGTGGACCGGCGTGGTGAGGACCCGCGAAAGGATCCTCACGTCGTTCCGCCCCGGGACGGCCCGGGCGAAGTCGAAGACGAACTCGGCCGGGTTGTGGATGATGTTGACGAAGTTCGCGTAGACGCCGCTCGCGACGGAGTCGTCCATCGAGAACTGCAGGGCCGGGGGAGCGGACCCTTCTGCCTTGGGCGGGACATCAGCCATTGAGACACCTCACGATGCGCATCGTCGGGGGACGCGCAAGAAGAGTGCCATTCTAGCCGTCCACCGGCGTGCACGCGGACCGGATCAAAGGGCCGACGGCGATCGTAAGATCCGAGGATGCAGCGCATGACCCGGGGCGTGTCGGCCTTCCCGATCCTCGTCTCTCTCCTTCTCGGCCCGGCGCCGTCGGCGGCGGCGGAGACTCCCGCGATTGCGGCCGCCGATGCCGCCTGGTCCCGCAGGGCCGCCGGGGCGTCGGGCGGAACGGCCTCGGAGGCCGTGGCCCGGGAGGTCGTCGCAGCGGCCCGCGCCGCCGTCGCCGCCGAGCCCGAGTCGGTCGCGGCCCGGTGGCGGCTGATGCGGGCGCTCTACTTCCTCGGGGAGCACGCCACGGCCGGCGAGGCGGCGAAGCGGACCGTCTTCGAGGAAGGGAAGAAGGTCGGAGAGGAAACGCTCGCTCTCCTTCGTCGTACGGCGGGCGTCGCCGCCGGCAGGGACCTTTCGGAAGCATCGCCCGTTGCGCTCGCGCCCCACCTGAAAGGGACGCCGGACGCGGTTCCCGCCTTCCTCTGGGCCGGGGTGAACTGGGGGAAGTGGGCGCTCGTCTTCGGGAAGGGAGCGGCGGCGCGCCAGGGGGCCGCCGCGAAGATCCGCGACTACGCCGCGGCCGTCGTGGCGCTCGACCCGGCCTGGGACGAAGGGGGCGGGTACCGCGTCCTCGGCCGCCTTCACCACCAGACGCCGTCCATCCCCTTCGTCACCGGCTGGGCGTCCCGGACCGAGGCGCTGGCCGCCCTGCGGCACGCGGTCGAGGTCGGACCGCGGAACTTCGTGAACCGCCTCTACCTCGCGGAGGCGATCTGGGACTACGAGAAGGGGAAAAGGGACGAGGCGCGCCGGATGCTGGAAGCACTCGTCCTGGAGGCGCCGACGCCGGGCCTCGAGGTGGAAGCCGCTCGGGCGCAGGAAGATGCGCGCGCCCTCCTCGCCGGCTGGGCCGGGAAGGACCGGCGATGAAGGACAGGATCCGGAACGCGATGGCGCGCATCGTCGCGTCCGCGGAAAGCCGCCCGCAGCTCTCCGCCGTCGAGGCCGCCCCCCGGCCGCAGAAGAAGGAGATCATCGAGATCCTCCGGCTCTTCCAGGAGGTCGTCTACCCCGGGTATTTCGGAGATACGGTCCTGTACCGGGACAACCTCCGCGACCATCTCGGGGACGTCCTCTTCCGGATCCACCTCCGGCTCTCCGCGGAGGTCGAGAAGGCGCTCGAGGCGACCGAGGGGAGGCCGGCGGCGCGACGCCACGCGCGCGAGGTCGTCACGGAGCTGTTCGAGAGGCTGCCCGAGGTCGCGGACCGCGTCGCCGAGGACGTCCAGGCCGCGTTCGACGGCGACCCGGCCGCGCAGGGATTCGACGAGCTGATCCTCGCCTACCCGGGCGTCAAGGCGATCTTCACGTACCGGATCGCGCACGAGCTGCACCGAATGGGGGTCCGGCTGATCCCCAGGGTGATGACGGAGTTCGCGCACAACGAGACGGGAGTGGACATCCATCCCGGCGCGACGATCGGGCGCTCCTTCTTCGTCGACCACGGGACGGGCGTCGTCATCGGCGAGACGACGACGATCGGGGACCGGGTGAAGATCTACCAGGGGGTCACGCTCGGGGCGCTCTCGTTCCCGAAAAACGAGCACGGGGAGCTGATCCGCGGCGTCAAGCGCCACCCGACGGTGGAGGACGACGTCGTGATCTACGCGGGCGCGACGATCCTTGGAGGCTCCACCGTGATCGGGCGCGGCAGCGTCATCGGCGGGAGCGTCTGGCTGACGACCTCGGTGCCGGCCTTCACCCGCGTGACGCTCGCGGGCGAGCAGCTCCGGTTCGAGCCG
>CAYVPO010000063.1:10589-17983 GCA_964453825.1 uncultured Holophagales bacterium
TCTCGAACGCGAGCCCGGGGTCACCGACGTTCCCGCCGAGGCCGATCGCGACCTCGGCCGGCTCGTCAGTAGTCGTCTTCGCTCTCCGAGTCGCCCGCCTCGAGGCTGGGGCCCTCGCCGAGGGGAAGCTCCTCGTCGTCGAGGGTCGCCTTGGCGTTCGGGTCCTCGGGCTCCGCGCCGAGGTCGTCCTCGTCGCGGTTCCTCTCGAAGAGATCCGGGTCGGCGAACTCGTCGCGTTTGGCGCGGCGGGCGGCGATGAGCGCGGCCGGCGACGTATCGCGCGGCGGCGCGTCCTTCTGGTCGGCTCCGCACTTGGGGCAGAAGACGGGAGTTCTCTTCAGGTCGTAGAACTTCGTCCCGCAGCGGAAGCACTCGTGTTTCTGGCCGAGATCGGGCATTCGTCCCCTCAAAAAAGTCGCCGGAACATAGCATCGGGTCCGAGGTCGGTCAACGAGACCGGGAGACCGGCGCGGGCCGCTTACACTCCGGTGCGTGAGCCGCTCTCTCCTCCCGTTCGCCCGGCGCGTCGGCGGCGCGGTCCGTACGTGCTGAGCTTCGAGCTCCTCTCGGTGGACGGCGCCGCGCGGCGCGGCCGCGTGACGCTCGACCACGGGACCGTCGAGACGCCCGCCTTCATGCCCGTCGGCACGGCCGGAACGGTGAAGGCGGTCCGCTGGAGCGACGTCTCGGCCGCCGGCGCCGAGATCGTCCTCGCGAACACCTATCACCTGATGCTCCGCCCCGGCGGGGAGCTGATCCGGGAGATGGGCGGGCTCCACGCGTTCGTCGGCTGGGACCGTCCGATCCTGACCGACTCCGGCGGCTTCCAGGTGATGTCGCTCGCGGCGAACCGGAAGCTGACGGAGGAGGGCGTCGTTTTCCGGAGCCACCTCGACGGCAGCGCGCACCTCCTGACGCCGGAGCGGGCCGCCCAGCTCCAGCTTTCTGACTTCGGGGTCGACGTCGCGATGGCTCTCGACGAGTGCACCCCGTACCCGGCGACGCGGGACGTGGCGGCCCGGTCGATGGAGCTCACGCACCGGTGGGCGCGGCGCGGACGGGCGGCCTTTCTGGCGGCCCGCGGGGAGACCGGCCGAAGCGCGCAGTTCGGCATCGTGCAGGGCGGGATGTTCGCGGACCTCCGCCGCGAGAGCGCCGCGGCCGTCGCCGCGGAGGGTTTCGAGGGGGTCGCGTGCGGCGGCGTCTCGGTCGGGGAGCCGAAGGAGGAGATGCGGGCGATCGTCGAGGCGACGGGGCCGATCCTGCCGCCGGAGCGGCCGAGGTACCTGATGGGCGTCGGCCACCCCGGCGACCTCCTCCACGCCGTCGCGAGCGGGTTCGACCTCTTCGACTGCGTCCTCCCGACGCGGGCCGCGCGCCACGGCCTCGCCTACACCTCGGAGGGGACGGTCGTCCTCAAGCAGGCGCGCTTCCGGACCGACCGGTCGCCGCTCGATCCGGCCTGCGCCTGCCCGACGTGCGCGTCGGCGTCGCGCGCCTACCTGCGCCACCTCTTCATGCTCGGAGAGCCGACGGCCGCGACGCTCGTGACCGTCCACAACCTCCAGGCCATCCTTGACTTGATGCGGGGAATCCGGGAGGCTCTCTCGGCACGACGCTACGCGGCGTTCGCGGCCGAAGCCGCCGGGCGCCTCGATTTCGGGAAGGACAAGAGATGAATCCGATCGCCCTCCTGCAGGCCGCCCCGGCGGCGCCGTCGATGAAGGACGGCCTGCTCCAGATGGTCCCGTTCCTCCTCATCTTCGTCGTCTTCTACTTCGTCCTCCTCGCCCCGATGAGGAAGCAGCAGAAGAAGACGAAGGAGATGCTCGCCCAGCTGAAGAAGGGCGACCGGGTCATGACCTCGGGCGGCATCTACGGCACCGTCGCCCAGGTGGAGGACCAGATCGTCTGGGTGAAGCTCGCCGACACGCTGAAGGTGAAGATGGCCAAGAGCGCCATCACCGGCGTCGTCGCGGACACCGAGGGCGGCAAGGACCAGGGCTCCGCGGCCTGAGGCCGCGCGGCGCCCGAGCGCCATCGTCGTGGCGCCCCTCGTCCTCCTCCAGAGCTCCGACTGGCACGTGGGCTCGCCCCTGACCGGGCGCGGTCTCGGGCTGGGGGAGGAGCTTCGGGCGGTCCGGCGCCGGGAGGTCGACGAGGCGCCCGAACGGCTCGTCCGGGCCGCGCGCGAGGCCGGGCCGGACGCCGTCCTCCTCCCCGGAGACCTCTGGGACGCCGGGAGCGTTCCTCCGGCGCTTTTCCGGAGGCTCGTCGAGGCTCTCGAGGCCCTCGCTCCCGTCCCCGTCTTCGTCGCTCCGGGCAATCACGATTTCGCAGGGCCCGGAGGCTTCTACGACGACGCTTTCCTCGACGCGCTCGGCCTGCCGGGGTGGCCCGGAAACGTCCACGTCTTCCGGAGCTCGGCGTGGGAGACCGCGCCCGTCCCGGGGCGGGACGACGCGACGGTGACCGGACGGGCCTTCCTCTCGCTCCTCGTCGAGGCCGGCCGGCCGCTGGCGCCGCCGCCGGCGAGGCCGCCGGCCGAGCTCGCGATCCTCATGCTCCATGGCTCCCTCGAGAGCTATCGCGGTCCGGACGCTCCTTCCGGCTCGAAGAAGACCGCGCCGTTCTCGAGAGAGGAGCTCCTTTCCGCGGGCTTCGACTGGGCGGCCCTCGGGCATCACCACCGGCTGGAGGTCGTCGCACGCGAGGACGGGAGCCCGGCCGGCGCCTACAGCGGCTCCCCGACGGGCCGGGGCCTGGACGAGACCGGGCCGCGGCATTTCCTGAAGGTCACGCTCGAGGCCGGGGCGCCGGCCCGCGTCGAGACGCTGCCGGCCGAATGCCGGAAGGTGCTCGACCTCGAGCTCGACGCGGCCGGCCGGGACGGGGAAGGGCTCCGGGACGCCGCCCTCGCGCTCCTCCTCGACGCAGGAGCGACGCCCGGAGACCTCGTTCGGCTCACCGTCGTCGGACGGCCCGCCGCAGCGACCCGGACCGCGCAGGTCCTCGGCGACCTGAAAGGGCTCGTCGCGCACCTGGCGCTACGCGACCGGACCCGCGGCGACGCGGGGTCCGCGCCCGACCGGAGCACGGCCGAGGGGCGCTTCCTCCTCGAGCTGGAGTCGCGGATCGCCGCGACGGAGGACCTCCGGGCGCGCCGGGTCCTCGAGCTCGCGGCCGCCCTGGGGCGTGAGGCGCTCCTCGGCCGGCTGCCGGCTCCCCCCGCCGAGGAGGACCTCTGAGGATCGAGCGCGTCGTCGTCGAGGGCTTCGGGCCGCTCGAAGGGATCGACCTTTCGTGGGGCGACGGGGAGCTTCTCCTCGTCCTCGAGCCGAACGAGACCGGGAAGTCGACGCTCTGCGAGGCGATCACGGCCGCGCTCTACGGGCTGCCGAAGGGACGATCGGCCGGGGGCCGTTCGCGCGAGGCCCGGCGGCCCCGGAGCGGCGCGCCCACCCGGCTCCGCCTCGACGTGTCGGCGGCGGCCGGCCGCCTCTCGATCGAGAGGGACTTCGACGAAGGGACCCTGCGGGTCGTGGACCGCGATCGCGGAGAGGACCGGACCGCGGAGTTCCTTCGCGCGGGCGGACGGGACGCCGTCGGCGAGAAGCTGACCGGGCTGACGGAGGCGCTCTTCCGAACGACGGCCTACGTCGGGCAGAACGTCCTCGACGGCGACGCCCTCGATTCCTCGCTCACGGTCGAGCTCGCGCGGATCGCCGACTCGGGCGGAGGCGAGGCGAGCGTCGTCCGCGCCCTCCGGCTCCTCGAGGCGGCCCGCGCCCGGATGCCCGACGCGACCACGGGAGCGCAGGTTTCGGTCGAGACCGAGATCGTACGGGCGAGCCGGCGGGTGGAGGACAAGCGGGCCGAGGTGGCCCGGCTCGCGAAGGCGCGGGAGGCGGCGGCCGAGGCGGCCGTGAGGCTCGCCGCGCGGACCGCGGAGAGGGACGCCGCGCGGAGAGCCGCGGCGCTCGCGGAGGTGGCCGTCGTCGAGAGCGAGCGCCGGAGCCTCTCGGCCGAGATGGAGCGGCGGCGGACGGAAAAGCGGCGCCGGCTCGACCTGGAGGCCGAGGCGCGGTCGCTCGAGCGGGAGTCCGCTCTCTTCGCGCCCGAGACGCTCGCCGCTGTCGACGCTCTCCGATCCGGACGCGGCTCCCGTCCCGAGGCGCTCGCCGCCGCCCGCACGGCGCTCGCCGCCGGGCGCGCCTCCGCGGAGGCCGAGGACCGTGAAAGGCGGAAGAGGGCGGGCGGGCTCGCCGACCTCGACGCGGAGGCCCGTCACCTCCTTCGCCGGCATCTCGAGGCGGCCCGGGAGGCGGAGGCGGAGTCGGAGGCGGCCGAGAAAGCCCTCGAGGCCGAGTGGCAGGAGCTCCGCAAGGAAGGGCTCGCGGAGGACCTCCGGCGCCTCGACGCTCTCGACGCGGCCGACAGGGACTTCCTCGCCGGGGCGGAGGAGAGCCGCCAGGGGCTCGAGCTCGAGGGGGTGCAGCTGGATCGCCGGTTCGCCGATGCCGGGGCGCGCGCCTCGATCGTTGCAGGCGAACGCCGGGTCCTCGTCCGGAGGGCGCGGGCCCTCGTCGTCGCGGCCGGCCTCGTGGCGCCCGTCGCCGTCGGCACGCTCCTGAAGCGTGGCCGGCCGGACGACCCGCTCGTCCTGATGCTCTTCGCGTTCGGCCTCGTCCTCGCGCTCTACGGCGGCATCGCCTGGGCCCGCGGGAACAGGTACGGGCGGGCGGAGGAGGCCCGCTTCCGGCAGGAGGAGGCCGCCGCCCGCGCCGAAGCCCTGGAGACACGACGACGCCTTTCCGACCTGCGGCTGCGGCTCGAGCAGGTCGCGCGGGGCGCGGGATTCAAGGACTCCACGGGTCTCCTGAAGGCCCAGCGGAAGGCGCGTGCCGCGGACGAAGAGAGGCAGCGGCTCGTCGAGAAGCGCGTGCGCCTCTTCGCGGCCGGGGAGCGGCTTGCCGCGGCCGCGACAGGCCTCGAGCCGTACCGGGCGGCGCTCGGGCTCGCGTCGGGCCTGCCGACGGCCGACGAGGCGAGGCGGGTCCTCCAGATGCTCGCCGACCTCGAGAAGGCGGACTCGGCCCTTGCCGGGCGCCGGGAGGCCGCGGAGCGCGAGGAGGAGCGCCTCGAGGCGGAGGAGCTCGAGCTCCGCCGGCTCGAAGAGGAGCTCGCCGCCCTCCTCGCCCGGCTCGAGGTCCCCCCGGGCCTCTCCCTTCCGGAGTCGCTCCTCTTCGTCGAGGCGGGGCGCGCCCGCTCCGCCCGGCGGCGCGAGATCCTCGAGGTCGAGATCCCCGCGCTGGCCGTAGCGCCCGCCCCGGACGCCGAGGAATCCCTCGAGGAGCGCGTCCGGCTCCTCGCTGCGGAGGTCGAGATGCGCCTCGACGTTCTCGGCGCGACCGCGTCGGACCTCTCCGTCCCGGACGAGCCGGAGACCGCCCGGCGCGCGGCCGAGGCTCTCCGCGAGCGGGTCACGCGCCTGGAGGAGGAGCGCCAGGCGGCCGAGCGGGAGCTCGCGCAGAGGGCGATGGAGGGGGGCGAGCGGGGGCGGGAGGCGGAAGAGCAGCTGGCGGCCCTCGACGTCGCCCGGGAGCGGGCGGTCCTCTACCGGGACGCCCTCGACGCCGCGCGCGAGGTCCTCTCCTCGGCCGCGACGACGACGTACGGGGATTTCCGCACGGGCCTCGCGCACGCGTCCCGGGAGATCCTGACCCGGTGCCGTTTGCCGTACGAAGCGCTCGAGTTCGGGGAGGACCTCTCGGTCTCCGTCGTCGGCCGCGGAGGGCGCCCGGTGACGCGGGCCGAGCTCGGCGGGTCGGTCTCGACCGGCGCGCGCGAGCAGCTCCACCTCGTCGCCCGCCTCGCGGCTCTGCGCCACCTCGGCACCGGCCCGCGCGGACTGCCTCTCCTCCTCGACGACCCGCTCGTCGGCGCGGACGACGACCGGTTCGGCGCCGTCCTCGAGTTCCTCCTCGACGACGTCCTCGCCGAGAGGCCGGTCCTCCTCGTCTCCTGCCACCGGTCCCGGCACGAACGCTGGCTCGAGGCCCTCTCGCCGGAACGGGCGGCGCGCGTCCGGCGAGTGAGCCTCGCGGGCGGGAGGCGGCCGGGCCCGGAACGCGAATTGACGCCGGCGCCGGGCGGCGAATAGACTCCCCGCCTTGGCCCGGGCGAGCCGGGCCGATTCCAGTCGGGGGTCCAGGGCCTCAGGGAGCGATCGCTTCCTCGTCCGGGCCAGTCCGCCTTCGGAGGTTGCGTTTCGTGAAAAGGCCCACAGGCTGGCGTCTCGCCCTGACGCTGGTCGTCCTGATCGGATCCATTGCGGCCTACGTCTACAGGGGCCGCGAGGCCCTGAAGAAGAACCCCACGGCGCCTCCGAACCCGTCGATCGGTGACGTCCTGAAGAACGGCCTGAAGCTCGGGCTGGACCTTCGGGGCGGCATCCACCTCGTCATGCAGGTGAAGGCGGAGGACGCTCTCCGCGCGGAGGCGAACGACTCCGCCGAGCACCTCAAGACCGAGGCCGGCAAGCGCGGCGTCACGATCGGGACGGTGAACCCGGCCACGCACGAGGGGTTCACGATCACGATGGGAGAGGACGTCAGCCCGGCGGCCGTTTCCGACCTCGTCAAGAGCGCCCTCTCGCCGACCGACTGGGCCTCGGACCAGAGCGGCCGCGAGATGCGCGTGACGTTCCGCGACCCGGCCCGGATCGAGATCGAGGGCCAGACGCTCCGGCAGGCCGTCGAGACGATCCGGAACCGCGTCGACGCGCTCGGCGTTGCCGAGCCGGCGATCCAGCCCCAGGGGAACGACCGGATCGTCATCCAGCTCCCGGGCGTCGACGACCCGGCCCGGGTGAAGGACATCATCGGGACGACCGGCCTCCTCGAGCTGAAGATCGTCGACCTGAAGGGCGGCCCCTACTCCTCGCCCGAGGCGGCCGCGGCCGCCTACGGCGGGACGGTCCCGGCGAACCTCGAGCTCGTCGAGGGGAACGCCGAGGACCAGGAAGCCCGGACCCGGACGACGGTCTACTACGTCCTCGAGCGGGCTTCGGCCGTAACCGGCCGCGACCTGAAGAACGCCCGCGTCGGACAGGACCGATTCAACCAGCCGGCCGTCGAGTTCTTCCTGAACGCGGCGGGGGCCGAGAAGTTCGGCCGCGTGACCGGTGACAACGTCGGCCGCCAGCTCGCGATCGTCCTCGACAAGCGGGTCCAGTCGGCGCCGAACATCAAGAGCCAGATCACCGACAACGGGATCATCGAGGGGAACTTCACGTCCGAGCGGGCCGACTCCCTCGCCCTCGTCCTCCGCTCCGGTGCCCTCCCGGCGCAGCTCGTCATCCTCGAGGAGCGGACCGTCGGGCCGTCGCTCGG
>CAYVPO010000064.1:0-17787 GCA_964453825.1 uncultured Holophagales bacterium
CGCGCGGGCGGGATGCGGCGGCGGCCACCGGGGGGTGCTGTTCGCGACCCCCCGGACCCCCCAGCCATGGCGAGGCGGCGCCCTCTGCGGCCCGCCGCCTCGGGACCGAGGTGAAGCTGATCTACGCGGTCGCGACGAACGCGCTGATCAACCAGCACGCGAACGTGAACCGAACCGCGCGGATCCTCGCCGACGAGTCGAAGGTGGAGTTCCTGGTGGTCCAGGACAACTTCCTGACGCCGACGGCCCGCTTCGCCGACGTCGTCCTCCCGGCCTGCACGCAGCTCGAGACGTGGGGCGTCGAGGACGGCTGGAAGTACGGCGACGAGTTGATCCTCATGCCGAAGGTCGTCGAGCCCCCCGGCGAGTGCCGGAGCGACTACCGGATCTGCGCCGATCTCGCGACGCGGCTCGGCGTGGAGGAGGCGTTCACCGAGGGGCGCGACGAGCTCGCTTGGGTGGAGTGGGTCCTCGACCGCTACCGGGAGACGCGGTTTCCCGACCTGCCGCCGCTCGACGAGCTCCTCGAGCGGAACGTCGGCGTCTGGGCGAAGCCGGCGACGCGCCCGGCCGTCGCGTTCGAGGACTTCCGGAGGGACCCGGAGGCGCATCCCCTCGCGACGCCGTCGGGGAAAGTCGAGATCTTCTCGAGGGCGCTCCACGAGAAGGGGCGGCCCGACGAGATCCCCGCCGTCCCGAAGTACGTCGAGGAGTGGGAGAGCCCGTTCGGCCCGGAGGCGGCGACGTACCCGCTGCAGGTGATCGGGCACCACACGCTCCACCGCGTCCACTCGACGCACGACAACGTCGACTGGCTGGAAGAGGCGTTCCCGCAGCGCGTCTTCCTGAACCCGCTCGACGCGAGGTCGCGCGGGATCGAGGACGGCGACGAGGTCCGGGTCTTCAATGGCCGCGGTGCCGTCCGCCTCCGCTGCCGCGTCACGCCGCGAATCCTGCCGGGCGTGATCGACATCCCGCAGGGGGCGTGGTGGACGCCCGACGAGCGTGGCGAGGATCGCCGCGGCAACGTGAACGTCCTGACGAGCGAGCGGTGGACGCCGCTCGCGTTCGGCACCGCGCAGCACACGGCGATGGCGCAGGTGGAGCGGATCGGGGAGACGGACGGGAAGCGGAAGGCGCGCCCGCGCCCGGCGGCCGCGGCGTTCCGGCGCCCGGAGCGGCGGCCGTGACGGGTCCGTACGCCGTCCACTTCGAAGCCTCGGCGTGCACCGGCTGCAAGTCCTGTCAGGCGGCGTGCAAGGACCACAACGAGCTCCCGGAAGGAGTTCTCTGGCGGCGGGTCTACGAGGTCTCCGGCGGCGGCTTTCGGAAGGACGGCGCCTCGTGGAAGCACGACGTCTTCGCCTGGAACCTCTCTCTCTCCTGCAACCACTGCGAGCGCCCCGTCTGCGCGGAGGTCTGCCCGACCGGCGCCGTGGAGCGCCGGGAGGACGGCGTCGTCCTCCTCGACTCTGCGAAGTGCATGGGCTGCCGGTACTGCGAGTGGGTCTGCCCGTACGGCGCGCCGCGCTTCGACGGGGCGCGCGGCCTCATGACGAAGTGCACGCTCTGCTCCGACCGGCTCGAGGAGGGGCTCGACCCCTCCTGCGTCGCCGCCTGCCCGATGCGGGCCCTCGACTTCGGTCCGCTCGACGAGATGAAGCGGCGATACCCGGCGGCGAACGGCTTCCCGCTGCCGGACCCCTCCCTGACGGAGCCGTGCCTCCGGATGACGCCCCACCCGGCCGCGGCGCGCTCCGAGCGGGAGGGGGAGATCGCGAACGTCGAGGAGGTGGAGCGTTGAGGGAGGCCTCTCTCGTCGCCTTCACGCTCCTGACGCAGGCGGCCGCCGGGACCTGCGGGGTCCTCCTCGCGCTCGGTCTCCGGGCCGGGAAGGCCGGGACGGGACCGGCCCTCGAGGCCGTCGCGCTCCCGCTCCTCGTCGTGGCGCTCTTTTCCGCGCTTCTCGGCCTCGCCGCTTCGTTCCTCCACCTCGGGAGCCCGCGCAACGCCTGGCGAGCGATCCGGAATTTCCGGACCTCCTGGCTGAGCCGCGAGGTCCTCCTCGCGTCGCTCTTCACCGGCGCGCTCGCGGTGGCGGTCCTCGTCCGGCTGCGGCCGGACCCTCCGGGGTTCGCGGCCGGTCTCGCGGAGGGGCTTTCCGGAGTGCTCGGCGTCGGGCTCGTGACGGCGATGGCGAGGGCCTACCGGCTCCGGACGGTCCCCGCGTGGGACCGGGCGGCGACGCCGCTCGCGTTCTTCGGCTCGGCGCTCGTCCTCGGGACGCTGGCCGTTGCCGCGGCCCTCGCGCTGCGGGCGCCGGACGCGGCCTCGGGCGCCTGCGCCGTCCGGCTCCTCCTCGGCGGTCTGGCGGTCCTCCTCGCGGGGCTCGGAGGGACGTTCTTCTGGCTGCGGCGGATCGGCCGGGGCGGAGAAGCGGCGCGGGAGGCGTTCGACCGGACGGCCGGCGAGAGCCGACGACTCGTCGCGGCGCGCATCGTCCTGACCTCGCTCGCCGTGGGAGCCGGACTCGCGGCGCTCGCGGACCCGATCGCGAGCTGGCTCGTCGTCGCGGCCCTCGCGTTCGCCGGGGGAGCCGAGACGGTCGGGCGCGTCCTCTTCTACGAGGCGCGCGTCCGGGCCGGGCTCTGAAGGCCCGGCAGCTTCGGGTCGCCGCGCCGTCTCCTCCGGAGCCGCCCGGGAGTGCGATGATCCCGGCCGCTCCGGCGATGGACCGGGCACGAACGGAGGACTCGCATGCTGAACCGTCTTCTCGCTCCGCGAACGGAGGCCGCCTACGCGCTCCTCCGCGTCGTCTCGGGCCTCCTCTTCGCCGTCCACGGCGCGCAGAAGGTCTTCGGCGTTCTCGGCGGGACCGTCCAGCCTGCGGGGACGCAGCTCTGGATCGGCGCGGTCATCGAGCTCGTGGCCGGCGTGGCGATCGCGGCGGGCGCCTTCACGAGCTGGGCCGCGTTCCTCGCGAGCGGCACGATGGCGGTCGCCTACGTGCAGTTCCACTGGAAGCTCGCGTTCGACTCCGGCTTCTTCCCGGCCGTGAACAAGGGCGAGCTGGCCGTCCTCTACGCGTTCCTCTTCCTCTTCATCGCCTGCAGGGGCGCCGGGCCGTACGGCTGGGACGGCGTGAGAAGCCCCAGGGAGAGCTGAGCGCCGTCGTCGCACGGGGTCGCCGTTCGAGGCCGCTTCCTCCGCGGGACCGAGACGGTCGAGCGGGGCGTTCTGCCCGCGGCGGGGAACCGGCCGGAGCCCGGCCACGCCACGGAGACGTCGAGGCCCGGCGGGGCGAGGCGGCGGATCGCCTCGGGGCGGAGGATCGGGAGGACGGCGGCGGACGGCTCGGCGACGAGGCGGAGCCGGACGAGGCTTCGCGGCTCGAGTCGTTCGAGCGCCGCTGCGATCCGCTCGGGGAGCGCGCCGGGCGCCGGATCGAGCTCGACGACGGCCATCGGGCGGACGGGGTGCTCGCGAAAGGACCACGCGACCCTTCCGCCGGCCGTGCCGTCCGGCGACGCTTCGAGAAGGAAGCTCCCCTTCGGCTCGAACCGCTCGGCGAAGGAGACGCGGTCGGTCGAGCCGGCGAAGAGGACCGGCGCGGCAAGCGGCCGGCCGGCGAGGTCGTGCGTGAGGGCCTGCGCCCGGTGGATGTGGCCGGAGAGGACCGCGGCGAACCCGGATGGAACGTCGCGTCCCCGGAGGACGTCGACGCCGGAGCGGAAGACGTGGTCCGCCGGACCGACCGTGGCCCCCTCGACCGACTGGTGTACGCAGAGGAGCCGGACGTCCGCCGCGGTCCCGGCGGCCCCCGTCGCCTCGAGGAGGCCGCGGACGTCGTCCCTCACGCGCGGGGCGAAAGGGAATCCGGCGAGCGCGAGCGTCACTCCGTCGCGCCGCACGACGAACGTCCGCGGGCGGTCGAAGACCCGCACGCCCGGGTGCGTCAGGAGGAGCTCCCGCGGGATCGCGCCGCGCTCGTGGTTCCCCGGGACCCAGAAGACGTCGAGGCCGGCGTCCGCGAGGCCGGAGAGCCTGTCGAAGACCTTCGCCGCGAGCCAGGCGGGGACCCGGCTCCGGTAGAAGAGGTCGCCGCCGTGGACGACGACGCTCGCCTCGCCGCGCGCCGCCGGCTCGAGCGCCCGCTCGAAGCTCTCGAAGAGGTCGTCGCCGCGGCGCGGCCGCTGCACGCGCGGCCGGCCGGGGAGGTCGAGGCCGAGGTGGGTGTCCGACAGGAAGAGGATTCGGAGGGGCACGTTCCGTGGCTATCCCGTTCCTTCAACGTTATGGGGGTCCTTATGGCCCGGCACGGAACCGGGAGCGGGCGGAGGGGGGGCCGCCCGGCCCCGCCTCCGCGGCCCGTCAGGAGACGTGAGCGGCGACCGGCTCCTCGCGGGGGGCCGCCTTCGCCTTCTCTTCCTTGAGGTACTTGTCGAGGATCCGGCTCGCCTCCGCGGGCGTGACCGGGCCGTAGACCTGCTCGCCGACCATCATGACGGGGGCAAGGCCGCAGGTGCCGAGGCAGCGGGCGCTCTCGAGCGAGAACATCTGGTCCTTCGTCGTCTCCCCGAGGTGGACGCCCAGGTCGTCGGCGAGCCGTGCAATGAGCTTGTCGGCCCCCTTCACGTAGCAGGCCGTGCCGAGGCAGACGTTGATCACGTGCTTGCCGCGCGGCTGGAGGCGGAAGTAGTGGTAGAAGGTCGCGACCCCGGTGACGGTCGCGTACGGGATCTGCGCGAGCTGCGCCACGGCGTGCATCTGCGTCTGGCCCAGGAACCCGAAGTGGGCCTGGACCATGTGGAGCGTCGCGATGAGGTTGCTCTCGGGATGCTCGGTCTTCGCGTTCTTCTCGATGAACTCGACGACGTGCGGCGGCAGGACGCGCAGGCTGGTCGCCCTCACTTCCTCCCAGTTGTCGGTGCAGGCGGCGTGTTCGCTCACCGGATCCCCCTCGGCATGCGGGCCTGGTAGTGGGTGTGGAGCAGCTCGTGGGCCTTCTTCCCGTTCGGCTCGCCGAGGAACTCCTCGTAGAGGTGCTCGATGGCGGGGTTCTCGTGGGAGCGGCGGAGCTGCTTGTGGGAGTCGATGTCGTACAGGGCGCGGGCGCGGAGCTTCGCGATCTCCGGGTCGAGCGGGTCCTCGTCGAGCGGCGGGTAGGGCTGGCCGCCGCCCATGATGCAGCCGCCCGGGCAGGCCATGATCTCGATGAGGTGGTACTTCTTCCCGCCGGCCTTGGCGGCTTCGAGGATCGCCTTCGCGTTCGTGAGGCCGTTCGAGACGGCGATGTTCACGTCGAGGCCGTTGATGTGGACCGTGGCCTCCTTCAGGCCCTTCACGCCGCGGACGTCCTCGAAGACGAGGGGGCCGAGCTCCTTGCCCGTCAGCTTCACGGCGGCGGTGCGGAGCGCCGCCTCCATGACGCCGCCGGTGGCGCCGAAGATGTCGGCCGCGCCGGAGCTGATCCCGAGCGGGCGGTCGAAGTCGCCGTCCGGAAGGGCGGCGAAGTCGATGCCGTAGGACTTGATCATCCAGGCGAGCTCGCGCGTCGTCAGGACGGCGTCGGTGTGGGGCGTGCCGTCGGGCATCCGGTGCTCGGGCCGTGCCGCCTCGAACTTCTTGGCGACGCACGGCATGATCGAGACGACGTAGATGTCCTTCGGGTCGAGCCCCTTCTTCTCGGCGTAGTACGTCTTCAGGAGCGTACTCGTCATCTGCATCGGCGACTTGCACGTCGAGGTGTGGGGAATCATCTCGGGGTAGAACTTCTCGAGGAAGTTCACCCAGCCGGGGCTGCAGCTCGTGATGAGGGGGAGGTCCTCGTCGCGCTGGAAGCGGCCGAGGAACTCGTTCGCCTCCTCGATGATCGTCAGGTCGGCGCCGAAGTTCGTGTCGAAGACCCCGTCGAAGCCCATCCGGCGGAGTGCCGTGACGAGCTTGCCCGTGACGGGCGTGCCGATCGGCATGCCGAAGCACTCGCCGATCGTGGCGCGGATGGCGGGGGCGGTGTGGACGACGACGTGCTTGACGTCGCGGGGGAGGGCGAGCGCCTCCCAGACCCGCTCGGTGTGGTCCTTCTCGAGGAACGCGGCCGTCGGGCAGACGGCGACGCACTGGCCGCACTGGATGCAGACCGACTCGTCCATGTTCGCGAGGTTCGCCGGGCCGACGACGGTGTTGAAGCCGCGGCCGTGCTGGGAGAGGTTGCTGACCCCCTGGACCTCGGAGCAGACGCGGACGCAGCGGCCGCAGAGGATGCACTTCTCGGGCGTCCTCACGACGCTCTGGCTGGAGTCTTCCACCGGGAGCTGCTTGCGCTTGCCGGCGAAGAGCCTCTCGCGGATGCCGAGGCGGTAGGCCTGCTTCTGGAGCTCGCAGTTCCCGTCGCGGTCGCAGGTCTGGCAGTCCATCGGGTGGTTGTCGAGGAGGAGCTCGACGATGTCGCGCCGGGCCTGCCGGATCTCCGGGCTGTTCGTCTGCACCTCCATCCCCTCCCAGACCTCCTGCGAGCAGGCGGTCAGGAAGTGGTTGAAGCCCTTGACCTCGACCACGCAGACGCGGCAGGCGCCCTCGATCGAGAGCGCCGGGTGGTAGCAGAGGCGCGGGATGTGAATGCCGATCTTCTCGGCGGCGTTGATGACCTTCGTCCCCGCCGGAACCTGGATGAACTCGTCGTCGATCTTGAGGTTGATCGTCTTCTGGCTGGTGGGCATTTCGGGCCGTCCTTCGCTCAGACCCGCTCGACGGCGTCGAACCGGCAGATGTCGTAGCACTGGCCGCACTTGATGCAGCGCGCCTGGTCGATCACGTGGGCCTTCTTCCTCTCGCCCGTGATGCACTGGGTCGGGCAGTTGCGGGCGCAGGCGGTGCAGCCGATGCACTTCTCGTCGTCGATGACGTACTGGATGAGGGCGACGCACTTCTTCGCGCGGCACTTCTTGTCGACGATGTGCTCGCGGTACTCGTCCCGGAAGTGGGTCAGAGAGGAGAGGACCGGGTTCGGCGCGGCGCGTCCGAGGCCGCAGAGGCTCGTCCGCTGGCAGAGCTTGCCGAGCCGCTCGAGGCGGTCGAGGTCGGAGAGCTCGCCGTTGCCCGCGGTGATCTTCTCGAGGAGCTCGAGCATGCGTGTCGTCCCCTCGCGGCAGGGCGTGCACTTCCCGCAGCTCTCCTCCTGGGTGAACGTCAGGTAGAACTTCGCGATGTCGACCATGCAGTCCTCGTCGGACAGCACGATCATCCCGCCCGACCCCATGATCGAGCCGGCCTTCGCGAGCGGGTCGAAGTCGACGGGCATGTCGGCCCGGTTCGCGGGGATGAAGCCGCCCGCGGGGCCGCCGGTCTGGATCGCCTTCAGCTCGCGGTCGTCGAGGACGCCGCCGCCGATGTCGAAGACGACGTCCTTGAGCGGCGTCCCGAGCGGAACCTCGACGAGGCCCGTGTGCTTGACCTTGCCGGCGAGGGCGAAGACCTTCGTCCCGCCCGAAGCCTCGGTCCCGACCTGCGCGAACCAGTCGCCGCCGAAGTTGACGATGGCGGTGACGTTCGCGAGGGTCTCGACGTTGTTGATGCAGGTCGGCTTGCCCCAGAGGCCGGCCGTCGTCGGGAACGGGGGACGGACGCGCGGCTGGCCGCGCTCGCCCTCGATGGAGCGGATGAGGGCCGTCTCCTCGCCGCAGACGAAGGCGCCCGCGCCGAGCCGGATCTCCATGTCGAAGCTCCAGCCGCTCCCCATGACGTTCTCGCCGAGGATCCCGGCCGCGCGGCACTTCGCGAGGGCGTTCTCGATCCGCTTGATGGCGAGCGGGTACTCGGCCCGGATGTAGTAGAAGCCCTTGCAGGCGCCGATCGCGTAGGCGCCGATGATCATCCCCTCGACGACGTTGAAGGGGTCGCTCTCGAGCATCCCGCGGTCCATGAAGGCCCCGGGGTCGCCCTCGTCGCCGTTGCAGATGATGTAGCGGGTCTTCTCTTCGTTCGCGCGGGCGAACTGCCACTTCTTGCCGGTGAGGAAGCCTCCCCCCCCTCGGCCGCGCAGCTTCGCCTTCAGCACCTCGTCGACGATCCAGTTCGGGTCGCCCTTCTCGAGGCACTTCGCGAGGGCCCGGAAGCCGCCGAATCGGACGTACTCCTCGAGGCTTTCGGGGTCGAGGATGCCGGCGTTGCGCATCGCGACGCGGCTCTGCGCGTTGAAGAACCGGACGTCGGCGTAGAGGTCGAAGAAGTCCTGCGCGATCGGCTTGAAGGCGACCTTCATCCGCTCGTCGATCGTCCCGTTGCGGACGGGGCCCTCGAGGAGCGCGTCGAGGTCGCTCTCGTTCTCGAGCTTGTAGATCGTCTTCGAGGGACGGACGAGGACGTGCGTCGACTTTCCCTCGGTCTCCTCGGAGCAGACGCCGAGGCAGGCGTGGGAGTTGACCTTCACCCGGTCGGGGCCGATCCCGGCGGCGGCGAGCTTCGCCTCGAAGGAGGACTTCAGCTCCGTCCGCTGCTTGCAGCGTCGTCCCTCGCAGAAGACGAGCTCGTACTCGTACGGGGTCTCGAGGGAGCCGTCGAGGGCGTGCTCGGGGAGGGTGACGCCCTTCTGGACGTGGCTCGTGAAGATCTTGTGGACGAGCTCGCGGTCGACCCGCTCGTACTTGACGGGCGGCTTCCCGGGGACCGAGATGCCGACGATCGGCTCCTTGCTGCAGCGGCCGGTGCAGCCGGTGCGGTGGAGGACGACGTCGGTGCGCCCCGAGGAGGCGAGGTGCTTGACGAACTCGTCCGCCACCTCGCGCGAGCCGGCGGCGTGCTCGCAGGTGGCGGACCCGATCTGGACGACGATCTTTCCGGCGTCACCCCGTCGGGAGAGCGCCTCCTCGGACCGCTCCGCCAGTGATTGAAAGGCTGTGGTCACGGCGTTTGGCATTTGGGCTCCATCGATGGCTCGGGGCGGCTCCGGGCCGCCCGCGAGCGGTAACGGGACGTTTCGAGAGGACGCAGCACGGCCGGCCCCCCCGCGCTCGGCGGGACGGAGGCCGTCTGCTGGAATCGGGACCTAATTGGGTTGGATTGGGTCGAACGGGGAAGACCGGCACGGCGACGGGTTCGCCGTGCGCGGTCCATCAGACCCCGCCTGCGCCGGATCCGACGAAGAAGCCGTCGGACGAGGGAGGCGTTTGGGGAGCAGGACGGTCCCGGTCAACGGAGTATTCGACGCGTCGGGCGCGGTCGATCCGGGTTCCGGTCCTGGGACGGTCCTTCGGCGTGCTCATGATCCTGGGCGCGCCCGATGCCTTGCCGGGCGCGAGGGGGCCCCGTTACCGGCGCCTGCCCCCGTTTCGGGCCAGTCGTATCTTACGCCGGTTCGACCGAACGGGGGGATTCAGGCCAACCATCCGGAAGGGCGGCTCCGCCAGAGGGCCGCTGAGACGCGGGCTCGACGAAGAGCCGAAGAGCGACGGTCGTCAGGAGGCCGCGTCGAGCCGGCCGATCTCCTCCGGAAGGAGCGCGAGCGTGGCCGCGGGCAGGAGCTCGGCGAGCTGCGCCGGATTTCGGGCGCTCGCGATCGGAGCGACGACTCCGGGCCGGCCGAGGAGCCACGCGAGGGCGACGGCCGCGACGGTCGTCCCACGCTCCGAGGCGATCGCGTCGAGCGCGGCCAGGACACGGAGCCCCGCTTCGTCGAGGTGCTTCGCGGCACCGCCGGCCCGCGGACTCTGAACCGTCGTCCCGGGACGGTACTTTCCGGCGAGGAAGCCGCTCGCGAGGGCGAAGTAGGGGAAGCAGGCGAGGCCCTCTCGGACGCAGACGCTCGCGAGGTCGCCCTCGTATTCGGCGCGGTGGACGAGGTTGTAGTGGGGCTGGAGGGCGACGAAGCGGGTGAGCCCGAGACGGTCCGAGACGGCGAGCGCCTCGGTGAGCCGGGCCGCGGTGTAGTTCGAGGCGGCCACGTGCCGGACCTTCCCCTCGCGCACGAGGGCGTCGAAGGCCGCGAGAGTCTCCTCGAGCGGAGTCGCCGGGTCGTCCTCGTGGCCGTAGTAGAGGTCGATCCGGTCCGTCCGGAGCCGGCGCAGCGAATCCTCGGCAGCCCTCCGGATCGTAGCGGCCGAGAGGCCGCTCAGGCCGCCCAGCTTCCCGACCTTCGTAGCGACGACGATGCGGTCCCGGCACCCCCGAAGGGCCATCCACCGTCCCAGGATCTCCTCCGACTCGCCGCCCGAGTTTCCCGGCGCCCAGGCCGAGTAGGCGTCAGCCGTGTCGACGAAGTTGCCTCCCGCTGCGGCGTAGGCGTCGAGGACGTCGAAAGACTCCTCCTCCGTGGCCGTCCATCCGAAGACGTTTCCGCCGAGGCAGACGGGGAAGACCTCCAGGTTCGTGGCGCCGATCCGATTCATGAAACCTCCCTCGTGGAGTCGTGCCCGGGAGAGTCTCACAGGGGCGCGCGCGAACGGGTACTCTCGCGGCTGGCGGCGGACGGCCGTCCGGAGACCCGATGAACAGGACCCTTCTTCGAGCCCCGGTCATGATCCTCCTCGCGGCGACGGCCCTCGGTGCGGACGCCCCGCCGGACAGGCCCGCGGCGAGCGGCGCCGACTCGTCGAAGCTCTCCGGCGCCTGGACCCTCGCGGCGACGGCCGACGACGTCGAGCGGCTGCCGGCGACGGGTGCGTGGACGGGCCTGGGCGGGACGACCGGGGCGACGACCCGGCCCGGCGGAGGGGGCTTCGACCTGCCGATCGAGGTGATGACGGACGCGCGTCTCCTCGTGGTCGAGGACGACGGGCTTCGGCTCCGGGTGACCTACCCGTCGGGGCGCGTCCGCACGTTCGTGACCGACGGCGCGAGGCGCAACGTCGACGACGGCGACGGGCCGGCCGACGTCGTGGCGCGACGACGGGACCGGACGGTGACGGTCTCGTCCGAGTGGAGGCGCGGCTACCGGCTGCGCGAGACGTGGGAGCTCCGTTCCGACCCGCGCCGGCTCGTCGTGAGCGGTCGTCTGAAGGGACGGGAGTCGCACGAGTACGTAAGGAGGTACGAGCCGGCCCCCGAGGGGACGATCGTCGCCAGCGCCACGCCCGTCCCGCCGGCGCCGACCCCCGCCGTCCGGCTTCCCTGGTCGCCCGCCGCCCCGGCACCGCCGGCCGCGACGGCGCCGGCGGAGACGGGAGGGCCTCCTGCGACGGAGCCGGCGTCCGTCGACCGCCTCCCGGATTGCACGCTCCGCCCGCCGGCGAGGACTCCTTCCGGAGAGCTGAACGGCCTCGCGAAGGTGCCGCAGGAGGCCGCCGCGAAGGCCGCGGCCGCGTCCGTCGCGCCGCTCCGGCCCGAGGGCGTGATCTCCTCCGGCGCGGAGCTCTTCGACGGCTGCCTCGTCTGGCCCTTCACTCTTCGCCTGCCAATCGTGGGCGGCGTTCAGGAAGTCTTCGTCGACGCCGGCGACGGGAAGGTCGTGAAATCGGACTTCATCCGGCTCGGCCCGAGACCGCCCGGAATGCCTTAGCGCCCGTCGCCCCGGGAGAGCGCCGGGGACGCGTTGCTCAGTGTCCGGCCGGCACCTTCTCGCCCGCCTCGACGCGCTCCGGGAGGACGTTCCTCGGCATGACGAGCGGGCAGGTCGCGTAGGGCGTGAAGGCGCAGGGCGGGTTCTGGGCGAGGTTGAAGTCGAGGACGACCTTCGACGCGCCGTCCTTCGGCGCGTTCGCGGTGAGGAAGCGGCCGGCCCCGTACGTCTCCGTTCCGTTCGTCGCGTCGCCGAATACGAAGAAGAGAGTCTCGTCGGCGGGCGACTCGACGGTCGGCTCGAGCGTCCGCTCCTTCCCTCCGATCGAGAAGCGGACGAGCCCCGGCGCGAGCGACTTCTGGGCCGGACCCTGCGCGGAGGGGACCTCGACCTCGCGGGGCGCTTCGTACGGCTCGAACGTCGCCTCGACGCGGAGCTCGGGGTCGACGGGGAAGTGCTCGATTCCCCGGAACTCCCTCCGGCGCGCGCTCTCGGGGTCCCGGGCACGAACGGCGAGCTTCCCGCCGCGCTCGATGACCGTCATCCGCACGCGCCCCACCTCGACGACGGAGGGCTTTCCGTCGCGGTCGGTGACGAGCGGCACGTCGGCGGGCGGGGCTCCGTCGACGGTGACCGGGGCGCCCGCCTCCACGCGGAGACGGACGGCGCCCTCGGGATCGAGGACGAACGCCCCGGCTCGCGCGGGGATCCCGGGCGCCTCCAGCGAGAGCGGCAGGGCGGGGTCCGAGCCGAACGCGTTCTCGCCCGGGGCGAGCCAGTGAAGCGCGACGAGCGTGAGCCAGCCGCTCTCGGACGCGAGGCGCGTCTCCCGGAGCGCTCGGGCCGTTCCGATCTCGGCTGCGTAGGCCGGGTCGGCCGCCGGCGGGCGGCGGCAGGCGAGGAGGGCTGCGGCGGCGATGAGGAGAGTGGGGAGGGCTCGGCGCATGGCCTTTTCTAGCACGGCGTCCGGTGCGGCGCTTCCCGAGTCGAGGGGGTGCGCGGGCAAGAGTCCGGTCAGGGGTGGGCGGGCGCCTTCTCCCCGGCCTCGACGCGAATCGGAAGCGTGTTCCGCGGGAGCGCCATCGGGCAGCTCGCGTAGGGCGTCAGGGAGCACGGCGGTGTTTCGGCGAGGTTGAAGTCGAGAACGACGCGATCCCCCCCTGCGGCCGGGCGCGGGACGGAGAGGAACCGACCGCCGCCGTAGCTCTCCGCGCCCGAGGTCGCGTCGGCGAAGACGAAAAAGAGAGCGTCGTCCGCCGGCGACTCGACGGTCGGCTCGAGCGAGAGCTCCTTCCCCTCGAGTGTGAAGCGGACGAGCCCGGGCGCGAGGGCCGTCCTAGGCGGCCCCTGCGAGGACGGCACCTCGACCTCGCGGGGGGCGTCGTACGGCTCCCAGCGTCCTTCCACGCGGAGCGCGGGGTCGATCGGGAAATGCGAGAGGCCGGGGAAGCCGCGCAGCCGCGCGCTCTCGGGGTCGCGTGCCCGAACGTACGGGGCGCCGTCTCTCCGAAAGAACGCCAGGCGGATGCGGCCGACGGCAATGACGTCGGGGTTCTCGTCCCCTTCCGGGACGAGCGGCGCGTCGGTCGGCGGCGCTCCGTTCACCGTCACGGGCGCTCCGGACTCCGCGCGGAGGAGGACGGCGCCGTCCTCCCGAACGACGAACGCGCCGGCTCTCGGGGGAATCCCGTCTGCCTCGAGCACGATCTTCGACGACGGATCGGAGCCGAACGTGTTCTCTCCCGTCGTGAGCGCTTCGCGCGCCACGATCGTCAGCCAGCCGTTCTCCGTCGTCAGCTCGGCGTGCCGGGCGGCGCGCGCCGCCTCGATCGTGCGCGCGTATTCCGGGTCGGCGGCGGGCGGACGATCGCAGGCGAGGGAGACGAGAAGTACGGGGAGGACGGCGGCCGCGCGACGCATGCGCTCTTCTAGCACGTTCCCCTGAGCGTCACGAGACCGGAGGGCTGGCGAGCGGCAGGCTGAAGGAGAAGACGGCCGCCGGACCCGGGTACTCGAGCCACATCCGGCCCCCCTGCGCCTCGACGGCGAGGCGACAGAACGGAAGACCGAGTCCGGAACCCCGGCCGGGGAGATTCCCGACTGCGAACTTCTCGAAGAGCCGCGGGCGCAGCTCCTCGCAGACGCCGGGGCCCGAGTCCTTCACGGCGAGGACGACGCTGTCCCCCTCGACGCGTCCCTCGAGGCGGACGGACCCGGAACCGGGCGCGCTGAACTTGACCGCATTCGCCAGGAGGTTCTCGACGACTCGCGCGACGAGGCCGGCGTCGGCGAGGACCGGCGGCAGGTCGGGCGGCAGGGCGGAGACGAGCGAGAGCCCGCGGGCCTCGGCGGCGGGAAGCGCCCTCCCGATCACCTCGTCGACGACGGCCGAAACGCGAACGTCCGTCCGGCGAACGGGGAGCGAGCCTTCCTCGAGCCGGGAGAGCTCCAGGATCCCGTCGACGAGGCTCAGCTGGCGTCGCGCGTTCCTCTCCGCGACGTCGAGGAGCTTTCTCCCGTCTCCGTCGAGCGCGGCGTTCTCGCCGAGGAGCTCGAGCGCGCCCATGACGCCGGATATCGGGCCGCGGAGGTCGTGGACCAGCATCCGGGAGAGCTCCTCCCGGGCCCGCGCGAGGGTCTCCTTCCCGAGCCCGAGGCTGATCGCCTCGGCGAGGGCCTCCGCGAACGCGCAGGCGGCGTCGTCGAGGCCTTCGGGCGCGGTCGACTCGAACGTCGCGACGCCGAGCCTGTTGCCGAGATGTCGGAGAGGGACCGAGATGCGACGGCAGGGCTCGCCGGCTCCGTCTCCGCCCGCGCGACGGACGAGCCCGCTCTCCCAGGCGAGGCCGAGGTCGCCTCCGAGCGCGGAAGGCGGGAGGTCGCCGAGACCCTCGGTTCGGCCGAGGAGGCGGAACCCGGCGTCGGCCGGGAGGGCGACGAAGACCCTGGAGAACGTCGAGAGCCGGCAGATCGCAGCGGCCGCCTCCTCGACGATCTCCTCCGACGCGTGCCGCCGGGCCGAGACGTCGAGGACGGCGTTCAGGACCTCCAGCTCGCGCGTGGCGCGCCTCCGCGCCTCGGCGATCTGCGCCGTCCGGAGCCCGAGGGCGATCTGCGCCGCCGTCGACTCGATGAGGTGACGCTGCTCCTCCCCGAAATGGCCCGTGTCGGGATGAACGAGCGTGAGGACTCCGGAAAGCGCGGGGCCGGTCGCGATAGGCGCCGAGAGCGCGGACCGGATCGTCCCCTCCTGTGTCGGGAGGCGTCGCCAGCGTCGGTCCTGCCGGACGTCCCCGACGATGGCGATCGTGCCGCTCCGGACGACCCATCCGGCGAGGCCGGTGTCGAGCATCTCGGCCGCCACGGCCGGCCCGACGACGAGCGTGGAATCGCCGCTTGCGAAGAGCCCTCGCGTGAAGCGGCGGCTCTCGTCGAGGAGGAGGAGGCTCGCTCCGGTCGCTCCGGTCGCGGACGTCGCGGCGTCGAGGACCCTCGTGAGGGTCCCGTCGAGCCCCTCTTCGGCGCCCGCGGCCCGTGCGACGGAAAGGAGGCTCGCGAGGAGGTCGTTCTGTGCCCGCACGACCCGCGTCAGGCGCTGGCTCGTCGTCGCGAGGAGAGTCGTAGACCAGACGACCGCGAAGATCGTGCAGAGGAGCGGGGGGAGGGCGAGGAGCGGCCCCCCGGCGAGCATGTCGCCCTCGACGAAGCCGGCGCCGACGGCGACGCCGCGCGCCCAGAAGAGGGCGGCGCAGGCCCAGAGCCCGAAGGCGGTGACCTTCTCGAAGGCGGCTGCTCCATGTCGCGCCCGGCGGAGCCAGGCCGTCCACGCGGCGGCGCCCAGGAGCGCTGCGAGGAACGCGCTGCTCAGGATCGCCCGCGCGTCCTCCCCGTTCGGGAGGAGCAGGGTGGCTGCGAAGCCGGCCGTGGCGAGGAGGCCCGTCCCGACGGTGAGACGACGGTTCGGGACGAGGCCGTAGAAGAGCTTCGTCCCCTCGAGGATGAACGCCGCGGCCACCGACACGAGGACGTTCGCGAGGACGGCCGGAAGGAAGGCGGGAATCCTTCCCTTGAAGGCGAGGAGAACGAGCCCGAGGAAGAAGAGGCCGAACCCGAGCGCGAGGCGGTCCGGTCCGCGGATCGCGCGGAGCTCCCTCCAGGCGAGGGCGACCGCGAGCACGAGGCCCGCGAAGACGACGGCGCTCGCCGCCAGAAGCGTCCGTGCGTCGAAGAGCGGCTCCATCGCAAGTTCACATCATACGCGCAGAAGCGGGGGTCGTTCTTGCGCAGGACGATCCATCGGTGTGCCGGGCGGTCGAAGACCGGACAGTCCCGCCTGGGTGCCAGCGAGTAGGTCGATCCTGGCGCCCTCGGACCGCCCCGAGCCGTCGACGCGGACGCCCCGACTGCGTCTCGGAAGCCGCAATCCTGTATTCTGAGAGACGGTCCCGGAGTGGAGCTTTTCGTGAGCCGTGGCGTCCCGGGGACGGCGCTCACGATGGGGATGTCGGGTCGGGGCCGCGAGGAGGATGCATGGACTTTTCGATCAAGGTCGACCCGTCCACGTGGCAGCGTTACATCTCGACGCCCAAGAAGGGCGAGGCCGTCCTCACGGACTCGTTCCTCAACAAGGGGACGGCCTTCACGGCGAGAGAAAGGGAGGACCTCGACATCCTCGGCCTCCTCCCGCCGGCGATCTTCACGATCGAGCAGCAGCTCGTCCGGGTCTATGAGTCGTTCTGCGCCAAGCCGACGCCTCTCGAGAAGTACATCTACCTGGCGAGCCTCCACGACCGGAACGAGGTCCTCTACTACCGCCTCGTCCACGAGCGCATCGAGGAGATGCTGCCGATCGTCTACACGCCCGTCGTCGGCGAGGCGTGCCAGAGGTTCTCGCACATCTTCCGCCGCGGCCGCGGCCTCTACATCGGCATCGACCAGCAGGACCACATCGAGAAGATCCTCCGGAACTACCACTCGACCGAGCCGTCCGTCATCGTCGTGACGGACGGAGAGCGGATCCTCGGCCTCGGCGACCAGGGGGCGGGCGGCATGGGCATCCCGATCGGGAAGCTCTGCCTCTACACCGCGTGCGCCGGGGTCTCGCCGTACTCGACCCTCCCGATCACCCTCGACGTCGGCACCGACAACGAGGAACGGCTCGCCGACCCGCTCTACGTCGGCCTCCGCCACAAGCGGGTCCGCGGCGCGGAGTACCAGGCCTTCGTCGACAGGTTCGTCGGCGCGGTGAAGAAGGTCTTCCCGAACGTCCTCCTTCAGTGGGAGGACTTCCTGAAGGACAACGCGATCTTCCAGCTCGAGCGCTTCCGCGACGAGCTGCTCACGTTCAACGACGACATCCAGGGGACCGCGTCGGTCGTCGTCGCGGGCATCTTCGGCGCGCTCCGCCTCACCGGCGGGAAGATGAGCGACCACCGCCTCGTCTTCGCCGGGGCCGGCGCCTCCGCCCACGGAATCGCGGAGCTCTTCGTCTCGGCGCTCGTCGAGGAAGGGGTCCCGGTGGACGAGGCGCGGAAGCGGATCTGGACCTGCGACACGAAGGGGCTGGCCGTCTCGGACCGCCCGGGGCTCGAGGGGTTCAAGAAGGAGTTCGCGCGCGACCGCGCCGAGCTCGCCTCCTGGAAGGTCGCAGACCCGGGCCGCATCTCGCTCGAGGAGACGATCGAGAACGCGAAGCCCTCGATCCTCATCGGAGTCTCGGCGACCCCGGGGACGTTCACCGAGCCGATGGTGAGGAAGATGGCCGCCCTCAACGAGCGGCCGCTCGTCTTCCCGATCTCGAACCCGACGTCGAAGGCCGAATGCACGGCCGAGCAGGCCGTCACCTGGTCGGACGGCCGGGCCATCGTGGCGACGGGGAGCCCGTTCGCGCCGGTCGTCCACGGCGGCGTGACGCACCGGATCGGCCAGTGCAACAACGCCTTCATCTTCCCGGGGATCGGGCTCGGCGTCTGCGTCTCCAAGGCGAGGCGCGTCAGCGACGGCATGTTCCTCGCCGCGGCCCAGGCCCTGGCGACGCACGTCACCGAGGCCGACATCGCGCAGTCCGCCGTCTACCCCCAGATCGCGACGATCCGCGAATGCTCGCACTCGGTCGCGTGCGCGGTCATCCGGAGGGCCGTGGCGGAAGGTCTCGCCGAGCCGGAGATCCTGAACGGCCTCGAGGAGACCGTCCGGCGCGCCATGTGGTTCCCGGAGTACCTCCCGATCCGCTACGAGCCGACGGGCCTGCCGGCTCGCCGGCACGCGCACTCCTGATCCCGTGTCGGGAGCGCGCC
>CAYVPO010000065.1:0-17708 GCA_964453825.1 uncultured Holophagales bacterium
GCGCTCGCCGAGGCGCTCGACACGGTGCTCCTCACCTGCGATGCCAGGCTCGCCCACGCTCCGGGTCTCTCCCGACGCGTCGAGCTGATCCGATAGCCCGGCGTCGCCCCTCCAGTGGCGCCCGGCCCGGCGCCTACCTCGGTACTCCGGGCAGGTACGTTCCGTCTCCGGACCCGAGCCCCGCCGATGCGCCGTCGTTGACGACGGCGTAGACGAAGAAAGGGGTGTTGAAAGAGGAGGTGCGCGTGACGCGTGCCCAGCCGAAGGGAACGCCCGTACTCCACAGGACCGAGTCCAGCTGCACCCGCGATGGCATGCCATGGGTAGCGCCAGGCGTGACCCCTTCGATCGCCCTCGCCAGCGTGCCCGTCCGCCCGTCGAACAGCTCGACTCGATACCGACCCGGCGCCATGGTGGGCGATTCGACGATCACGAGGTTCGACCGGTTTCTCTGATCCTGGCGCAACCCTGAGACGAGCATGGACTCGCCGTAGTCGAACCAGCTCGCGGGAGGCGTGTAGACGCCGAATGAGCCTGAGGAGGCCGACACGGTCGTCACCCTCGCTCCGGCCACGAGACCCGAACCATGGAAGGTGGCGTGCCCGACATAGGGCCCGGGTGGAATCACGAGCGTGTCTCTCAGGGAGGAGACCGGGTCCACCAGCCGGGACGATTCCGACCCGACCTCGAGGTCGAGCGTGACCGGGAACGGGAGCCCATCCGGGTCGGAGACGGGCGGGAAGCTGAGCGTTGCGATTCCGCTCGTCGACGCCGTGTTCGTGAGGATGACGTCCGTACGGTACCGATCCGTCCCGACGATCGCGGGGAGAAGCCTCCCCCCCGGGCTCGCCGCCACTTCGACGACCGAGCCGTCACCGGTTCCGTTCGAGTTCACGGTCGCCCAGGCCGTCCAGGGACCTCCGGCGAGCCGCTCGACGTGGGCCCAGCCGCTCCGGGCGCCGAGCCCGGACGCCGCGAGGACGCGGTTCCACTGGTGGCTTCCGTGAGGCGTCAGGGTGACGTCGGGAAGGACGACCCGGCCTGGTCTTTCGGGATCTGCCGAGACGACAGAGACGCGCAGCGTTACGGGTTCCGGGCCGGCGCTGGCGACGGCCAGGTTCGTACGATCCTCCGCGTCTTCCTTCAGCCAGGAAACGTACCCGGTCCCCCCGACGCGCTGCCCTTCGGCGGCTCGCGCCCGATAGCCGACGCCCCCGCGCCCGGAACCCGGCCGTTCCGAGAGGATCCGGACGTCCGCGACGACGTCCTGCTGTGACCCGTCCAGCGTCGAGACCTCGAGCGTCGCCGTGCCCCGATCGACACCTTCGGGCATCACGACCCTGACCGCCTCCGCGTCCGCGGTCGTGGAAAGCAACCGGACCCGACCCGGCCCGAGCGTGAAGGAGGCCAGGTCCGATGCCGGTGCACCGTCCGCCCGGTGAATGCGCAGGACCGCCGAGATCGCAGAGGCCCCGAAGTTCGTGACGGCGACCTCCGTCTCGAAACGGGTCGCCTCCGCACCGGTCAGGGAGAGAAATGCGGGAAGAAAGAGCGTCCTCGTTCCCGGACCCCCTCCGCAAGCGCTCCGGGCCAGGACCAGGCGGTTGGTGGCACCGACCGGGTTGCTCGCGACGCCGAGGACATCGAGGTGACCGTCGCCATCCAGGTCCAGGAGCGTCGGCCGCGCGGTCTCCGGAATCGTCGCGAACGGGACGGCACCGCTGCCGGCTTCGCCGAGCCGGTAGGCGCCTCCGCCGACGAGAACCTCTTTGCGCTCGGGATTCCTGTCGAGCTCGCCGACGAGGAGGGACCGTGCATCGGCGAGCCACGTTCCGAGGACGCGCCACGTCCCGTCCGCCTCTCGACGCAGGAACCCCGAGTCCGAGATGACCGGCATCTGCTGCCAGTTGGCATAGAGGACCTCGTCCCGCCCGTCCCCGTCGACGTCGACGAGCCGGAACGCCCATCCGAAGGGCGCGGGAGAGCTCGACTCGAAGCCGCCCGCGCCGTCCCCGAGCCAGAGCTTCGACACATAGGAGGAGCTGGGATGGACCTCGGGATGGCTGGTCACGCTCCCGATCGAGGAGACGACGAGATCGGTCCTTCCGTCGCCGTCGACGTCTCCCGCCACGACGCCGCCGGCCCCGGCGTCGGTTATCGGATTGTCGACCGTCAGGATCGTCGCGGGGGCCTGAAACGATCCGTCTCCCCGACCACGCCAGCGCACGACCTCGAGCTTCGAGGCGGCCGACGCCGAGCGAACCACCGAGAGAACGTCGAGGGAGGCGCCTCCGTCGAACCGTGCGAGGGTGAGACCGGAGCCGAGCCCCTCGGGGAGCGTGACGGACGCCGCCCTCGAGAACCCGCCCGCCCCGTCCCCGAGCCACGACTCGAATCGCCGCGGCGGCGCCCCGAAGGAGCTCACCCCGACGAGAAGGTCCGACCGACCGTCCCCGTCGAGGTCCGCCGGTTCCAGGAAGAACCTGCTCGCTGAGCCAGGGAGCTGCTCCGTCGAAGGGCCCCGGACGAGGCCGCCGGCGCGGTTCCAGAAGACGACGACGCGGCCGGAGCTGAAGAGTGCGAGGAGATCCGGCCGTCCGTCCCCGTCCACTTCTGCGGTTCGCAGCTCCGGCCACCGCTCCTCGACCGGAATGCCGAGGTCGACCGGAAGAGCGAACGACGGCCAGGCGCAGGGCTGGGCGGCGGCCAGCCCCGATGCCATCAATGCGGCCGAGAGAAGCTCTCGAATCACGACAGGAAGTGTGCGCGACACGTCACTCCTCACGCGTCCCCCGACGAGATGGTCCCACAGTGAAGGTCCTCTCCCGCGAAGGGATAACGATCCGGGTCCTGATCGCGCGCGCCCGCAGGCGGACTCTCGACTCGGCCACGGCCGACTTGCCGCCGGTCTCCTGCATCGCGTCACGCGACGTCCGACCGACCCGGTCCGGTCCTGTTTCTTGCGGCCCCGCGGCATCTCCCCTATCGTTTCGTGCCGCATTGCAGCTCGAGACGGGTCCCGGGTGTAGTGGCTGCCGCTCCGCCCACGCCCGACGCAGGAGGGAAGTCCCGATGAACGACACGACGCTCCGGTTCGCCCTTGTACGGCGAGCCGCGCTGGGCCTCTTCCCGCTCGTTCTCGCCGTCGCCTTCGCGGCGCGCCTCTCCGCCGGCGCGAACGCGTGGAGCCCGATCGGCCCGGCCGGGACCGAGGTGCTGGCGCTGGCCGTCTCCCCCGTCAGCTCCTCGACGATCGTCGCCGGTACGTCAACCGGCTACTCGGTCACGAGGAATGGCGGCGACAGCTGGAGTGCCGTGTCGACCGGCTACTCCACGGCGGCGATCGCGTTCGACCCGGCGAACGCCTCGATCGTCTACGCGGCGACGGGAGGCGCCCTGGCGCGAAGCGCCGACGGCGGGACCACCTACACGCCCGTCCTCCTCGAGTCGGCCACGTGCCTCGCGATCGACCCGTTGTCTCCGCTCGTCGTCTACGCCGGGACGACGGACCACGTCTACAAGAGCGTCGACCGCGGCCTGACGTGGAACGTCGTCTACACGGGCACCGGACACATGTTCGTCAACGCGATCGCCGTCGACCCGTCGAGTCCCCAGACCGTCTGGGCCGCGAGCACGTTCGGCGGGCTGATGAAGAGCACGAACGGCGGCGCCTCCTGGAGCCCGGTCACGGGAGGCGTTCCGATCTCCGTCTCCGCGATCGCCGTCCACCCTTCGGCCTCGAGCACGGTCCTCCTCCTCGGGATGGACGGCGTCTACCGGACGACGGACGGCGGAACGTCCTGGAACCGCGTGACGAAGCTGTGGGGCTCCGACGGCGAGCTCGTCGCGGACCGGGCCGCCCCGGGGACGTTCTACGCCTCCGGGTCCGACGGCGTCGCGTTCTCCGCGGACGGCGGCGCCACGTGGAACCACCTCGACTCGGGCCTCTCGAACCTGGACGTCCTGGCCCTCGCGCTCGACCCGGCAGACCACACCCGCCTCTACGCCGGGACGAACGGGAACGGCGTCTTCTCGATGACGGTCGGCTCCGGCGGCGCCCCGACCCTCCGGGTCACGTCGCCGAACGGCGGCGAGGTCTGGGAGGCGGGGACGACCCACCCGATCACCTGGACGTCGAGCGGCTCCATCTCGAACGTGAAGATCGAGTACTCGACGACGTCGCCGTGGGACGGCCAGCTCGTCGACCCGCAGACGATCGTCGCGAGCACGCCGAACACCGGCTCGTTCCCGTGGGTCGTCGCGCAGTCCATGTCTCCCGTCTGCCACGTGCGGGTGAGTGACGCCGCCGGGACGACGTCGGACACGAGCGACGGCGCGTTCCAGATCGTCACGTGCGGCTTCACGGGGCTCAATCCCCCGTTCTCCCAGTCTTTCGGCGCGGCGGGCGGGCGCGGCACGATCCAGGTGACGCCCTCTTCCGGCTGCCCCTGGACGGCGAGGTCCGAGGTGCCGTGGGTCGTCGTGACGTCCGGCTGGAGCGGCACGGGCTCCGGCCCGCTCACGTACTCCGTCGCGCCGAACCTCGACTCCTCCCCCCGTGCCGGAACGCTCCGGGTCGGGACGGCGTCGTTCGAGGTGGAGCAGTCCGGCGGCACGTCGACGACCGAGGGGGTCGTCTTCGTCCCGGTCGTCCTCGACGTCTTCGGCGTCGCGCCGTCGCACTACACCTCGGAGCTGACGCTGACGAACCGCTCCACCCGCGACGCGACCCTCCGGCTCGCCTACACGGGCGCGGCGACGCTCGGCGGCGGCTCGGGCTCCGCGACTGTCACGCTCCCCGCGGGACGGCAGCTCGTCGAGCCCGACGCGATCGCGTACCTCGGCCAGCTCGGCGTCGGCGTCCCGGCCACGGCGCCGCGCGGCGGGACGCTCGCCGTCGCCGTCAGCGGGGTCGCGTCCCTCTCCGAGGTCGCCGCCACGGTCCGGACGACGACCGCCGTCGCCAACGGCCAGGCCGGCCTCGCGTACGGCGGGACGCCCGCGTGGCGGGCGCTCGCGGGAGCCGCGTACGTCTGCGGCCTCCGCGAGAACGCGACGGACCGCTCGAACCTGGCGCTCCAGAACGCCGGCGCTCCGTCGGACGGGGACGTCACGCTCCGCGTGACCGTCTGCTCCGGCGATTCGCCCGCCCGCGTCGTCCGCTCCGACGAGACACTTCCGCCGGGCGGCTTCCTGCAGGTCAGCGGAATCCTCGGGCTGCACGGAATGACGAACGGCTACGTGAAGGTCGAGCGCGTCGGCGGCACCGCTCCCTGGTACGCCTACGGCGTCGTGAACGACCAGAAGAACTCCGACGGCTCCTTCGTGCCGCCGCAGCCGGCGACGACGGCCCCCGTCTCCTCTCTCACCGTCCCGGTGGTCATCGAGGCGAGCGTCTACACGAGCGAGCTCGTCGCGACGAACTGGTCGGCGCGCGCGCGGACGCTGACGCTCTCCTTCGTCTCCGACCAGGTCGACCGCCCCGATCAGACGGCGTCCGTCCCGCTCTCGCTCGGGGCCGGGGCGCAGGTGATCCTCCCGAACGTCTTCGCGTACTTCCGCGAGCACGCCGCACCCGGTATCGGGCCGGCGGGGAGCGGGTACGTCGGGGCGCTCTTCGTCACGTCCTCCGACGGGGACCTCTCGGGGATCGTCGTCGGCGCCCGCACGTCGTCGCCGGGCGGGGGCGGGAGGTACGGCCTCTTCTACCCGGCGACGCCGTCCGGCGGGGCCTCGACCGACTCCGCCTGGCTGTATGGCCTGCAGCAGAACGCGGCGAACCGGACGAACCTCGCGATCGTGAACACCGGCGAGGCCGGCGGCGACGACGACGTCTTCGCCGTCGACGTCTACGACGGCGCGACCGGGCACCTCGTCCACACGGCGACCGGGCTCACCGTGAAGGCGAAGCGCTGGTGGCAGCAGAACAACGCCCTCTCGACGTGGGCGCCCGGCGTCGCCGACGGCTACGTGCGCGTCCGCCGGACGAGCGGCACGAACCCCTTCATCGCCTACGCCGTCGTCAACGACGGCGGCGTCCCGCAGCAGCGAAGCGACGACGGAGCGTTCCTCCCCGCGTCGGACTGACGTCCTCTCCGCCTTCCCGGCTGCGAACCTGAGGAGCGCCCGCTCCCGGACGAGGCGGAGGGCTGAAGAGCGTCCGGGCGGCTCGTCGCAGGACACCGGGGCGTCGACATGCTGTTTCGATGTTTCTATCGTTTTCCCATGCCGACCACCCTGGTCCAGGTCAGGAACGTCCCGGTTGACCTACATCGCCGGCTCGAGGTGAGGGCGGCGGCCGAAGGCCTCACCATGTCGGACTACGTCCTGCGCGAGGTACGCAAGGCCCTCGAACGGCCGACGCGGGCGGAGCTACTGGATCGGCTCCAGGCCGGTCCCGTGCGCCGGCTCGGGCGATCCGCCGCCGCCGTGATCCGGGCGGAACGAAACGCCCGGTGATCGTCCTCGACGCGTCGGCCCTCGTCGAGCTCCTGCTCGGCACGAAGAGTGGCCGCGCTATAGCGGCCCGAATCGCCGACCCCTCGCTCGGTCTCCACGTCCCGCACCTGGCCGACGTCGAGGTCACTCAGGCGTTGTGGCGTTTCGTGAGGACCGGAGAGCTCGACGCGGCCGCGGGGACGTCTGCTCTCGAGGACCTCCGCGCGCTCGACCTGGAACGCCACCCTCACGAGCCGCTCCTGGGCCGGGTCTGGGCCCTGCGCGACGGGCTGACCGCTTACGATGCCGTCTACGTCGCGCTCGCCGAGGCGCTCGACACGGTGCTCCTCACCTGCGATGCCAGGCTCGCCCGCGCTCCGGGCCTCTCCCGGCGCGTCGAGCTGATCCGGTAGGGCGGCCCCCCCCTCCTCGAGAGCCGCCCGACGGTCACTGCCACTCCCGGGCGCCGTGCTGGTCGAGGAAGGTCGCCACGTCGCGATGGCGCCGGTGCACGGCGGCGGCGAGCGGCGAGCCGAGGTCGTCGTGCCGGTGGTTCACGTCGGCACCGAGCGCGACGAGGCGCTGCACCGCAGCCAGGTGACCCTCGCCGGCGGCCCGGGTCAGCGTCGCCCCGCCGGGCTTGCCCTTCACGTCGAGCCCCGCGGCGATGAACCGCTCGAGGAGCTCGGAGTCGCCGAGGCCGATCGCGCGCTCGGCGGCGTAGAGGACGTACGCCGTGCCGCCCGCGCTCTGGCTCACGGTGTTCCCGGGCCGGCCCGAGCGTCCGCCGAGGCCGCCCCGCGCGATCGACGTGAACTGGTTCGGGTCGGCGCCCGCGTCGAGCAGGGCCAGGACGACGTCGCGAGCGTCCGCGCCGCCCTCGATCTCCAGGTGCTCGAGCGCGGCGTCGAGCGCCCGGGTCGCCTCCTCGCGCCGTTCGTCGAGGTCGGTCCTGGCGGCGAGAGCCGACCGCACGCCGGCCAGGTCGCCTGCTTCGGCCGCGACGCAGGCGGCACAGGGCGCCTCCGTCTCCGCGTCGCCGGCGACCCACCACACGAACGCCGCAACGAGCGCCAGGAGGATCAGCCCTCCGACGACGGCGGCGGCGACGGCGAAGCCGCGCTTCCGGTGCCGGCTCATCGGCCTCCCCCTCGTCGATCCAGCTCCGCCACCGTGGCCGCGCAGCGCGGCTCGCCCTTCAGTCGGCGAAGCGCCTCGTCCCTCACGGTCAGCCCGGCGGCGGTCTTCACCTCGAGGTCGACCCCGGCGTCGATGAGCAGACGCGCCAGCTCCGGCGCGTCCGGATGGTGACAGCCCGCGAGTACCGCCTGGATGGGGGTTCCCGAGATCCGCCCCGGCACCTCGAGGCCGGACCTCGCGCGGATGAACGCGCGGATGACCGGCAGGTCTCGCGCCCCGGTGTCGCTCGCGAGCGACCGTCCGATGAGGTCGGCCAACGTCCCGCAGTCGCTCCCCATGGCCTCGTGCCGGGCGCCGGCCGCCGCCAGCGCCTCGATCGCCGCCGGCCGGCGGGCCGCACAGGCCACCGTCAGGGGCGTGTCTCCGCGATCGGCGCCGCCGTCGACGGGCAGACCCCTCGCGAGCAGGTCGCGGATGACGTCGACGTCGCCGCCCTCGGCCGCGGCGTGGAGCGCCGTGCGCTTGCCGGCCGACTCCGCCCGAGGGTTCGCGCCCGCCGCGAGCAGGGCCTGCACCGTCGCGCGCTGGCCGAAGGCCGCCGCGCGCATCAGGGCCGTCTCGCCCCATTTCGGGTCGCCGCCGTCGATCGGCGCGCCCGCGGACAGCGCGCTCGCGACGCCCGCGACGTCGCCGGTGCGAGCGGCTTGGAGAAGGCGCTCCAGGCTCGGCGGTGGCGCGCTGCCTCCCTGGGCCTTCGCCGTCGCCGCCGGCGGCGCGATCAACAACACCATTGCCACGGCCCCCCGCAGGAGGCAGGCGAGCGAGAACCTGCTCATGCATCGAATTCTACTTTTCGGCCCTTGCGCGTTCTCCGGTTGCGCGCGGAGTAGCGCCCTCGCTGGCGACCCTCGCGATAGGGACTGCCCGGATCGGCCAGGACGACCGAGAGTCCCCGCCCGTGCCATGATTCCGGCAGAGGGCTCCCATGCCATCGCGGCGTCTCGTAGTACGTCTCGTGGGAATCGTCCTGCTGGCGACTTTTTCTCCCACGTCGGACGCGGAGACGGCGGCCGCTCCGTCGTCCGCCGTCCGTCCCGACGCGTCGCCCGTTCGCCCGGCGGCGTCCGCGGAGACTTCGCTGCGCGACGTCGAAGCGGCTCGCTCGAGGAACGATCCCGACGGGCTCGTGAAGGCTCTGATCGCTCAGGCGCAGGCGCTCCTGGCCGAGAGGAAGGCAGGGGCCGCGGACGCACCGTTGCGTGAGGCCGTTTCCGTCGCAGAGGCGGCCGGCCTGACCTCGGCGGCCGCGACGGCGCTGGGGGTGCGGGCGAGGGCGCTCCTCGTCCTCGGCCGCCTCGACGAGGCGCAGGACTCGGCGATCGAGTCGCTCCGGCGAGCCGAGCGAGCGAAGGCGCCGGAGGCGGAAGCGAGCGCGGCCCACACCATCGGCATGGTCTACCGCAACCTGGGCCGCACCGAGGAGGCGCTCAAGTACTTCGAGCGCGCCGAGGAGGCCGCGCGGCGCGCCGGGTCGACGGGAGTCGAGGCGCGCGCGCTCAACGAGCAGGGGAACGTCCTCGCGATGCTCGGGAAGCACCCCGAGTCGCTGGAGCGGCAGCAGAGAGCGCTGGCCCTCGCCCGGCGATCGGGAGACCTCTACACGGCCGGGTGCGTCGCGAACGACCTCGGGGTGAACCTCGGGAACCAGGGGAGCCTTGCCCGGGCGCGGCAGCTCGTGGCGGAGTCCTTCCGCCTCCACTCGCGGAACGGCTCGATCCGGGAGGCGTGCCTCGCGGCCGGGAACCTCTCGCAGTTCCTCGAGGCGTCGGGAGAGACCGTCGAGTCCCGACGCTGGGCCGAGGAGGCGGTCCGGCTGGCGACGGGCGGAGGGAACCCGCCCGAGGAGGAGGCCGCCCGGTCGAGGCTCGCCTTCTCGCTCGCGTCGGAACGGAGCTGGCAGCGCGCGTTCGAGGAGCTGGCGCGCGCCCACGAGCTGCGATCCAGCATCTCGACCGAGGAGAGCGCCCGCCGCGCCGCCGACCTGGGCGCCTTCTACGAAGCCGAGAGCCGCACGGCAAAGATCGAGCTTCTCGAGCGCGACAAGGCGATCCAGGCGCTCGAGCTGGACCGCGAGGTCGGCCGGAGAAGGGCCCTCCTGGTCGGCGTGGCCGCGCTCGCGCTCGCGGCCCTCGTCCTTGCCCTGGGCTTCCGGGCGAAGGTCCGCGCGAACCGGGTGATTCGCCGGCAGAACGACGAGCTCGCAGCGGCGCGGGACGCCCTCGACCTCCTCTCGCGGACAGACGCCCTCACGGGGCTCGTGAACAGGCGGGAGCTGGAGAGCCGGCTCGGCGCGGAGAAGCTCCGGGCCGACCGGAGCCGCGTCCCCTTCTCCGTCGTGATGATGGACCTCGACCGCTTCAAGGCCGTGAACGACACCCTCGGGCACGCGGCGGGGGATTCCGTCCTCCGCCACGCCGCGGCCCGGTGCCGCGAGACGGTGCGTTCCGTCGACACCGTCGGCCGGTGGGGCGGAGAGGAGTTCCTCTTCGTCCTCCCTTCGACCTCCCTCGAAGGCGCGGTGAAGCTCGCGGAGAAGGTGAGGCAGAGCCTCTCGACGACGCCGCTCGACGTGGACGGGACTCCCGTCCGGGTGACGGCGACGTTCGGCGTCGCGGAGTCGGACGGAAGCAGCGTCGAGAGGATCGTCGGCCGCGCCGACGAGGCGCTCTACGAAGGAAAGAAGTCGGGTCGGGACCGGGTCGTCGCCGCAGGAGGCCCGGCCGCTCCGGCCTGAATCGAGGAGGCCGGACGGCGACGCGCGCCTCGGCCGCGCAGAGGGCGTGGGCGGTGCCGCCCGCGCTGCCGCTCACGGCGTTCCCGAGCCGGACCGCTCGCCGACGCCCTTACGTCCCACCGACCTCGAACGCGGACACGCCGGTCCGTTGGGAAGGATGCGATTCCGTGGGATCATTGCGGCAAAACAGCTGAAGTTTGCACGGAGGACCCATGCCTCTGTTCCGCTTCCTCATCGGCGCTGCCTTCGTCTGCGCGTCTCTTCCGGCCCTGGCTCAGAAGAGCGGAACTGCCGGCGGAAAGGGCCGGATCGTCTACTTCGTGAGCCCCGACACGATGGAGAAGGCCGAGGTCGCGTTCTCGCCGAAGCTCACCTGGGCGTACGCCGACGAAGGCGGGCCGGCCGGAAAGCGGATCCACGTCCTCCTGGCGGAGAGCGAGAAGCCGGTCGTCGAGCTGTCGATGGCCAGGGATCGTGCGAACGCCCGGCGGACGTTCTGCGCGGAAAGGAAGGTCCCTTTCGTCGATCTCGAGCTGAACGACGAGGGAGAGGTGGAGCTCTTGCACCAGTGCGCGGCCGGTCACTTCGGTACGGAGATGGTCAGCACGCTCAACGGCCTCGACAGCGTCGTCGTCGTGCTGGAAGTCTTCAACGCGAAGAGGGTGAAAGGGACGGTTCGCGGTGGCGAGGGCTGGTGCGGCGACGGCAAGTACTGCGAGCAGACGGAGGACTATCTCTTCGACGCGCCGCTGAACTGACTCTTTCGCCGAGGGCGGGACGGCCGCGACGCCGGTCTCGTTCGGCGAGGGCCTCCAGGAGGAGGTCGTCTTCACCGACAGGACCGAGGCCGGAAGACTCCTCTCCCGGCAGGCGTTGCTCTACGGCACGCGTTGCGCGCGAGACCGTCGTCTTCGGCGACTACGAGGGCAAGGCGGACGTGATCGACCGGGTCACGGTCGAGTTCACGTGGGACGTCAAGAAGGCGAAGGCCGTCGGGCCGGTCACGGTGACGGACGGGAAGTCCGAGCTCCGGAACATACGGTCCGACGGCACGAACTGCGGCCCGTCGACGCTCGAGGGTGCCTACGAGCACTTCCAGAGCGTTTCGCACTCGATGACCTCCGCCGAACAGATCCAGATCGAGGGCGTGCGGACCTACCCCGCGGCGAGCGTCTCCAACTACCCGGGGGGCTGCTCCATGCGGTCCATTCCGGGCGGGGGAGCGACGGGAAGAAGGGCGGGACCTTCGACGTCCTCGACTTGACGCGGCCGCCGACCCCGTGAACGAAAATGACCGGGTTCGAACATCCGTCACCCGTCCGGAGGAGAACCGATGATGCGATCGCTCCCGCTCGCCGTCCCGTTGCTTTTCGCCGCCGCCCTCGTCCACGCGCAGACGCCCGCGGAGCCGTCGGCGGTGCGTTGCGATGCGGTGCTGACCCCTGAGGAAGCGACGGCCATCGTGGGCGACGGGTATCAGGGCCCCGCAGTCGATGAGCCGCGGCCCGGGTTCACGCGCTGCGAATGGCAGGGCGACGGCAGCAACTTCGGCTTCTCGTTCGCCAGCCTGAAGGCGCTCGCCGGCGACCAGCGGACCGCCGACGAAGAGTTCGAGTTCAACGTGCTGGCGCTCGAGGACGACACCACGAAGCGCGAGCCGCTGCCCGGCGTCGGCGTGAAGGCCGCGGTCCTCCCCGCCGGCGACGACACCCTGGCGGTCGTCGTACAGCGCACCGACGGCGTCGCGCGGATGATCACCTACAAGATCGAGCGCGAGAAAGTGCTCGCCCTCGCGCGGGCCCTCGCGACGCCCTGAAGCCCGCGGCGGGAGGGCCGCCGCATCGCCGCTTCCCCGTGGCCTCGGAGCGAGTCGCCCGGCCCACGCCTCAGCGCGCCATCCGGACCTCGCCCGCGAGAGCTCCCGCCTGGACGTCCTGCGGCAGGTGGGTCCCCTCGACCCAGACGATCCTCTGGCGGGCGAGCTTCTCGAAGAGGGCCGCCACGGCCGCGTCGAACTGCCGCGCCGTCGTGATCGGCGTCGCGTCTCCCCACGGCGTCGCCTTCGGGGCCGATTTCGCGCCGACCGCCCAGACGACGAGCGGGACGCGGAGGTGCCCCAGAAACGCGGTCGCCTCGACCGGCGAAAGGAGGCTCGCATCCGCCGCCTCCGGGCCGAGCAGGAGGACGACCGCCCGCCGCCTCTCTCCGTCCGCGGCCGCGAGGGCCGCTACCGCGAGCGCGTCCGAGATCCGTTGCTCGCCGGGCCGCCACGCGGGCCAGTCGAGGCGGCGCGTCGCGATCCAGCTCAGGCTGCCGTCGCCGGGACCGAGCGGGCGGGTGATCGGGTAGACGTTCGTCCTCATCGCCGACTGCGTCGCCGATTGCGCGACGGGCCAGACGTAGCGGAGGACGGCGTCCTCCGGGAGGCTCGGCTCGAAGGCGGTCGTCCGGTAACGAAAGAGCTTCTGGAGCGAGGCGAGCGCGCTCCCCTCGCAGAGGACGACGACCTCGCGCGGCCCTTCCTCGACCGCGGCGACCTCGAGCGGTCGTCCGCGGCTCTCGAACCAGCCGGTCAGGTCGGACGCCGCGGGGAGGCCCGCCCCGCTCGGCAGCTCCACGGCGGCGGCGGTCATCTCGGTGAACGCCTCGGTCCTGCGGGGGCCGCCGAAGATCGTCTCGGCCGTCGCGACGACGCCGCCGCCGAAGTCGAGGACGGCCTTCAGCGAATGGACCTTCGACGGGTCGTGGGGAGGAAGCGCGATCGCCGCCGGGTCCTCCGCGGGGAGGGGGACGTCGTCCAGCGTCACCGCGATCGAGCGCGGGTTCTCTTCCGTGAGGCAACGCCAGGAAAGCCTCGCGAACCTCTCCTTTCCGCCCGAGCCCGGCTCGAGGAGGAGCGTCGCCTCGGCGGGGGGCCGCGGCCGATTGATCCACTGCCGGATGCGGTCTACCTGCCGGCCGCGGTCGTCGTAGCCGACGGCGACGAGCTCGTGCGGGGCCGGCTCGCAGCCGAGGTCGAGGCGCGCCTCGAACGGCTTCCCGAGGTCGGCGACGCGCTCCCCGTCGAGGTAGAGCTCGACGCGGACGACGGGGGCGGTCGCGACGACCGTGACCGGGACGATCCCGAAGACGAGTCCGACGAACAGCGACGCGAACGAGAGCATGGCCGCCTGCGTATGCTCTAGAGTACGGCACGTCCGGCACGCGGCGTGCGTGCTCCGGCGGAACCTCATGCGTACACTCGCTCTCCTCGCCGCTCTCGCCGCCTCGGCGGCTCCCGCCGCGGAGCCGCCGGCGACGCCGCCCCGCGCCGCGGCCTCGGTCGACGTCACCCTCTTCAACCTCGACGTCGTCGTCACCGACCCGTCGGGGGCCCGCGTCCGAGGGCTGAAGGCGGAAGACTTCGAGGTCCGCCACGACGGAAAGCCCGTGCCGGTCACGAACTTCAGCGAGGTCCGAACGGGCGAGGCCGGGTCCGGTCCTGGTCCGGGGCCGGAGCCCGGAGCCGCCGCGCCCTCCTCCTCCGCCACGCGCCCCCCCCGCCGCATCGTCCTCTTCTTCGACCGCCTCTACGTCCCCGACGCAGTCCGCCGCGCCGCGCTCTTCGACGCCCTCTCCCGCCTCCTCGAGGTGTCGATCGAAGAGGGAGACGAGGCGATGGTCGTCACCTGGAACCGCTCGATCCGGACCGTCCTCCCGTTCACGGGCGACGTCGAGCTCCTCGCGGCGACGCTCCGGGTGATCGAGCGGCAGAGCGGCCGCATCGCCCCCGAGAAGGCCGACCAGGACCTCCTGCGCGAGTCGGACCAGTGGTTCACCTCCCTGGCCGCCGACCCGCGGATCGGGACCGACTTCGGCGGCTTCATGCCCTCGGCCGAGCTCGCCGCGCAGCAGGCGTTCTTCGAGATGAAGGCGAAGACGGCCGCGCTGAAAGGTCTCGCGGCGACGCTCGGGGGGATGGACGGGAGGAAGGTCCTCGTCCTCGTCTCCCACCGCTTCTCGCGCTACGCCGGCCTCGAGTTCCTGCTCAAGGACCGGACGGGCGTCGAGGCGCTCGGCGACCCGCGGACCCGGCAGTTCGACTCGAAGCGGCTCCTCGAGGAGGTCGCGCGCGCGGCGAACGCGAACGGCGTCACGCTCCACGGCGTCTTCCCGGCCGAGCTCGACGCGGCGATGCCGTCGGCCGACCGACCCATCTCGACCGCGCCGGGGATCTCGGACCAGGCGCTCGGCGGGAAGGAGCGGATCGTCCTCGACAACGAGCTCGAGGCGCTCTCCTTCGTAGCCGAGAAGACCGGCGGCGTCGCGGCGGTCGGCGCCGGGAACGTGGACCGCTTCGTCGATCGCGTCGCCTCGGACCTCGAATCGTGGTACTCGATCGGCTACCCCGCCCCGCCGGGCGCGGGGCGCGCGGTCCCGGTCTCGGTGAAGGTGAAGGGACGGAAGCTCGACGTGCGGGTCCGGAGCTCGCTCGTCGAGAAGACGACCGCCGAGCAGATGGCCGACCGCGTCCTCGCCCACCTCTTCAAGCCGGACGGCCGCGCGCGGATCCCGGTCTCCGCAACGGCCTCCCCGGTTCCCTCTCAGGACGGGAAGTTCCGGATCCGCGTCGAGGTCCGCATTCCCATCGCCTCCCTCGTCCTGCTCCCGACGGCGAAGGGTGCCCAGGGCGCCTTCTCCGTTCTCGTCGCCTCCGTGGCTGCCGCCGGTGACTTCTCCGAGGTCACCCGGCGGAGCCAGGCGTTCAAGATTCCCGCCGCCGAGCTCGAGACCGCGAAGGCGGGCCACTACACGTACGAGCTCGAGATCGTGGCGACCGGAGAGGACGCGCGCATCTGCGTCGGCATCTGGGACGAGAAGGGGAGCGACGCCGGATTCGCGGTCGTGACGTCCGCGTCGCCGGCCGCCCCGCCTGCGGAACCGCCCGCCGGATAGCCGCTCGGTCGCGGCCGTCAACCCTTCTTCGGAAGGATCTCCTCGAGCTTCTTCGTCAGCTCCTCGGACATCGGGTCGACCTTCGAGCCGAATCGCGCGACGACCTTTCCGTCGGGGCCGACGAGGAACTTGTTGAAGTTCCAGGTGACGTCTCCCGAGAGGCCGGGAAGCGTCGTGAGGTACCTGTAGAGCGGATGGATGCCGCCTCCCTTGACGGAGATCTTCTCGAAGAGGGGGAACGTCGTCCTGTAGTTCTCCGTACAGAACGCCCGGATCTCGGCGTTCGTCCCGGGCTCCTGCCTCATGAAGTCGTTCGCGGGGAACGCGAGGACCTCGAAGCCCCGGTCCTTGTACTTCTGGTAGAGCTGCTCCATCGGGGCGTACTGCTTCGTGAACCCGCACTTGCTCGCCGTGTTCACGAGGAGGAGCGCTTTCCCCCGGTAGTCGGCGAGCTTCTTCGGCGTCCCGTCGTTCAGGTTGAGGGTGAAGGCGTGGACGCTTCCACCCCCGGCCGAAGCCGTCGCCGCGAAACCGAGAAACGCCGCGGCGGCCAGGGTCTTCCAGAGCTTCGTCATCGGAATCCTCCGTACCTCGCCTACGCGAATCGGACGCGGGGGGATTCCCTGGCCTGGCGACCTGCGGGTCTCCTCACTCCTCGCCCGCGGAATGCCCGAAGATCTCCGTCATGTCGTCCTCCGGAGCTCCGGGCTCCGTGAGCGAGACCTCCAGGCCGGCCGCCCGGAACCAGGGGGCCTCGGCCGGCTCCACCTCGCCGCCGCCACGCATCAGCCGCTCGCGGAGCGCCTCGCGCTGCTCGAGCGCCCACGCGCGCAGCGGCGACGGCTTTCCCTTCGCCCCGGGCCGGGCTCCGACGAACCCGGTGCGGACGACGAGGATCGCCGAGATCGACAGGAAGAGCGCGCGCAGGACGTCTGTTCGCGGCTCGGGGTCGAGCCAGGAGAAGGCGAAGAGCACCGCCGCGAGGGGAAGCGACGCCGCCACCGGAACGAGGGTTGAGAGCGCTCCGAGGCCGGCGTCGCGGGTCTTGCGAGCGACGAAGAAGAGAGCCGCAGCGAAGGCGAGCGTCCCGACGACGCCCGCCACCCTCAGGCCGAGCGGAGCGTCCAGGAACGCGAGCGGGACGAGCCCCAGGACGAAGGCGACCGGAGTCGCCTCCGCGACGTCGCGATCCCGCTCCGAAGGACGAGCCGCGTTCAGGCGCCCGGCCTCCCCGAACCAGGTCTGCGCCTCGCGGCGGAACGCCTCGTCGACGGCCTCGTCGAGCCGGCCACCGAGCCGCCCGGCGCGCTCCCGCGCCTCGGCGAACGGAAGGGTGCCCTGGTCGCGGAAGAGGAGCTCGACGAGCGTGGACTCCGGGGGCCGCAGGTCCGCCGGGTCGGCTCGGAGGACGAGGTTCGGCGGCTCCTGCCGGTCGACGACGACGGCCTTCGCGTCGCGAAGCCGGAGCCACACCTCGTCGACGGCCGGCGCAAGCGGAGGCCCCTCGCCGAAGAGGGTCGCGAAGATCTCGGGGGAGAGCGCCTCGGGCCTGTCGGGGAGAGGCCGCGGCTCGGAAGCGTTCGGCTGCCGACGACGTCGCCACGCGAGAACGCTCTTGCCGAGGAAGTAGAGCCCGGCCGCGACCGGCAGGAGCGCGAGCACGAGGAGCGCGGCCGGAAAGAGGTGGTCGACGCCGTCGGGTCTCTCCTCGTCCTCCCGATCGAAGAAGAACGAGAGGTCGATCCCCTCGTCGGCCGGAAGCGCCCGCTCGAGCGTGACGAACATGAAGTTGCCGGCGAAGCTCCAGGTGTTCTGCGCCGAGAGGCCGTAGTCGAGATTCTCGATCGGCCCTTCCCGGCCCGGGGCCGCGACATTCAGGTCGAGGACGTAACGATGGGATGGGTTCGGCCCCGCTCGCTTCAGCGCCTCGCGCGTCTCGCGCCACCGGGCGGAGACACGTTCCCGCAGCGTGCTGGTCGCCATCGGCCGGGCTTTGGGTCGCGGCGCCCAGACCGGCGTCATCGACCACCAGGCCTTCCAGCGGATCCGGTACGCGAGCGCAGGCGGCGCGTCCTCCGACGGCGAGGGAAGGGGAGGGAGGGACCAGGAGAGACTCGTCCCGTCGAACATGTAGCAGTGCGGCTCGGAGATGTCGCACCCTTCGAGCTTCCGTTCGCCGCCGTCCGGCTCGAGGAGGACGACCTCGAGAAGCTCCGGGAACGCCGGCTCTCGGAGGGCGAGCCGGCGCGTCGCGATGAAGGAGCTCCCCGCCGCGGCGAGGACGTGCTTCTCCGTCACGACGACCGTCCCGTCGGCCTCGAGGTCCGCGTCGACGCGCACGCTCGTCCAGCGCAGCTCGGCCATCGCCGGAAGCGCTGCGAGCGTCGCGGCGAGGGCCGCG
>CAYVPO010000066.1:0-17556 GCA_964453825.1 uncultured Holophagales bacterium
GTCGCCGAGCTCCTCGACGAGGGGTGGCTCGCCTTCGCCTACCGGCGGATCGCGCTCCAGAAGGTGCGCCCTCCCGCCGCGCGCCTCGCCGCTCACCTCGAGCGCGAGCTCGGCTCGGGCCGGGTCCCTCTCGCCGAGCGCGCGACGTGGCTCGACGCTCTCGCCCGCCTCGATCCGGCCGCGGCCGACCGCGTCGCCGCCGAGGCGTGGGCGCGCGGGGCCGTCCCGCTCGACGGAGACGACGGGGAGGCGGGCGCATTCTGCCGGGCCCTCGACGCCGACCGGGTCCGGCAGAGCGAGCCGCTCCGCGACGCGCTCCGGGAGGCGCGCACGCGCCCCGCTGCGAGCTTCGAGGCAGCGGCGCTCCTCGCGAAGGCGGGCGACCCCGGCTCCGCCGGCCCGCTCGCGGACGCCCTCCTCGAGCGCTGCCCCTCCTGCGTCTCCGCGACGGAGCTCGTCGCGCTCTTCGGGCCGCTCGGAGAGGCGGGGCGGGCGGAGCTCGCACGGGTGGCGGAAAAGACGCTTCCGTTCGGAGTCTCGCCACTCGAGGCGCTCTTCGAGCTCGACGCGACGCGCGCCGGGGCGCTGGCGCTCGACCACCTCGACGCGGCGCTCGAAAGGGGCTGCGTTCCGGAGCCGCTCCTTTCCGCCTTCTTCGGGAACGGGCTCGACCCGTTCCCGGCGCTCCTCTCCGCGCTCGAGGAGCGGGGCTGCGACCGGACGCGACTGCGGCCCGGAGAGCCGGTGGCGGTCGGCCTGGCGCGGCCTTCCGGGACCGAGGCCGGCGCAGCTGCCCGGAGCGCCCTCGACGCGACGCCGACGGAGCTCTGCCGTCGCGCGCTCGCCCTGCTCCTCGGGATGGAAGAGGAGCTCGCCGCGGATCGCCCGGAGGGACGGTGACTGCCGCCCCGTCCGGCCCGTCTTATTGCGGTTCCGCAACCGGAGACGCGGTCTCCAGTTGGAACTTCGGTGGCCCGGTGACGTACCTCGATATCGAGTGCAACCACACGCTCCCTACTGGCTCAAGGAGGCCTCGACGATGACCTGTCCGCCCATCCGGCCGCGCCTCGCGCGGCTCCTGCTCGCGTCGGCGCTCGCCGTCCCGATGGCCGCGTCCGCCGCCGCCCCCGCCCCGAAGGGGCTCCCGCCGCTCCTCGACCGGGAGCTCTTCTTCGGCAACCCGGAGATCGCCGGCGCGCAGCTCTCCCCCGACGGGAAGTGGACCGCGTTCCTGAAGCCGTGGAAGGAGACCCGGAACGTCTGGGTGAAGAAGACGGGCGACCCCTACGACAAGGCCCGCCTCGTCACCGCAGAGCCGAAGCGCCCCGTCGCCGGCTTCTTCTGGAGCCGCGACTCGAAGTACATCCTCTTCGTGAAGGACAACGAGGGCGACGAGAACTTCAACGTCTGGGCCGTCGACCCGGCCGCGACGGCCGAGGCCGGCAAGGACGCTCCCCCCGCGCGGAACCTCTCCGACGCCAAGGGGGTCCGGGCGCAGATCTACGCCGTTCCGAAGAAGGACCCCGACACCGTCTTCGTCGGCCTGAACGACCGCGACGCCGCCTGGCACGACGTCTACGAGGTGAAGATCTCGACGGGCGAGCGGACGCTCCTGAAGAAGAACACGGAGAAGATCTCGGGCTGGCTCTTCGACCTCGACGGGAAGCTTCGCCTCGCCTCCCGCATCGCCGAGAACGGCGACACCGAGGTCCTCCGGGTCGACCCGGAAGGTTTCGTCAAGATCTACTCCTGCAGCGTCTTCGAAGGCTGCGGCCCGGTCCGTTTCCACAAGGACGGCAAGCGGGTCTACATGGAGTCGAACAAGGGCGCGCCGGACCTCGCCGCCCTCCTCCTCTTCGACCCGGCGACCGGGAAGGAGGAGCCCGTCGAGACCGACCCGAAGGGGCGCGTCGACTTCGGGAACGCGATCTTCTCCGAGGCGACCGACCAGCTCGTCGCCACGGCCTACGAGGACGAGAAGACGCGCATCTACTTCCGCGACAAGGCGTGGGAGGCCGACTACCGGCTCCTCGAGAAGAAGCTCCCGGGCCGGGAGATCGTCCCCGCCGGCTCCACGGCCGACGACCAGCTCTGGATGGTGACGGCCTACTCCGACGTCGACCCCGGCACGCGCTACCTCTTCGACCGGAAGACGAAGAAGCTCTCCGTCGAGTACGTCTCCCGCGAGCGCCTCCCGCGCGAGCACATGGCGCCGATGACGCCGATCCGCTACCCGTCCTCCGACGGGCTGATGATCCCGGCCTACCTCACCGTCCCGAAGGGAGTCCCCGCGAAGGGCCTCCCCCTCGTCGTCTTCCCGCACGGCGGCCCCTGGGCCCGCGACTCCTGGGGCTTCAACAACTACGCCCAGTGGTTCGCGAACCGCGGCTACGCCGTCCTCGCCCCGAACTTCCGCGGCTCCACCGGCTACGGGAAGAAGTTCCTGAATGCCGGCAACAAGGAGTGGGGCCTGAAGATGCAGGACGACATCACGTGGGGCGTGAAGCACCTCGTGAAGGAGGGGATCGCCGACCCGAAGAAGGTCGCCATCATGGGCGGCTCCTACGGCGGCTACGCGACCCTCGCCGGCCTGACGTTCACCCCCGACCTCTACGCCGCCGGCGTCTCCCTCGTCGGCCCGTCGAACCTCCTGACGCTCCTCGAGACGATCCCGCCGTACTGGGAGGCGATCCGGATCATCTTCCACGAGCGGATGGGGAACCCGAACACGCCCGAGGGGAAGAAGCTCCTCGAGGCCGCATCGCCGCTCAACTCGGCGACGAAGATCGTGAAGCCGCTCCTCGCCATCCAGGGGGCGAACGACCCGCGCGTGAAGAAGGCCGAGTCGGACCAGATCGTCATCGCGCTCCGCGACCGCGGGTTCCCGGTGGAGTACATCTGCGCCCCCGACGAAGGGCACGGCTTCGCCCGGCCCGTCAACAACATGGCGGCGATGGCCGCTTCCGAGGCCTTCCTCGCGAAGCACCTCGGCGGCCGGTTCCAGGAGGGCGGGACGCCCGAGGTCGTCGCCCGCCTGAAGGAGATCACCGTCGACCCGAAGACCGTCACGCTCGCGAAGAAGGTCGACGCGGCGGCGGTCGGCGCCCCGAAGCCGGTCGCGGAGCCCGTGCCCGGCACCTACGTCTACGCCGGGACGATCTCGGCCGGCGGGCAGAGCATGCAGGTCTCGGCGACCCGCGTCATCAAGGCGGACGGGGAGACCTGGGTCGTCTCCGACACGGCGAAGATGCCGATGGGCGAGGCGACCGACGTCACGACGCTTGCGAAGGGAACCCTGATTCCGGTCAAGCGGAGCATCCGGCAGGGCCCGGTGGCGATCGACCTCGCGTTCGCCGACGGCAAGGCGACCGGGACGATGGCGATGGGCGCCGAGCCGAAGCCGATCACGGCCGACCTCGGCGGGCCCCTTTTCGCCGACGCGAACGCGGCGTACGACTCGATCGCGTGCCTCCCGCTCGCCGCGGGCTACGAGGCGACGTTCCGCAACTTCGACGTCCAGAAGCAGAAGGCCACGCTCCGTCAGCTGAAGGTCGCCGGCACCGAGGAGGTGAAGGTGGCCGCGGGGACGTTCCCGGCGTGGAAGATCGAGCTGACGTCGGCGGAGGGCGAGCCCGGGTCGACGACGCTGTGGATCGACTCCGCGACCCGGAAGGTCGTGAAGACCTCCACGACGCTCCCGCAGATGGGCGGGGCCGTCGTGACGTCCGAGCTCCAGCCCTAGGAGGGGCTTCCCCGGAATTCCAGGGGGCGGCGGCCTGCGAGGGTCGCCGCCCCCGTTTCTTCTCCGGACCGATTCGTCTCGCGTGCGCGGCGGCGGCGACGCTTCAGGCGTCGGCTCCGACGGCGGACGCGAGGTGGGTCACGGGGACGCGGGCGGCGAGGGCGGCCTCCTGAACGTCCTTGAAGCCCCTCTGCACCTGACGGACCGCCCACTCCATCCGGATCCTGCGGTCGAGCTCTTCTCCGTTTCGGGGCCTCATCGCGAGTCCGTTCATGTTGCTTCTCCGTGGCGCGGGGTGTCGGTCGATCCGCACACCCCGTTTACGTCGGACCTCGGGCACGGGGATTTCTCCGGGTCACCGCGTCTCCCCCGCGCTTCGGTATCGTTCCGCGAGGAGGCTCCCGTGAGACACGCGACGCGCTTCGCCCCGGTATTCCTCGCGTTCCTCCTCGCCCCTGGCGCCCTCCCGGCCGTCGCAGCCCCGGCCGGCACGGCGCCGGCAGCGAAGGAGCCTTCCTTCGAGAGCCGCTTCGACGGGATGCGCTTCCGGAACATCGGGCCGTTCCGGGGAGGCCGTGTCACCGCCGTCGCGGGGGTCCGCGGCCAGCGGAACGTCCACTTCCAGGGGGCGACCGGGGGCGGCGTCTGGAGGACGACCGATGCCGGGGCGAGCTGGGAGCCGGTGTCGGACAAGTTCTTCCGGACCGGCTCCGTCGGCGCGGTCGCCGTCGCCGAGTCGGACCCGAACGTCGTCTGGGCCGGGATGGGCGAGGCGCCGATCCGCGGGAACGTCTCGCACGGCGACGGCGTCTGGCGCTCGACCGACGCCGGGCGGACGTGGAAGCACCTCGGCCTCGAGGCGACGCGGCAGATCGCCGCGCTCCGCGTCCACCCGAAGGACCCCGACACCGCCTGGGTGGCCGCGCAGGGGAAGCTCTGGGGGCCGAGCGAGGAGCGGGGCGTCTACCGGACGAGGGACGGCGGGAAGACGTGGACCCGCGTCCTCTTCGTGGACGCCGCCACCGGCGCGAGCGACCTCGCGCTCGACCCGTCGAACCCGCGGATCCTCTACGCCGGGATGTGGCAGGTCGTGAGGCGCCCGTGGGAGCTCGTCTCGGGCGGCCCGGGGAGCGGCCTCTGGCGCTCCGACGACGGGGGCGACACCTGGACGCGGCTGACGAAGGGGCTCCCCGAGGGAACGTGGGGGAAGGTCGGCGTCGCCGCCTCGGGGGCGAGGCCGGGGCGCGTCTTCGCGATGGTCGAGGCGGAGAAGGGAGGCCTCTTCCGCTCCGAGGACTGGGGCGAGAGCTGGACGAGGGTGAACGAGGAGAACGACCTCCGGCAGCGCGCCTGGTACTACACCGGCGTCTATGCCGACCCGAAGGCGGCCGACACGGTCTGGGTGTCGAACGTCCAGCTCTGGAGGTCCCTCGACGGCGGCAAGAGCTTCACTTCCGTGCCGACCCCGCACGGCGACCACCACGACCTCTGGATCGACCCCGACGATTCCGCCCACGTCCTCGTCGGCGACGACGGCGGGGCGTACGTGACGTACGACGCGGGAAAGACCTGGTCGACGATCGACAACCAGCCGACCGGGCAGTTCTACCGGGTCGCGGTCGACGACCGCTTCCCGTACCGCGTCCACGGCGCCCAGCAGGACAACACGACCGTCGCGATCGCGAGCCGCTCGCGGGGCCGCGAGATCGGGCGCGACGAGTGGCACGCCGTCGGCGGCTGCGAGAGCGGCTGGATCGCACCGAAGCCGGGCGAGGCCGACGTCGTCTACGCCGGCTGCTACGGAGGGTCGATCACCCGCTATGACCACCGGACGGGCGAGGAGAGGGAAATCACCGCCTGGCCGCAGCTCGCGATCGGCCGCCCCGCGAGCGACCTGAAGTACCGGTTCCAGTGGAGCGCCCCGATCCTCGCCTCGCGGCACGACACGGGCGTCCTCTGGCACGCCGCGCAGGTGCTCCTCGAGTCGCGGGACGAGGGACAGAGCTGGAAAGAGATCTCTCCCGACCTGACGCGGAACGACCGGGCGAAGCAGGGCTCCTCGGGCGGGCCGATCACGAAGGACAACACCGGCGTCGAGGTCTACGGGACGATCTTCGCGCTCGCCGAGTCGCCGCTTGCGAAGGGGCTCCTCTGGGCCGGGACGGACGACGGCCTCGTCCACGTCACGCGCGACGGCGGGGCGACGTGGAAGAACGTCACGCCGAAGGGCCTGCCGGAGTGGACCCAGGTGAACTCCATCGAGGCCTCGCCGCACGACGCGGGGACGGCGTACCTCGCCGGGACGCTCTACAAGCTCGGCGACCTGACGCCGCACCTCTGGAAGACGGTCGACTACGGGGCGACCTGGACCCGGATCGACTCCGGGATCGCGCGCGACGCCTTCACGCGCGTCGTACGCGAGGACCCCGTCCGCAAGGGCCTCCTCTTCGCCGGGACGGAGACGGGGCTCTGGCTCTCGCTCGACGACGGGAGGGGGTGGCACCGCTTCCAGCGGAACCTGCCGGCCGTCCCGATCACCGACCTCGCGGTGAAGGACGGCGACCTCGTCGTCGCGACGCAGGGGCGGGCGTTCTGGATACTCGACGACCTCTCACCGCTCCGGCAGTGGACGGCGGAGATCGGTGCCTCGAAGGCGTGGCTCTTCGCACCTCCGGCCGCCGTCCGCTTCCCCGGCGGAGGCGACCCGGCGAAGCCTCCGAAGGGGGCCGGTCAGAACCGCGCAGGGGGCGCCCTTCTCTCCTTCTGCCTGAAGGAGGCGCCGAAGGAGTCGGACCTCGTGACGCTCGTGGTCCTCGAGGGGGAGAAGGTCCTCAGGCGCTTCACGAACGAGAAACGGGACGAGAAGCCCGCCACGGAGGCGGAGGAGCCGCTCGAGACACGGCTCGAGCTCTCCGCCGGCCTCAACCGCTTCTCCTGGGACCTCCGGACGCTCGGGCCGACGCTCGTCCCGAAGGCCGTCCTCTGGGGATCGAAGCAGGGACCGCTCGTCGCGCCGGGAAGCTACACCGTCCGTCTCTCCGCCTTCGGCGAGACGCGGACGGCCCCGCTGGAGATCGTCCCGAACCCGAACGTGCCGTACGGGAAGGAAGACCTCGCGCGGCAGGCCGCGTTCCTCGCGGAGCTGAACGACACGCTCTCGCACATCCACGGCACCGTCCGGAACCTGCGCGACGCGCGCGCGCAGGTCTCCGCCCTCGCGGAGCGAACGAAGAAGGCCGGCGTTCGCGCCTCGGTGACCGAGGCGGCGCAGGAGCTCGACGCGAGGCTCCTCGCCGTCGAGGAGAATCTCGTCAACCCGAAGCTGAGGAGCGGGCAGGACGTCCTGAACTTCGTCCCGGCGCTCGACCACCTGGTCGTCGGCCTCGTCAGCGCGGCTTCGAGCGCCGACGCCCCCCCGACGGCAGGCGCGCTCGCCTACTGGGCCGAGCTGAAGAAAAGTGTGGACGAGGCGCTCCGGGACGCGAACCGGACGCTCGTCAACGAGGTCGCGGCGTGGAATGCCCGGCTCTCGGATGCCGACGTCCGGCCGGTCGTCGTCCCCGTCCGGCGTATTCCGACGCCGCGCTGAGGGGGCCGGAGGCGGTCGTCGGTCAGCCCTGGGCGGAGGGCTCGGCCGGGGCCGCCAGGTCGTGCAGGGCGTCCTTCTCGTCCTCGAAGACGTGGAAGACGGGGAGGAGGGCCGCCAGGTGGAGCGTCTCCTTGACCCTCTTCGGAAGCCGGAGGAGCCGCAGCTGGGCGCCGAGCTTGTTGCAGAGCTTGTGGCTCGCGACGAGCTCGCCGATCCCGGCGCTGTCGACGACCTGGACCCCGGAGAGGTTCAGGAGGATCTTCTTCCACCCCTCGGCGAGGAGCTCGTTCACGACCTCGCGGAGGATCTCGTCCCCGATCCCCCCCACGAGCCGTCCGGTCAGGTCGGCGACGACGACGTCGCCCTTCTTTCGGACCTCGACGTGCATGGTGGGCTCATCCTAGCAGCCCTGCCGGGAACGGTGTGCTCCACCAAGGACCCGGGGGGTCCGGGGGGCGGCGTCTCCCGTGGCCCTAGACTGATGCCAAGGGCGATCGCCGCCTCACGGGTCCGGGGGGTCCGGGGGGCGGCGAACAGCGCCCCCCGGAGAGCGCGCCCCCCGGCGAGGCTAGCAGGATCAGGCGGGGGGGCGCGTGACGAGGGTCGGCGCCGTGGGCGAGCCGGGGGGGCCTCCGCCCGACGGGAAGACCCAGCCCGCCCCGGCGGCGGGGAGCCCCTCGAGCACGGCGGCGAGCGCCGTGGCCCAGGCGACGACGTCGCGCGGGCGGGACTCGGACCCCTTGGCGAGCGCGGCCCGGAACGCGGCGTCGACCGACGCGGGAGCCGCCGGGAGGAAGGCGGAGACGGGCGGGGGCGAGTTCCGCACGACGTCGACGAAGACCTTGTCGAGGTCCCGCTCCACCGTGACGCCGCGCCCGGTGAGGGCGAGGTAGCAGACGGCGGCGAAGGAGTAGACGTCCGCTCTTTCGTCCACCTCCCGCCCGGAGAGCTGCTCGGGAGGCATCCAGGCGGGCGTCCCGACGATGAGGCCGCTCTGCGTCAGGTTCCGGTCGGCGTCGACCCGCTTGGCGAGACCGAAGTCGAGGACCCTCACGCGGAACCCCTCGCCCGCCGGGGAGAGGAAGACGTTCTCGGGCTTCACGTCGCGGTGGACGATCCCCGCCCCGTGGGCCGCGCCGAGGGCCGCCGCCCCCTGCCGAAGGAGCGACGCGACCTGGGCCGGAGTCCCCGCGCCCGAGAGACGGTGGAGGTCGGCGAGGTCCCGCCCGCGGAGCCGCTCCATGACGAGGAACATGGAGCCGTCCCCGAGGTCTCCCGAGTCGTACAGCTCCACGACGTTCGGGTGGCGGATCGCGGCGATCGCGTTCGCCTCCTGGACGAACCGTCGCCTCACCGTGGCGTTCCGGAAATGCTCGGGCTTGACGACCTTCAGGGCGACGACGCGGTCGAGCTTCTCGTCGTAGGCCTCGAAGACCGCGCCCATCCCTCCCTCGCCGAGAAGGAACCGGAGCGCGTAGCGGTCGAGGACGCGGTGAGGGAAGCCTCGGGGCTCGGTCAGCGGCGTGCCGTCGACCCCGCACTGACGCGCCTCCGGCCCCCAGCAGCGGGAGCAGGTCGGGCAGACGTAGAGGATCTCGAGGCTCTGCGTCGTCCCGCCGAGGCGGGACGAGCGCTGCCGCGCGGCCGCGAGCTGCTCCTTCATCCGCTGAAGCTCGAGCGCTCCGCCGAGCTGGTGGGCGAACCCGAGGAGGAGGCCGCGCTCGACGTCGTCCCAGACCTCCTTTCCGTCCGCGACGACGGCGCCGAGAAGGTCGCCGCGCGGCCCGCGAACCGGCGCGACGGCCCTCTTCCCTTCGACGACGAGCCCGTCACCTGCCGGCAGGAGCGCGACTGCGGCGGGCGAGGGCGCCTCGGCCTGCGTCCCTTCCACGGAGACGAACGCGTCCTCCTGGAGGAGGAAAACGGAGATCTCCCGCGCTCCGAGCGTCCCCGCCACCCCGGACGACATCGAGCGGACCCACCGCCCGAAGTCGGCGAAGGCCTCGCCGCCCGTGGCGAGAAGCGTGGAGATCTGGTCCTGCGCGGCGCGCAGCTGGGCCGCAAGGCGCTTCACGTCCTCGGTGGCCCGCCGGAGCGCGAGCTGCGTGCCGAGGCGCGCGAGGACGACCTGCATGTCGAGCGGCTTGATGACGTAGTCGTTCGCCCCGAGCCGGAGCGCGTCGACGAGGTTCCGGCTGTCCCCGAGAGCGCTCGCCATGACGACGGGGAGCTCGCCGACGCCGAAGCGCGCGCGGATCCGGCGCAGCACCTCGAGCCCGTCCATCTCCGGCATCATCACGTCGAGCAGGACGAGGTCGAAGCGCCCCTCCCCGAGCGCGACGAGGGCCTCGGCCCCCGAGGCCGCGCCCGCGACGGCGAATCCCGCGGCGACGAGGCGGCGCGACAGGAGGTCCCGGTTCACCTCGTTGTCGTCGACGACGAGGACGGCCGCCCCCCGGTCCTCCGGGACGGCTCCGGCCCCGCGGACCGCTTCGGACGCCATCGCGCGCGCTCCTTCCGTTCGGAGCGGGAACGATAGCACCGGCGCGCCCGTCAGCGGCCGACGAGCGCGGCGAGGACCTCGACGCCGCGCCGGACGACGTCGGGCGGCGCGGACGTGTAGCAGACGCGGACGTGCGTCGGGTACGGCCCGAAGCTGGGCCCGGGGGCGACGGCGAGGCCGCGGTCGGCCGCGTCTTCCAGGAAGCCGGTCAGTCCGCGGCCGTCGAGGCGCGGGGCGACGTCGAGGAAGAGGAACGTCGACCCCTCCGGCCGGGGAACGCCGAGACGCTCCGCCGCCGCGGCGCCGGCCGCCGCGTAGGCCGCGCGCGCCCACCCGACCCAGGCGTCGCCCGCGCCCCGGAGGACTCGGAGCGCCGCGAGCTGCGAGGCGGTCGGCGCGGCGTAGGCCGTGTGCGTCGAGAGCTTCAGCGCCTCGGCGAGGGGCGCGGCCGGGCCGGCGACCCAGCCGACCCGGTTCCCCGCCATGCCGTACGCCTTCGAGCAGGAGTGGACCGCGAACGAGCGCTCCGGCGCGAGCGAGAGGCCCGGCACGTGCTCGCCGGAGTAGACGTAGTCCTCGTAGACCTCGTCGAAGAGGAGCCAGAGGTCGTGCCGGCGGGCGACGTCGACGAGCCCTTCCAGCCACGCGCGGGGGACGACGTGCCCCGTCGGGTTGCTCGGCGTGTTCACGTAGAGCGCCACCGTCCGCGGCGTCCGCACGGCCTCGACGGCGGCCACCGCCGACTCCCGCGAATCGACGGCGCCGAAGAACGGGACGTCGACGGGGACCCCGCCCGCGATCCGGACGTGCCCCTCGATGAGCGGCCAGTGCGGGGCGAGGATCGCCACCTCGTCCCCCGGCGCGACGATCGCCCCGACGACGCTGGCGAGGCCCGAGGTGCCGCCGCCGGCGACGAAGACGTTCTCCCGCTCGAGCCGGACGCCCGTTCTCGCCCGCAGGCGCTCGACGACCGCGTCGACGAGGGCGGGGAGGCCCTGCGGCGGGGCGTACCGGTGCATCCCCGGGTGGTCCGCGACGGCGAGGTCCTCCATCCGGCAGCCCGGCGCGGGCTCGAGGTACGTGTCGCCGACGTGCAGCGGGTAGGTCTCCCCTCTGCAGGCCGCGAGGCGATCGAGAACGGTCGAGTAGACGGAGCCCTTCATCGAGAGCGGGATCGGGGCGAGACGGGGCGGGCGCGGCATGGAGGCGAGATATTAGCCGGGAGCCGCCCGCGCGGCCCCGGCCTACACTCGGCCCCGCCGCCGCGTCCGCTCATGCCGCACGAAGAGCCGCTCCCCCCGTTCCGCCCCGCCCCCGCGCTCGGGCAGAGGCACGTCCAGACCTTCTGGGGTCGGCTCACGCGCCCGCGCCTCCTCGTGCCGCTCCGGCGCGAGACGCTCGCGACGCCCGACGGCGACGAGCTCGTCCTCGACCGCCTCGACGGGCCGCCCGGCACGCCGCTCGTCGTCCTCCTCCACGGGCTCGAGGGGAGCGCCCACTCCGTCTACGTTCAGGGGCTCCTCGCCCTCCTCGCGGGGCGCTCGCTCCGTGCGGTCGCACTGAACTTCCGCTCCTGCGCGCGGGACCTGCCGAGCCTGGCGAGGAACATCCCGAACCGGGGACGGCGCCTCTACCACTCGGGGGAGACGTCGGATCTGGACCACCTCCTCCGGACGCTCGCGGCCGCCGAGCCGGGCGTCCCCCTCGCGGCGATTGGCGTCTCCCTCGGCGGGAACGTCCTCCTCAAGTGGCTCGGTGAGCACCCGGAGGAGCGCCTCGTCGCCGCTGCGGCGACGATCTCGGTCCCGTTCGACCTCGAGGCCGGAGCGCGGGAGCTGGAGCGCGGGCTCGGTCCCGTCTACACCGCGACGTTCCTTCGGGGTCTGCGGACGAAGGCGCGGCAGCTCCTTCGCCGGCATCCCGACCTCGCCTCGCGGATCGACCTCGGACGGCTCCGCCAGGCGCGCACCTTCTTCGAGTTCGACGACGCGGTCACCGGCCCCCTCCACGGCTTTCGCGGGGCGAAGCACTACTACGACGAGTCGAGCGCGCTCGGGTGGGTCGGGCGCGTCGCCGCACCGACGCTCTGCCTCTCGTCCGAGGACGACCCGTTCCTCCCCGCCGAGGCGCTCGACCGCGTCGCCGCGCGCGCCTCGGGGGCCGTCCGGCTCGTGCGGACGCGCCGCGGCGGGCACACGGGGTTCATCTCGGGAGCGAGCCCGTTCCGGGTCCGCTACTGGGCCGAGGAGCGCGCGGCGGAGTTCGTCGCCGCGCGCCTCGCGTCTCCCCTCAGCTCTTGACGAGCGGGCGGCCCTTCGCGTCGGTGACGTTCCCGAGCGCGATCAGGATGACGTCGATGAGCCACCAGATGCCGCAGCCGCCGAAGGTGAGCAGCTTGCCGATGCCGAGCCCGACGTGGCCGAGGTAGAAGCGGTCGACGCCGAGGGAGCCGAGGAAGATCGAGAGGAGGAGGGTGACGAGCCAGTCCTTCGGGGTGTCGGCCGTCACCGGCATCGGTCCCGCGGGAGGAGCGACCGGCGGCACGCCGGCCACGGGAGCCGCGAGGACGTCCACGAGCTCGGGACGGTCGCGCAGAGGGATCCACTGGGCCTCGCCCGTCTTGAACGAGAGGCTCGTCGCGGTGACTCGCCCCTCTCCGAGCCAGCCGCGAACGGTGGCCTCGTCGATCGGTCCGTACTGTTGTCCGTCTGCCCCGATGACGTAGTACATGGCGTCCCTCTCACTCCCCGAAACGTCGAATGCGCCCGGAAGGTTTCCGCAACGGCGCCGAATCGTACCGGAAGGGCCCGAGCCGCGGGCCGGGAACCGCCCTCGCGGGGCTTTCGGAGCGCCGGGTTAGCATGAGATGTCCTCGCAGGATCTCGACCACGTGAAGCAGCGCACCGTTCCCCAGGCCGACCGCCGACGCAGGCTCCTCTCCTCGGAGAGGGCGACGGAGGCGTTTGCGCGCGGCGGACGCTACCGCGTCGCGCTCGGATTCCCGAACTCCTACGAGGTCGGGATGTCGAACCTCGGCTTCCAGTGGGTCTACCGCCTCCTCAACCGGGAGGAGGACGTCTCCTGCGAGCGCTTCTTCTACGACGAGACCGAGCTCGGCGGGCGGGGACCGAGGACGCTCGAGGGGGAGCAGCCGCTCGCCTCCTTCCCGATCGTCGCGTTCTCGATCTCGTGGGAGATGGACTACGTCCACTTCCTACGGATGCTGCCCGCCTCGCGGATCCCGCTCCGGCGGGAGGAGCGCCGCGAAGACGATCCGATCCTCTTCGTCGGCGGCGATTGCGCCCGGATCAACCCGCTCCCTCTGACGCCGTACGTCGACGTCTTCGCGATGGGGGACGCCGAGCGGCTCGTTCCCGGGATCGCCGAGACGCTGCGCGCCGACCTCCCTCGGCGCGAGGCTCTCGAGCGGCTCGCCGGGCTGAAGGGCTTCTACGTGCCGGAAGTTCACGGCGAGCGGGCCGAGTCGTCCGAAGACGGGAAGATCGTCGTCGACCAGCTCCGGGCGGCCGACGGCCCCGGGAGGGAGCCGCCGCACACGTCTCTCCTGACGCCGCACACCGAGCTCTCCGACAAGCTCCTGATCGAGGTGGCCCGAGGCTGCTCCGAGATGTGCCGATTCTGCTGGGCCGCCTACGCGATGGCGCCGCAGGTGCGCGTCCCCGCATCCTCGATCCTCGCCGTCGCCGAGCGGTGTCGCCCGCTCACCTCCCGGGTCGGCCTCATCGCGACGGCCGTCGCAGACCACCCCGAGATCCTCCCGATCCTCCACGGCCTTTCGGGGATGGGTTTTCACATCGCGCTCTCCTCGATCAAGATCGACGCGATCTCCGAGGAGCTCCTCGCGGTCCTCGCGCGGCAGGGGGAGAGGTCGCTCGCGATCGCCCCCGAGGCCGGGAACGAGCGGCTCCGGCGCGCGATCAACAAGAAGGTCTCCGACGAGATGCTCCGCGAGAAGGTGCGGCTCGTCGCGCGGGCCGGGTTCACGAACCTGAAGCTCTACCTGCAGGTCGGCCTCCCCGGCGAGACCGAGGACGACGTGGACGACCTCGTCCGGATGGTCGACGACCTCCGCCTCGTGATGCTCGAGGAGGGGCGGAAGCGGGGGCGCCTCGGGACGCTCGTCCCGAGCGTGAACGCCTTCATCCCGAAGCCCCACACGCCGTTCGAGACCGAGCCGCTCGACGACCCCGACGAGCTCGCCCGAAAGCTGAAGAAGCTCGATTCGGCCTTCCGCGCGATGCCGAACGTGACGTTCCGCGGAATGCCGGTCGCCGAGGCGATCTGGGAGGCCTGGCTCGCGAAGATGGGGCTCGAGTCCGGGCCGATCCTGGCCGAGGCCGCGGCCGGCGCGTCCGTCCGGCGGCTCGTCCGGGAGCATCGCGAGACGCTCCTTTCCGTCGCGCGTCCGTCGGCACGCGCCGACGCCGCGGGGCGCGGCGCCTTCGACCTCGCCGCGCGGCAGGCTTCGCCGTGGGGATTCATCGCCAAGTCATGAGACGGCACATCCTCACCCTCGCCGGCGCGCTCGCACTGGGCGCCTCCTTCGCGTCCGCCCAGGCCCCTCGCGCCCCGACGGTCCCCGCTCCCGCGACCGGGGCGGGCGCGCCGGTCGTCGACGTCCGCCCGGGCGGCGTCGTTCGCTGGCCCGGAGACGGGATCACGCTTTGCGGGGACGGGCGCGAGACGTGGAAGCCGCGCGACGGCGCCTGCTTCTACCCGGTGGACCTCGACCGGGGCGAGGGGCGCTTCCCCGCCTTCCGCGACCGCGCGGGAAAGCGGGAGGCCGCGACCCTCCGCGTCCTCCCTCCGCCCTACGCGACGGAGAGCCTCCGCGTCGACCCGCGGACCGTCCGCGTCTCGGAGAAGGTCCGGCGCCGCGCCGCCCGAGAACGCGCGCAGGTCGTCCCCCTCTTCTCGCTCCGGACGAGCCCGTCGTTCACGCTCCCCCTCGCGCCGCCTCTCGCGGGGGCCCCTCCCCCGCGCAACTTCGGCACGCGGCGTCTCTTCAACGGCGAGCCCCGCTCCGCGCACGGCGGCGTCGACTACCGCGCGAAGGCCGGGACGCCCGTCCTCGCGACCGAGGCCGGGCTCGTCGTCCTGGCCGCTCACCACTTCTTCGCCGGGAAGAACGTCTTCGTCGACCACGGCGACGGCCTCCTGTCGATGTACATGCACCTCTCGCGGATCGACGTGAAGACCGGGCAGCGCGTCGCCCGAGGCGAGCGCCTCGGGCTCTCCGGCGCGACGGGCCGCGTCACCGGCCCGCACCTCCACTTCGGCTTCCGCTGGCGCGGCGCCCGCGTCGACCCGACCCTCCTCCTCGCCGACCCCGCGACGCTCCCCTCGCCGTAGCCCGCCCCTCGGATTGGGGTCAGGTCTGCACAAATGTATTATTTCGCCTGTGCCGTGCGCCACCTCCGGCGGAGGCCCGCCCGCGCGCGGATCTGTCAGGATGCGCCCGGAGGTTCCGATGGCGCATCTCGTGAAGGACCCCGTCAGCTGGCTCTACCCGGAGCTCGAGCCGTTCCGGACCGGGCGGCTCCGCGTCTCCGACCTGCACGAGCTCCACTTCGAGGAGTGCGGGAACCCGGCCGGGAAGCCGGTCGTCTTCCTGCACGGCGGCCCGGGGGGCGGCACGAGCGAGAAGATGCGGCGCTTCTTCCACCCGGAGAAGTACCGGATCGTCCTCTTCGACCAGCGGGGCAGCGGCAAGAGCACGCCCTACGCGAGCCTCGAGGAGAACACGACGTGGGACCTCGTCGAGGACACCGAGAAGGTCCGCGAGCACCTCGGGATCGAGAAGTGGCAGGTCTTCGGCGGCTCCTGGGGCTCGACGCTCGCCCTGGCGTATGCCGAGAGGCACCCCGAACGCGTCACCGAGCTCGTCCTCCGCGGCATCTTCCTCCTCCGCCGGAAGGAGATCGAGTGGTTCTACCAGGAGGGGGCGTCGATCCTCTTCCCCGACGCCTGGGAGCCGTACCTCGCGCACATCCCCGAGGAGGAGCGCGGGGACCTCGTCGCCGCCTACCACCGGCGCCTCACGAGCGACGACCCGTCCGTCCGCCTCGCCGCCGCGAAGATCTGGAGCGGATGGGAGGGCGCGACGTCGAAGCTCCTCCCCGACGCCGCCTTCACGGGGCACTACGAGGAGGACGAGTTCGCGCTCGCGTTCGCGCGGATCGAGGCGCACTACTTCCAGAACCGGGGCTTCTTCGAGGTGGACGACCAGCTCCTGCGCGACGTAGGCCGGATCCGGCATATTCCCGGCGTCATCGTCCAGGGGCGCTACGACGTCGTCTGCCCGATCTTCAGCGCCTGGGCTCTGCACCGCGCGTGGCCCGAGGCGGAGCTGATCATCACGCCCGACTCCGGGCACAGCGCCTTCGAGCCGGGCAACAGCCGCGCGCTCGTCGCCGCGACGGATCGATTCGCCGCGCTCTGAGCCCGGCGGGGCACCGGCCGTGGGCGGTCCGTCACCGCCCACGGCCGGAAGCAGAGTGTAGAGTGTAGACCAGACCCCCTCCCCGGGTATGATGGGGCGTGCTCCCGGCGTCGCTCGGGCTGGCGCTCGTCGCGCTTCTTTTCCGGCTCGTCTCGCCGTCGGAGATCCGGGCGCTGCTCGACCTGCACCTGCTCTCCCTCTTCCTCGTCCTGATCCTCGCCGTGGAGTGCCTGAAGCGCTCGGGGCTGGTCGAGGCCGTCGTCGCGCGCGTCCTCTCGCGCGTCCGCTCCGAGCGGGCCCTCGCGGCCGCGGCGATCGTGACGACAGGCGCCGTCTCGGCGATGGTGACGAACGACGTCGCGCTCCTTCTCGTCGTGCCGTTCACGCTCGCGTTCGAGAAGGTCGCCCCCGACCTCGACCCCGTCCGCGTCGTCGTCCTGGAGATCCAGGCGGCGAACCTCCTCGGCTGCCTGACGCCGACCGGGAACCCCCAGAACCTCCTCCTCTTCTCGCGCGGCGGCTTCACGACCGGCTCGTTCTTCGCGGCCCAGCTGCCGTGGGTGATCGGGATGGCCGCCGCCCTGCTCGCGCTCGTCCCGATCCTGGTGCCGAAGCGAGCGCTTCCCCCTCCGCCGACGGCCGACCGCCCCGTCGAGCCGCGCCTCGCCACGGCGGGCCTCTTCCTCCTCTCGCTCCAGCTCCTCGCGATCTCGCAGGCGATTCCGCGGCTCGTCCCGCTCCTCGCCGCGGTCCCCGCCGCGGCGCTCCTCGGCAAGGGGCTCCTGAAGACCGACTTCACGCTCATCGGCGTCTTCTCGGCGCTCTTCGTCGGCGTGGAGGGACTGCGCCGCTCCCCGCTCTTCGAGACGCTCGACCCGGTCGCCCTCCTCGGGGCGACGCCCGCGGGCTTCGTCCTCTCCGGAGCCCTCCTCTCGCAGGCCGTCTCGAACGTCCCCGCCGCGATCCTCCTCGCCCCTTCGGCGGCGGCCGCGGGCGGCGGGGCGCTCTTCACCGCGCTCCTCTACGGCGTGAACGCCGGTGGATGCGGCACGCCCATCGCCTCCCTCGCGAACCTGATCGGCGCCGACCTCTACCTCCGCGGCCGAGCCCACCGCGCCCCGTTCTGGCGCCTCTTCCTCGCGGTCTCGTTCGCGCTTCTCGGCGTCGCCGTCGCGCTCTCCCTCGCCCTGGCCTGAGGAGGGGTCAGGTCTACCATCTACACTCTGCGGATTCCCGCAGAGTGTAGATGGTAGACCTGA
>CAYVPO010000067.1:0-17409 GCA_964453825.1 uncultured Holophagales bacterium
CGGCGTGGCCGTCGCCGGCTACGCCCTCTCGGGCGGGCACGGGATCCAGGACTTCGCCCGGACGTCGGCCTCGCTCGTCCAGCTGGTCCTCCTCCTCGTCCCTCTCTCCTCACTCCTCATCGGCGTCCTCTCGCTCGCGCCGGAACGGGGCGCCGCCGAGCTCCTCTTCTCCCAGCCGGTGTCGCGGACGTCGATCCTCCTCGGCCAGGCGACGGGCCTCTGGGCCGCCCTGACCGCCGCGCAGGCGATCGGTTTCGGGGCGGCGGGCACGGTCGTCTTCTCCCACCGCGGGAGCGACGGCCTCGGCGGCTTCGCGCTCCTCTTCGCCGGCTCCTCCGTCCTGACGGCCGTCTTCCTCGGGATCGCCGCGCTCCTCTCGGCCGGCGCGATCGGCCGCCGCCGGACGCGGGCGCTCGCGCTCGCCCTCGTCGTCTGGTTCGTCGCGGTCGTCCTCCTCGACGTCGCCGCCCTCGGCGTCGCCTCCGTCCTCCGCTCGGGCACCGCCTCGCGCGTCCTGATCCTGAGCGTGATCGTGAACCCCGTCGGGGCCCTGCGGACCGGCGCCCTCCTCGCGCTCCAGGGGACGACGGCGTTCGGCTCCGCCTCCCTGGCATTCCTCAGGTTCACGAACGGGGCGGCGGGCGCGGCCGCGCTCCTGGCCGGTTCGCTCGTCGCCTGGACCGTGATTCCGTTCGCGCTCGCGGCGCGGCGCCTCTCGAGAACGGACGTGTGACGCCGGGGAACCGGGTGTCCCGGTCCGTTTCGACACCGGTTTCCGGCGCGTGACACGAGTCGCGTGAGCCAACGGAGTGAACGGGAGCCCGGCGACGATGCCGACGCCTTCACTCCTTCAGCCACGCCGGCCAATTGAGCACGACGTTGATGGACGTTCGCGGCGCTCGCTGATCCATGGGCACCTCGATCAAGAAGCGCTCGCCGCCGGGAGCGGACTGCGGAGTCGTGCTCACGCCCGTGATCGGAGGAAAGGGCAGGAGCTGAGGGACGCCACTCTCGAATGCCGTGCCGCTCGTGTTCACGGACACGGAAAAGACCTGGGTTCCGGTGGGAGCCGTGGTGAAGACGATCTCCCGGTCGGTGCGCCACTGCGGCCAGTTGCCCAGGTTCGAGATCTGCCACTTGCCTTCGCCGAAGGACGGCTGGCCGGTCTGTCCCGAGGTTCGGAAGGGGCGGACGTACACCTGAGACGCGCCGCTCTCGAGAGATACGTAGGCCACCCAACGCATGTCGGGAGAAAAGACGCCCGCCCACTCGTTGAAAACCTCGCCGAGCATCGGATGCGGCTCGAGGTCGCCGAGGGACAGCGCCCACAGGTCATATCCGGTGCTCGCCGCGTTCTCGGTGTGATACAGCAGGAACCGGCCGTCGCGCGACCAGCTGGTCGGAAAGTGCCGCAATCCGGGCTCCTTCAGCAGCACCTGCTCTTCGCCGAGTCCGGAGGCGGCCTTCTCGAAGATCGTGTCGCCGAGACGGCCGGCCGAGTAGGCGATGCGGGCGCCGTCCGGAGACCACACGGGATCCGAGTACACGTTTCTCTTGAAGGTAAGACGTGTGCGCCGGCCGCTGGCGAGGTCCAGCATCCAGAGATCGCCCGGCACGTTGTACGGAGCGTCTTTCGCTACGGCGCGCCTGCCATCGGGCGACAGCACGACCCGCCTGTCCGTCCCTGCCGGTCCGAACGTGCCGACGGCTTTCCCCTGCCGGTCGACCCAGGTGGGCTGGAAAGTGCCGGACGCCGATGCGGTCCGATAGGCGAACATGCTCTCGTCGGACACCGAGAACATTCCGGTGAAGTACCACGTGATTCCGACGTCCTGGGCCACGGGCACCGGCGCGTCGCGAAGCTCCCGGCGGCGAGCGTCGAAGGGCTGTGCCATCAGCGTGCCGGCGCGCGGAAAGAAGACGTGGCCGCTCGCGAAGACCGCTGGCACGCCTGTGGCCAGGATCCGCTTACGCGACTGCTTCCCGGCCTCGACGTCGAGAGAACCCACGTACATGCCCTCGACGTCCGGCGGTCCGGAGCGGAAGTACAGGAAGTGTTTGCCGTCGGGGAGAAACGTGGGCCAGGTGTGAACGAACTCTCCCCTGGGCAGGTCGACCTGCGTCACCGCTATCGCCTCGCCCCCTGCCGCGGGGACTCGCCAGATCGGACCACCCGCTCCGCCGCCCCAGCTCCCCAGCACAATGTCGCCCTGACGATTCCAGGCGCCTGATCGGGGCGCGGCGGCGGGAATGGCGGCCACGGTTTCCGGAGGACCGCCGGTCGTGTCGATTCTCCGGAGCGTGTCGTCCACGAGGAAGCCGACGTGCCGGCTGTCGGGGGACCAGAAAGGGGTCGAAGCGCTTTCCGTATTCGGCAGGCGCCTCCAGGCAAGCACGTCGAGATCGCGCAGCCAGAGCCCGCTGGTGGCCGCGAACACCAGCTTCCGGCCGTCCGGGGACACCGACACGTCGTCGTAGAGCGTCACATCCTCCGGCACGGGCACCTCGAATCGGCCGGGCGAGCCTGGCGCCTTCGGCCGAGACACCCACGCGCCGATTCCGAGGGCGATCGCAGCCATCAGCACGGCCAGCCCTTGCCACACACGAGCTGAGCGCGAGGGAATCGACGGAGCCGGCTGCGCGGCCATCCACCTCAGCGCGTGCCTGACGTCGCGCGCCGATTGCCAGCGCTTCCCGGGATCCTTCTCGAGGCAGAGTCGCACCACGTCTGCCAGACCGCGCGGCGTACCCGGCTGGATCTCGAACAGGGGTCGCGGCTCTTCCCTGAGGATCGACGCCACGAGGTTGGCTCGTGTCTCGCCGGTGAAGGGTCGCGTGCCGGCGATCAGCTCGTAAAGCACGACCCCGAAGGCGAAGATGTCGCTGCGCGCGTCCGCCTCACGGCCTTCGACCTGCTCCGGCGACATGTACGGCAGCGTGCCCAGGATGGTGCCTTTCGCCGTGAGAGGAAGGGTGTTCGCTTCCGAGAAGCCGGGGCTGTCGGCAGAGGGAGCGTGCGCGCTCTTCGCCAGCCCGAAATCGAGAATCTTCACGCCGCCCCTGGTGAGCAGGATGTTGCCGGGCTTCAAGTCGCGGTGGACGATGCCCTTCTCGTGCGCGGCATCGAGCCCGTCCAGGATCTGCTCGGCCAGGTCGAGCGCTCGAGAGAGCGGCACGGGTCCCTGGAGCCACTCGCCCTCGACGAACTCCATGACGAGGTAGTCCGGGCCGACGTCGTAAAGCGAGCAGACATGAGGATGGTTCACCGCCGCTATGGCCCGAGCCTCGCGTTCGAACCGCTCGCTGAAGGGGCCGAGACTCGTCTTTATGGCGACCAGCCGATCGAGACGCGTGTCTCGCGCCTTCCAGACCTCACCCATGCCGCCAGCGCCGAGAGCGGAAAGTATCTCGTACGGACCGAGCCGCATCCCTGGTGCCAGAGCCATAGAGAGTGCTCAGCAGTATAGATTGCCGGGTTCTGGCCGCTCGCCGTCTCGAGCCCGTTCTTCCGCACCGCGGCGACGAGCGGTGCCGGGAGGAAGCACGAGAGGGAGAGGAGCTCGCCTCGCTTCGGGAGCGAGGCGGCCGCACCCGGGACGACCGAGGCGTTCTTCCTCCTTTGCGGATCGCTCCTCTCCCGGACGGCAAACCCGTTCGCGGTCGCAGCACGGAGGCTCTCCCGGACCGACCTCTGAGGGTCGGCCTGCAGCACCGCCGACGTCTCGACGACCGCCCGGTTCCCGTCTATCGTTCCGGGCGGAGGCTTCCATGAAGTACGCACCTCTCGCGGCCGCCGCGGCGGCGGCCTGGCTCCTGCTATCGAACCCGGCGATGGCCTCGGGCAGCGCCTACCGGTGCGTCCTCTATCCGGTCCCGGGGAACGAAGGCTCCACCGGCGACCGTGAGGCAGGGGCGAACGGAGCCTTCTGGATTCCCTCCTCCGCGTACGACAACCCGACCGGCGGCTGGAAGCCGATCGTCTACCGGCTCGACCCGTCCGGCGCCGTCGCGAGGTGGGAGCTCGATCCCACGGCCCGGTCGTTCTTCCCGGTCGCAGTGCGCTGGCACGCCGCCGTCGGCCGGGCGATCGTCCTCGTGCCGCTCGGAGCGGAGCAGAGGGCCCTCGTCTACACGCTCGACCCGGTGACAGGCGTCGCGACGCGGACGGAAGCACCGTTCCTCGCGCGATCGCTTCGGCTCGACCCGCTGGACGGCTCACCCTGGATCGTCGGGAGGGACACGGTCGCCCGGCTCTCCGGGGGGACTCTGCAGACCTGGACGATCCCCGGCGTCGTCGATGCCGCCGGGCGTTTCGACGCCGCCGGCCGCCTCTGGCTCTCGACGGAGGGCGGCGTCCTCCTCTCGATGACGAGGGACGGCTCCCTCGCGAGCTGGGGTCCCGGCTCTTCTCCCGGATCGCTCCTCACCGTCGACGAGAGCGGCACCGAGCTCTGGGGCGTCGACGGCGCGCGGGACCGCCTCGTCCGCTTCCGCCCTTCGACGGGCGAGAGAACCGCGTGGCCTCAGGTCCGGCCCGTCTCGAACTGGGCGGGGCTCGCGGTCTCGGGAGGCACCGTCGCCCTCGCCGCGTCGTACGGCCCGCACGTCCTGTCGGGTGGCGTCGCGAACCTCGCAGGAGGGGCGACCGTCGTGGCGGCCTCCGTCCCCGCGGACGCGGGCGCGCCGGCGAGCACGCCCGCGCCCGCCGTCGCCGTGACGACGACCCGGTCGGACTCGACGGCGTCGTCCACGGCCCGGACGCTCCAGGCGCCCTTCAACGCCGGCCGGGCGCTCTTCACGACGAGCGGCGAGGCGTACCGCTCCCTCCTGTGGGCCGGGGCCGGCACGTTTCTCGTCGCCACGGACGGGGTCGAGCTCTGGACTCCTCTCGCGGCCGGTGCGCCGTTCTCGACGCGCCAGGTCCTCCCGGTCGCCGTCGAGGTCCGGCCGAACGATCCGACCCGGAACTTCTTCACGGAGGTGACGGTGGCAAACCTCGACGGGGAGAGGGACGTCCTGCTGACCCTCACGACCGCGGCCGCATCGTATGACCTCCCGATCGACCTCCCCGCCGGGACGACACGCATATTCCCGAACGTCGCCGAGACGTTCCGCGATCCGGGCGGGGCTTCGCTCCCGCCGGGCGAGACCGTGGCGGGCGCGCTCGCGGCCCGGTTCCGGAACGGCTCCGGAATCCTCGCGGCGCGGGTCTACACGCGCTTCCCCGACGGGTCGACGACGGGGCTCGGGTTCACCTCCCTCGACGCGGCGCGCGAGGCGCGCGTCTTCCGGAAGACGCTGAACGGCCTGAAGAACAACGCCGGGTTCCGGACGAACGTGGCGGTCGCGAACCTCTGCGGCCTCGAGGAGACCTGCCCGACGCTCGACGTCTCGGCCGACTTCTACGACGACGCCACAGGGACCGCCGTCGGCACGGCGACGCTCCAGGTACCGCCCGGACAGTGGAAGCAGCTCGACGCCCCTCTCGCCACCTTCTCGGGCGCCGTCGGCGAGACGTTCTCCGTCGTCTTCGTCCCGTTCTCGGTCGGAGCCACCGGCTACGACGCCTACGCCACCGTCGTCTCGAACGCGAACCAGGACGCCGCGTTCGTCCGGGCCACGCCGTCGGAGCGCGCCTCGAACCTGACGCTGCCGGTGATCACCGACGCCGGAGGGATCGACACGCGCTTCACGTCCGAGCTCGCGCTGACGAACACGACGGGCGGCCCGGCGATCGCGGACGTGACGTTCACGTCCGCGAAGTCGGGGAACGTCGTTACCGAGACCCTGAACCTCGCGGCGGGCCTCGGCGTCCTCTGGCCGAACGCCGTCGGCCACTTTCGCTCGATCTCCCCCGCCTCCGTCCAGGCCGACGACTACGGCCCGGTGCGGTTCGCGTTCCGCGACTTCGCGAGCGGCTTCGCCTCCGTCCGGACGACCGCCTCGAACGGGACCGGCCTCGGCTTCACCGCAATCGACCCGTTCGTCGAGCGGGCGAAGAGGACGAAGCGGGTCGTCGGCCTCGTCGAGAACGCGCGCTTCCGGACGAACCTCGCCGTCGTTCACGCCGGGGCGACGGGTGCCGACCCGTCGGCGCAGATCACCCTGCGCGTGACCGTCCGCGACGCCGCGGGCGCCGTCGTCGGGACTCCGCTCGAGCGGACGCTCGGCCCCGGCCAGCTCCACCAGTGGACGAGACTCCTCGCAGACCCTCTCGGGCGGACAGGCGAGGGCTATTCGGCGTCGATCGAGCGGGTCGACGGCTTCGACCCGTTCGACGCCTACGTCACCGTCATCGACAACGCCTCGACGGACCCGGTCTTCGTGAGGGCGGAGTAGGGCGCGGACCTACGGCAGCCGCAGGAGCGTCGCGACGACGAGCCGCCAATCCTCCACGGAAGCCCTCGCAACGACGAGCGCCTCGCGAGGGCCTTCAGGGGGCCGTGCACCTCGGCCGTCGCGACGGTGGCGATGAGGAAGCGCCGTCAGCCGACCACGGCCCGGAGCCGCGCGACGTCCGGGATCACGAAGCCGTCCTCGCCCGTGACGACGATCCCCTCCTTGCCCCAGCGGCTCATCGTCCGGATCGCCGTCTCGACGGTCGTTCCCGCGAGGTCCGCGATCTCCTGACGCGTGAGGGGGAGGTGGATCACCGCCTTCGCTCCCTCGACCTTTCCGGAAGAGCTGACGAGGTCGAGCAGGGCCTGCGCGATGCGCGTCTCGACCTGGCCGGTCATCTCGGAGACGCGCTGCCCGAGCTGCACCTGCCGGGCCATCATCAGCTGCAGCAGCTGACGGAGGATCTCGGGGTGCCGGTCGGACAGGGCGAAGAACTCCCTTTCGGGCACGTGGACGACCGTCGAGGGCTCGACGGCGATCGCCGTGCCCGGATAGGGTCGCCCTTCCCACGCCGCGACGATCCCGACCGGGCTTCCGGCCCCGACCACCCGGAGGATGACGCTCCGGGTCGGGGTCGCCTTGACGATCTTGAGGGTGCCGAGGGCGACGAACGACATCTCCTTCGCCCGCGCCCCCTCGACGAAGACCGTCTCCCCCCGCTCGCAGACCTGGAGACGGCACACCTGCGCGAGCGCCTTCGCTTCCGCCGGATTCAGGCACCGGAACAGGGAGATCCGTTCGAGCAGCGCGGTCGTCACGATGGGTCGCGGGCGAGGATACCAGCCGGCCTGCATCGAGCTTCGGGAGCGTCGCCCAGGGACGGGTAACATCCCTCCTCCTTGAAGGACTCGGCTCGCTTCTTCTCCTACTTTTCGCGACGGCCCGGGGCCTACGCCGCCGGCTTCGGCACGATGGCGGTCTCGTCGGCCCTCTTCCTCGCGATGCCCCGGATCGTCCGGTACGTCCTGGAGTCGCTCGAGAGCGACCCCTCACCGCGCCGGATCGCCGTCGCCTGCGGCGCGATCCTCGCCCTCGCCGCGGCGGATGCGATCCTCTTCTTCTTCACGCGCCGGATCATCATCGGCGCCTCGCGCGACGTCGAGTTCGAGATGCGCGAGGACCTCTTCGCCCACCTCCTCCGGCTCCCGCCGCGGTGGCACCGGAAGAGCCGGGTGGGAGACGTGATGAGCCGCGCCGTGAACGACCTCTCCGCCGTCCGGATGCTCGTCGGACCCGGGATCATGCAGGCGGCGAACACCGCCGTCGTCGGCTCGATCGCGCTGACCCTCATGGTCTTCGCCTCCCCCTCCCTGACGCTCGTCGCCCTCGCCGTCCTCCCGTTCGTCGTCGTCGCGACGAGCGGCATGGGAAAAGTGACGCACCGGCGGTTCACGGCGATCCAGGAGTTCTTCAGCGAGATCTCCGCGAGCGCCCAGGAGAACTTCAGCGGGGCGCGGCTCGTTCGAGCGTTCGCGCGGGAGGCGACCGAGGAGGCCCGCTTCGACGCGAAGAACCGCGAGCTGCGCCGCCGGAACCTCCGCCTCGCGCGGTTGAACGCCCTCTACTTCCCGCTCCTCCAGGCGCTCGTCGGGAGCGGCTTCGCCATCATCCTCTGGGCCGGCGGCCGGCAGATCCTCGCGGGCGAGCTGACGGTCGCCCGGTACGTCGAGTTCAACCTCTACCTGATGGAGCTCGTCTGGCCCGCGATCGCCCTCGGCTGGGTCGTGAACCTCTGGCAGCGCGGGACCGCCTCCTGGAACCGGATGGCCGAGCTCTGGGCCGCCGAGCCGCTCCCCGAGGAGAGCGGCGAGGGCCCGCTCCCGGACGGCCTCCTCGAGGTGAAGGGGCTGACGTTCGGGTACGACGGCGGATCGCCCGTCCTCCGGGACGTTTCGTTCACCGTCGAGCCCGGGACGACCGTCGCCCTCGTGGGGCGGACCGGCTCCGGCAAGTCGACCTTCCTGCAGCTCCTCCTGCGCCTCGAGGAGCCGCCGTTCGGAGCCATCCGCCTCGGCGGCCGCGACCTGCGCGAGATCCCGCTCCCGCTCCTGCGCCGGACGCTCGTCGCCGTCCCGCAGGAGACGTTCCTCTTCTCCGACACGCTCGCCGCGAACGTCGCGATGGGGCGACCGGGGGCCACGCGGGAGGAGGTCGAGCGGGTCGCCCTCGAGGCCGGCCTCGGGCCCGACCTCGCGACCTTCCCGAAGGGGCTCGACACGATCGTGGGCGAGCGCGGGATCACGCTCTCAGGAGGCCAGAAGCAGCGCACCGCCCTCGCCCGCGCCCTCCTCGCCGACGCCCCGTTCCTCGTCCTGGACGACGCCTTCTCCGCCGTCGACACGGAGACGGAGGAGCGGATACTCGAGGCGGTGAAGGCCCGCTCCGGGACGCGGACGATCTTCCTCGTCTCCCACCGCCTCTCGACGATCCAGCACGCCGACGTCGTCGTGGTTCTCGAGAAGGGTCGCGTCGTGGAGACGGGGACCCACGAGGAGCTCCTCCTCGCGGGAGGCCTCTACGCCGAGCTCGCCGAGCGGCAGCGTCTCTCCGAAGAAGTGGAGGCCGCGTAGCGATGAGCGCTCCCCTCCCCGAGGACGAAGGCCAGGGGCGCGGCTTCGACCGCGGCCTCCTCCGGCGCCTCTTCGCCCTCGCGCTCCCCTACAAGGGCTACGCCGGGGGCGCCCTCGTCGTCCTCTTCCTCGAGTCGGCCGCGCAGCTGGCCGGTCCGCTCCTGACCGGTGCCGCCATCGACCTCGTCTTCACGCCGCAGGCGGAGGCCGCGGGGGGAGCCGCCTTCGTCGCGCGCCTCCTCGGGGCGCTCGGCCTGCCGGCGGGCGGCTCGCGGGCTCTCGACGCGATCGCGGGCCTCTACCTCTTTTCCGTCCTCGCGACGTTCGGCCTCATGTTCCTCATGGTCGAGTGGACGTCACGAATGGGGCAGGGGGTGATGTACGACCTCCGGACCCGGATCTTCGGGCACCTCCAGCGCTCCGACGTCGCGCTCTACGACCGGACGCCCGTCGGCCGGCTCATGACGCGGCTGACGACCGACGTCGATGCCCTGAACGAGCTCTTCACCTCGGGCTTCGTCTCGCTCCTCGGCGACCTCGCCGTCCTCTTCGGGATCGTCGCCGTCCTCTACGCCCTCGACCCGACGCTCGCGACGATCACGCTCGGCGTCCTCGTCCCGATGGCGCTCGTGACGAACTGGTTCCGGAAGGGGGCGCGCGACACCTACCGGAAAGTCCGCGTGCGGATCGCGAAGGTGAACTCGTTCCTCCAGGAGCACCTCTCCGGCATCGCCGTCGTCCAGCTCTTCCGACGCGAGGCGCCCGCGCGCGCGGCGTTCCGCGCGGTGAACGACGAGCACCGCGAAGCGAACCTCGAGTCGATCTTCTACTACGCGGTCTTCTACCCGGCCCTCGACTTCCTCTCGGCCGTCGGCATGGCGGCGATCCTCTGGTGGGGCGGCGGCGAGGTGATCCGAGGGACGATGACGATCGGCGCCGTCGTCACGTTCCTCCAGTACTCGAAGCGGTTCTACCGGCCGCTCATGGACCTCTCGGAGAAGTACAACATCCTTCAGGCCGCGATGGCCTCCTCGGAGCGGATCTTCCAGCTCCTCGACGAGACCCCGAACGTCGCGGCTCCGCCTTCTCCCCGCCCCGTCCGCCGCCCGCTCCGCGGCGAGATCGGCTTCGAGGCCGTCCGCTTCGCCTACGCGCCGGGCGAGGAGGTCCTGAAGGGGGTCTCGTTCCGTGCCGAGCCCGGCGAGACGATCGCCCTCGTCGGGGCGACCGGCTCCGGCAAGTCGACGATCGTGAGCCTGCTGCTCCGGTTCTACGACGTGACCGGCGGCGCCGTCCGCGTCGACGGGCACGACGTGAGGGAATTCGCCCCGACGGAGTTCCGCGACGGCTTCGGAATCGTCCTGCAGGACACGTTCCTCTTCACCGGGACGATCGCCGAGAACGTGGCGTTCTTCGACCCGTCGATGCCGCGCGAGACGGTCGAGCGCGCCTGCCGCGACGTCGGCCTCGGCCCTCTCCTCGACCGCCTCCCCGACGGCCTCGACACCCGGCTGACGGAGCGCGGGGGCGGCCTCTCCGTCGGCGAGAAGCAGCTCGTTTCCTTCGCCCGCGCCCTCGCGCGCGACCCGCGCATCCTGATCCTCGACGAGGCGACCTCCAGCGTCGACCCCGAGACGGAAGCCGTCATCGAGAAGGCCGTCGACCGGCTCCTCTCGGGCCGCACGTCCGTCGTCGTCGCCCACCGCCTGTCCACGATCGTCGGGGCCGACCGGATCCTCGTCCTCTCCCACGGCGAGGTGCGCGAGTCGGGGACGCACGCCGAGCTCCTCGAGAAGGGGGGCCTCTACGCCCGCCTCTACGCGCTCCAGCTCAAGGACCGGGAGGCGGCGGCGTAGGCCTCCCGGAGCGCGGCGACAGGCCTTTCGTTGATCCGGATCTACGTCGACGCCGACGCGTGCCCCGTGAAGGACGAGGTCTACCGCGTCGCGAAGCGCTACGGACTCAGGGTCTTCGTCGTCTCGAACGGACGCATACGCGTTCCCGACGACCCGCTCGTCGAGATGGTCGTCGTGTCCGGTCACTTCGACGCGGCCGACGCCTGGATCGCCGAGCGCGTGACGGAGAGCGACATCGCCGTGACGTCGGACATCCCGCTCGCTTCGCTCTGCCTCGCGAAGGGTGCGCGTGTGCTGGACCCGAAAGGACGGGTCTTCACGGAAGAGTCGATCGGCGACGCCCTGTCGAACCGCGAGCTGATGGCCTATCTCCGCGACTCGGGAGCCATCACCGGCGGCCCGGCCCCGTTCGAGGCCCGGGACCGCTCGCGTTTCCTGCAGAAGCTGGACGACCTCGTCCAGGCCGTCCGGAAGGCGGCCGGCGCCGCGGGCGTCGTCAGTCGACCGTGATCGACTTCGAGACGTTCTTCGGGGCGTCGGGGTGGACGCCGTGGTCCGCGACCCGGAGGCGGTCGAGGTACTCCATCTTCTTCACCGACATCCGGAACGCGAGCCGCTGGAGGACGACGCTCGCGGCGAAGACGAAGAGCGCGGGGTCGCCGGACGGCGGGACCTCGATCCCCTTCGACCAGTAGCGCCCGTCCCCCGCGGGCCGCCCCGCCGCGGCCCGGGCGAGATCCTCGTTCGGCTCGGAGACGACGAGGACGTCGGCGCCCCGGATCTTGTGCGTGTGGATCTGGCTCACCGTGATCCTCACGTCGCGCTCCTCGGGCGGGCAGACGAAGAGGAGCGGGTAGTTCGAGAAGTGCCGCTCCACGAGCTCCGGGTGGAGCCGCAGGGCCTCGAGCCCGCCGGGGAACGCCCCCGCGCCACGGCGCTCCTCCCACGCCTCGAGGACGCCGGCGAGGTCGTGGATCGAAAAGAGCGTGTTCTTCCCCAGGATCGTGTTCGGCCCGTGCTTGAACTCCGCCGCGTCGTACCCCTCGGCGTGGTTCAGGACGACCTCCCGGATCTTGAGCGCCCCTTCGCGCGCGAGGCCGATCAGGCCGGTGCCGAGGATGTGGAGGCTCGGCTCCAGGTAGAGGCGCTCGGCCGCCTCCTCCACGTCCGCCTCGCAGCGGCGGAGCGTCTCCGTTACGAGCGCGCGGGCCGCCGAGAGCTTCTCGACGATTCGACGTTCGTTGAGCGAGAAGGACGCCGCGACGACGTACAGCACGGCGACCTGGTTCAGGAAGCTCTTCGTCGCGGCCACCGCGATCTCCGGCCCGCAGAGGATCGGGAGGTAGAACTCCGAGAGCTCCTGCGGGATCCGGCTGTTCTCGTTGTTGACGAGCGAGACGCGACGCAGGGCGGGGACGCGGGCCCGGACGTCCTGGAAGACGTCGACGAGGTCCTTCGTCTCCCCCGACTGCGAGATGCCGATCAGGAGGTCCTCCGGCTTCAGGGAGTTCAGGTAGAGGGAGCGGAACGTCCCGGGATTGCACGGGAAGACGGCGACCCCGGCGAGCGTGTTGAAGAAGTAGCCGGCCGTCAGCGCGGCGTGGTAGGAGGTCCCCGAGGCGACGAGGAAGACCCGCCCCCCTTCCTTCTGGGTCGCGCGGATCGCCGAGACGAGCTCCTGGAGAAGGGCCGTGACGCGCCTCCGCTTCTTCCAGACGAGGACGAAATCGAGGAGCGCCTTCTCGTCGGAGACGAACGCACCGCAGGAGACGAGGAGCTCCCGGTGCGCGCGGACCCGGGAGGCGAGCTCCGTCAGGAGCGGCTCCGCGAGGAGGTCCCGGAAGCCGCGGCCGAGGCCCGCCTCGTCGGGGGCGCCGTAGAGCTTCAGGAGCTTCTCGACGAGCGCCTTGCAGAGGTCGACGCGGTCCTCGAACGCGGCGAAGAGGCCTTCCGTCTCCGGCGTCCGGAAGTAGGAGCGGGCGATCTCCTCGAGGTTCTCGGACGAGGAGGCGATCTCCTGGTCCATGAAGTAGGCGAACGGCGGCCGGAGGCCGGTGTCCCTCACGTTCAGCTTCGAGCGCCGGGGCCTCGGCGCGGCGAACGCGATCGGGCCCGCGAGCGGGAAGACGACGTACGCCCTTTCGGTGAACCAGATCCCCTCCCCCTCGGCGAGCGGGACGAGCATCCGGGTCCGCGAGAGAACCGACGTCAGGTCGCTCGAGACGAGGACGAGGTCTCCCGTCTCGTCCGACCCGATACCGGCGTAGAGGGACGACCCGGACTTCACCGCGACGATCCCTTCCGAGGCCGGGTCGGCGTAGGCGGCCGCGTACGAGCCCTCGACCCCGGCGTCGGCCCGGCGCGCGGCCTCGATCAGGACGAGGGCCCGGTCGGGGACGGCGACGTCCAGTCCGGCCACCGCGAGCGCCGCCCGGCCCGCGGCGAGGCGCTGCGCCGGGTCGGCGAGGCCATCGGCGAAGGCATCCTCCGCGAGGTGGGTGAGCGCCTCTCCGTCGTTGTCGGAGACGACGTCGTGCCCGCCCGCGGAGAGCCGCGGCCGGAGCGTGTCGGTGCTCGAGATGTTGCCGTTGTGGGCGCCGACGAGCTCGACGCGGCACCTCACGTGGTGCGGCTGGGCGTTCGCGTCCGTGACGGCCCCGTAGGTCGCCCACCGGACCTGTCCGACGAACCGCTGCCCCGCTTCCTGGTCGATCCCGAGCTCCGGAACGACCCGGCTCGGGGCCCCCACCTTCTTGAGGAGCTTCACGCTCCGGTCGGCGCGGACGAAGGCCGCGCCCGTCGAGTCGTACCCCCGGTACTCCAGGCGCTTCAGCAGCTCCCCCGCCTCGTGGCCGAGGCCGGGCACCTCTCGTCCGTGACAGACCGAAACGATGCCGCACATCTGCGCTCTCTCCCCTCGAACCGACGGTGCCGCTCGGGCCTTACGCGGGCCGAGCGCCCTCGCCCGCTGCGACGGCGCGTCTCCGGCGACGTGTCGGACCTCTCATCTTGCCTCACGCCGCCCGCGCGCGCGAGAACGTCGTTGGGCGCCGCCGCCGGAGAGATCGCTTGACCGTTCGCCCCCTCCGGCCTAGAACCGGCGCGCGGGACCTCTCCCGCGGAGGAGTTCATGCAGCCTGTCCGGGATGCCGAGGAGCTCGAACGAGCGTTCGGGGAGCCGTGGGCTCTCGTCTTCAAGCATTCGACCCGATGCCCCGTCAGCTCGGCGGCCTGGCGCGAGGTGGCGGCCTTCCGGAAGGCGCATCCGGAGGCCGTCGTCTACGTCGTTCACGTCGTGGAGCAGCGGGCGCTCTCGGGCGCCGTCGCGGCGCGGACCGGCGTCCGCCACGAGTCGCCACAGGCGATCCTCCTCGAGAGCGGGCGTGTCGCGTGGCACGACTCGCACGAGGGGATCACCGCCGAGGCGCTCCAGGGGCTTCTCCCCACGGTCGCCGTCGCCGGGTGAGGGCGGCGCCCCGCTTCGAGGAGGACGACGTCCTTCCGGAAGGACGTCGTCCTTCGCACACGTCTTGCTTACCGGCGTGCGGGAGCGGAGCATGATTTCCTTCGTCACCCTGATCCTCGGAATTGCGTACGGGGTCTGGCCGGTCGAGTTCTCGGCGGGCCCGGACGTCGCGCGAATCGAGCTGTACGTCGACGGGACGCTCGCCGGAGAGATCGGCCCCCCCTGGAAGGCGGAGATCGACCTCGGACACGAGATCGCGCCCCGCGAGATGGTCGCGGTCGCACGGGGGGCGGACGGCGCCCGTCTCGGGGAGGTCCGGCAGTGGATCAACCGAGCAAAGGACTACGCCGAGGCGCGATTCGTCCTCGAACGCGACGCCGCCGGGAGGGCGACGAACGCACGCCTCGTCTGGAGCTGTCCGACGAGTCCAAAGCCGAAGGCGATCGACGCCTCGTTCGACGGGATACCGATCGACGCGCCCGATCCCTCCCGGATCCGGGTTCCTGCCTACTCGGGCAGCGCCTCCCACGTTCTCCTCGCCGACCTGACGTTCGACGGGGGCGTCATCGCCACGGCCGTCGCGAGCCTCGGCGGCGAGGCAAGGGAGGACGTCGAGCGCGAGCTGACCGCCTTACCGGTCCGGCTCTCCGGCAAGAGGAAGAGACTCCCAGACCCGGCCCGGCTCCGGGGCTGGTTCCGGGTCGACGGGCGCGACCTCGCCGTCGCCGCCGTCGAGGAAGGGACTGCCGACGTCGTCTTCGTTCGGTCGGGTCTCGCATTCGAGGAGCTCGAACGGCTGGCCGGAGACGGCACGAGGCTCATTCGGAAGAGCCCGTCGCCGCCGAGCGAGCTCGCCCGCGGCACGATCTACCGGTTCATCTCCCCGGCCCCGCAGCCGGTTCCGGGCACAGTCGCGGGAACGAGGATCTTCCCCATCTCCGAGGACTTCACCCCGAACGACGGTCCGTTCCTCGAGGTCAGCCGTCGAGCGGCGTTTAGGCCAAGCGCCTCGCTCCCACGCATCGCCGAGGCCGTCGCCCTCTCCGGGCTCAGTGCGACACGCCGCGAGCGGCGCCGGGCCGTCGTCCTCCTCCTCGGCCGCGGGGGTCTGGAGACGAGCGACTTCGACGCCGGACGGGCGGCCCGCTACCTCGCGCGCCTGAGGGTCCCTCTCCACGTCTGGCGGCTCGCCCCTCCGGAGACCCCCGTCGCGCCGGGCTGGCCCGAGGGCCTCGACGTCACGACGAAACGGGGGCTCCGCGCCGCCTTCCGTGCCCTCCGCGAGGACCTCGCCTCCCAGCGCGTGATCTGGCTCGAAGGACGCGTCGACCCGTCGAAGGTCGAAGTGTCCTCCGCCGCCGAGGGCCAGATCCGCGGGCTGTGAGCACTCAACTCCTCGTCCCCGCCTCGCTCCTCCTCGCCGCGGCGTCGTCCGTCCTCCTCCCCGAGGGAGCGAGGCTCCACCTCGAGCCCGACGCATCCTCGATCTCGATCGCGGTCGTCGAGGAATCGCTCGAGGTCGTGCCAGAGGCGAAGCGCGACGGCTGGATCCTCGTCCGCTACGCGGGTCGGAAGGGCTGGGTGAGGCCGGGCCCGCCGACGCCCCTCTTCGAGGGGAGGCGCAATCCCGCTCCGCCGTCCGATGCCGCCCCCGCTCCCGGGGATCCCTTCCGCTACGGCGCAGTCTTCCCGAGCGGACTCGGTCGAGAGCTCATCGCGGATCGCTGGCAGCTCCGGACCGATCTCGAGGACGAGGCGCTCCTCACCCGGATCCGCCAGGTGATCGACAAGGCCCCGCCGAGATTCGAGACCTGGTGGAAGCTGTCGTCCAGGGCATATTCGGGACAGGTCCTCTACCTCTTCGCGCGGAAGGAGGACGCCCGAGCCCTCGATCCCCTCGCCTGCGGGCGAATCCGGAACGGCGTGGTCACGGCGGCGATCGTCCCGGGCGACCCGGACGCCACCGTTCGCCGTGCCCTGCATCAGGCCGGGCACCTCTACGCCGTCCAGCTCCTCGGGAGCGCCGTTCCTCCGTGGCTCGAGGAGGGAATCGCCGATTCGTTCGCCGCGATCGGCGAGAAGGGGCCTGGCAACCAGGAGCCTCTCTTCCGGAGCCGAAGCCACCCGCAGACGCCCGGTGACGAGCCGCTCCCGATCGCGACGATCCTGGGCGCCGGACGGGAGCTCTTCGCGGACGACGCCCGGGGGGCGCTGCTTCGGAGGGATGCGAGAAGGCTCGCGCGGTACTTCTGGAACGGTGGCCGGCCCGGGCGCTTCGACAAGTTCCGCTCTTTCGTCGCCGCGGGCTTCTCGGGCGCCGTCCTCCATGGCCCGCTCCTCGAGCGGATGACGACCCTCCCCCTTTCCCGGATCGAGGCGGACCTTCGGACTTTCCGCGAACCCCTTCCGAGCGAGTTGCGATCCGTCACGTTCGGGGGCGGATGAGGGTCCTCCGCAGGAATCCCCTCCCGGCGAGACGCCCGAAGCACCGGGCTCGCGGCGTCCCTTCGGGACGGTCCGGCCCGACGCATCATCCTCCTTCGCGCGTATGATCCTTCGCCGGCGGGGCGACGGCGCCTCGCGGCGCCCGATCGCTTCGCTCGAGGAGTTCCGCTCTTGACGAGGCGTCCCCGGCTCCCCCGCTTCCTCACAAACGAGACGGCGCGCGTCGCGGCCGTCCTGATCGTCTGCCTCACCGGACACCGCGCCGCGGGGCGCGACCTCTCGCTCCCCGAAGCGCAGGAGCGCGTCCGCTCCGCCCACGAGGCGCTGAAGGCGGCCGGGCACGAGCTGCGGGAGCGGCAGGCCGAGGTCGGCGCCGCCGACGCCCTCCGCTGGCCGAAGCTCGAGGCGAGCGCGAGGGTCACGCGGATCGACGACCCGATCACGTTCGACCTCGACCCGATCCGGAAGGTGATCCTGTCGCTCCATCCCGCGGTCCCCTCCGCCCTCGTCCCGCCGTTCACGCTGGACGTCCAGGACGACCTCTACGAGCGGGCGGACGTCCGGCTGACGTGGCCCCTCTTCGCAGGAGGGAGGATCGACGCCGCACGCGACGCCGCGCGGGCCCGCGAGGCCGACGCCGGGGCGCAGCTCCGCGCCGTCGGCGACGCCCTCG